>DATBSF010000447.1:0-3597 GCA_036559905.1 Thermoanaerobaculia bacterium | reverse complement strand
CGAGTATTGCGACCATGAGCCACTTCATATCAATTTACGTAATATGTTATCAACACTAATATCTGACATCGATTTCGTTGTCGTGAACGCCTCGACACAATTCTCGAGTTGCCCGTACGGTCCGTTGCGTTTCGGATTCGTCGGGCCGTACAGCCCGACGACGCGAGTGCCGAGGGCCGCCGCCAGGTGCAGAGGGCCGGTGTCGCCGCCGATCACGAGGGATGCGTCTCGCAGAACTCGCGCCAGCTCGCGCAGATTTGTTGGCGGCGCGAGCTCAGCGCCAATTTGCGCGGCGCGCTCGCGCTCGCCGGGGCCCCAGATCACGAGCGCCTTCGATCCGATCTGCTTCGCCAGTTCGCTGAAACGTTCGATTGGCCATTCCTTTTCCGGCCGCCCGGCGGACGGAATCAGAACGATGCGGCCCTCGAAACCATGCGGCGCGTCGGCGGCGAACGGCGAGAAATCGACGCGCGGCATGGTCACGTCCGGCGCGAGCGCTCGGGCGAGTTGAAGATTCCATTCGACGACGTGCGTTGCCGGATCGATCTTCACGTGTCGATTCATGAACCACGACGCGGGTTTCTCGCGGATGAATTCGCGCGCGAAGCCGTAGCGCTCGCGTGCGCCCGAAATGCGCGCGAGCACCGCCGACTTGATCAGACCTTGAAAGTCGACGACGAGATCGTGATCGCGGCGCAGGTTTCCCCACGAAGGCGAAATCGCGCGAACACCGGCGACGCTCTCGACGATCTGCCGATAGGCGGGACGCACGGCCCATTCGATGTCGTAGTGCGGACGCAGCGCGACGACCGCCGGAATGGTGTGGATGACGTCGCCGAACGCGGAGAGGCGAATAACGAGCAACGATGAACGATGAACGTTGAACGATGAACCCTGCCGCTCGTTCATCGTCCATCTTTCATCGTTCATCGTTTCGCATTCTTCGAAGGATGTCGGTGGTTGAGTGCTCCTTCGGGTCGCCGACGATCGCGATCCGTCCGCCGTACGCCAGCACCACTTCGCGCTCCGGCACGCTCTCGGCGGTGTAATCCGTTCCTTTGCAGTGCACGTCCGGCTTCAGCACCGCGATCAATCGCGCCGGACTGCTGTCATGAAAGATCGTCACGTACGAGACTCCCCGAATCGCCGAGACCAGCTCCGCGCGTTCGCGTTCGTTGTTGAGCGGACGTCCCTCGCCTTTCAACGTGCGGACGGATGCATCGCCGTTGACGCCGACGATCAGGATGTCCGCCTCCTTCGACGCCTCCTGCAGATAGCGAACGTGTCCGACATGCAGCACATCGAATACGCCGTTCGCGAACGCGATCGTTTTTCCCGCCGCCCGCTCGTCGTGCACGACGCGCTGGAGCAATTCCGTTTCGGTCAGGATCGGAGCGTTCATGCGACCCAATCGTCGACGCCCGTGATCATCCAGACCCCGCGCAGCTTGCAGAGCCTCACTTCCTGACCAGCTCCCGAACGGCGGCTCGTCGTCACGCGCGCGCAGTCGCCTTCCATTTCGATCAGGCCGATCGCGTTCTTCCGCTCGACACTCGGAAACGCTTCCACCGGTTCAACAATCGAAGTCGAGCCGTCCGGATGCGTCACGCGCGTCTGCGGTGAAGGAACGCGGCGGGCGGCACGAATCGCCGCAATGATGTTTCGCAGGTCGGCATCGTTCAGAGGTCCGCGAATCGCAATCCGCTTCCCGGGATTGCGCATGGCCGCACAGACCTCATGGGATTGCACGACTGCGTAGTGTTGCGCATCGCCGATCTTCGTCCAGGCGTGATCGAAGCCGTAGGGGATCTCGGTGGCACGACAAACGTCAGGGGCGGTGAGGTGCGCCTCGAGAAACACGCGCGCGCTCACCAGCTCAATTCCTCCGAAACTTTGCTCCCGCGATGCCTCGATCCACGCCGGACGGATGCCATCGCGAGCGATCGCCGCCTGCAGCGCTGTCATTTCCTCGGCGGTCACACTAGCGAAGAGCAAGGCGAGAAACAGCATCCGTTTATCCCTTCAATTCTTCGTCGCGCTCGATCGCGTGTCGCAGCTCTTCGTTCGACACGGTGGCCGTTCCCATCTTCATCACGACGATTCCCCCCCCATAATTCGCGAGCTTGGCCGCCTCGGCATACGACGCACCCGCGGCAAGAGCGAGGGTGAATGTTGCGATCACGGTGTCGCCGGCGCCGGTGACGTCGGCCACCTGATCGGTCCCGTACACCGGAATGAAGATCGGCTCGCGCCCGTCCTTCTCGAACAGCGCCATCCCGCGGCTTCCTCGCGTGATCAGCACCGCCTCGCAATCGAGACTCTGCTGCAGCGCGGCGGCGACTTCGTGGATGCGATCGTCGCCGTCGTCGTAAAGCGAGATCCCGGCCGCCAGCGCCGCTTCGTCTTCATTCGGCGTCGCGGCCGAGACATCGGGATATCGCAAAAGGTTGTAGCGCGAGTCGAGCGTCACCGGCTTGCGCAGCGCGAAGGCGGTCAGATTCGAGGCCAGCGTCGGCGTCACGACGCCATATCCGTAGTCGCTGATGAGCGCCGCGTGGCAGGTGCTCATCTGATCGCGCAGCAGCGCTGCGAAAGCCTGCGATTCGTCCTCCGCGACCTCGAAGGTGTCTTCGATGTCGTATCGCACGATCTGCTGCCGCGCGCTGTGGGGAAATCCGCCGAGGATGCGGACTTTCGTGGGGGTGTTGTAGCGATCGACGCGGAGGATTCCGCCGCAATCGATTCCCTGCGCAGTCATTTTCTCGACGAGCTGATCGCCGTGCGCATCGCGGCCCAGCACGGAAACAGGAATCGGCCACCCGCCTAACGAGAGAATATTGTTGATGGCATTGCCGCCGCCGCCGAGGAGGACGTCGTCGCGGTATTGGCGGAGGATGAGGACCGGCGCTTCGCGCGAGATGCGCTTCGGAGTCCCGTACACGAAACGATCGGCGACGATGTCGCCATACACCACCACCAGCTTCCCCTTCATCGCCTCGGTCAGCTGCAGAAGGCGCGTGCGCGCGAACACCGTTGAAGAATACTAGGAAAGCGAGGCCGCCCGAAGCTCGCGCTGCTCGTCCGCTGTCAGAAGACTGTTGATGTCGAGCACGAGGAAAATCTCCTCATTCTGCTGGGCGATCGCGACCAGAAATTCCCCGCGAATGCCGCGCACCATCGCCGGCGCGGGGAGCAACTCCTCGCTGCCCAGCGTGACGATGCGGCGCACTTCGTCGACTTTCAGGCCGATCACGCCGGCCGTGGTGTGCGTCAACAGGACCAATGGTTGATCGGCGGCATGCTCGCGTTTCGGGTAGAGACGCGCGTGAACGTCGACCACCGGAATCACCTCGTTGCGAAAGACGATCACACCTTCGATGAATGACGGCGCGGTCGGCACGCTCGTCGATTTGCCGGCCATCACGATCTGCCGCACGGCCATGATGTCGATGAGGAATGTCTCCGGGCCGGTCCGAAACGCGATGAAGCGGAGGTTGCGCGCGCTCATCCGCGAACTCGGAACTTCCGCACTTCCTCATCCAGACTGCGGATCGCGTCCGAAAGAATCGTCAGCGAATCGCTCATCTCGCTCGCCGA
>DATBSF010000446.1:0-6895 GCA_036559905.1 Thermoanaerobaculia bacterium | reverse complement strand
GGCGAAGACGTCGCGATCTCGACGGGGACAGGTTCGAATTTGTCGCCTCGCTGCCGATAGACGAGCTTCTTCCCCTCTTTTTCGAAGAGCGCCTGTCGCGGGATCGAGAACACGTTGTTGCGACTCTCGATCTCGAGCACTGCGCGAACGCGCGCGCCCGGCTTCATCACGATCGGATCGGTCTTGTCGAGCATCACCGTCACGCCGAAGTACTGCACCGGTACGCCGCGAAATCGCGGACGCGCGAGCTTGTCGACCTGCGTCACTTTTCCCGAAAACACTTTCGATCGATCCGACTCGAGCGCGACATTCGCCTTCTGTCCGACCGCGAGGCCGGCGGCATCCGCTTCGAGCACGAACAACTCCGCCTTCATCGAGTTGAGATCGGGGATCTCGCCAAGAGGTTGCCCCGGCCAGACGGAATTGCCGACGCGCGGAATGTCGCCGCGCCAGTCGCGCTGCAGCACGAGGATTCCATCGTACGGAGCGTGCAACTCCAGCGCATTGAGACCTTGCTCGGCGTTACGAATTTTCAATCCCGCTTTTTTCTCCTCGATGGTGAGGAGATCGCGGTCGGCGCGCGCGAGACTGTCTCGGACGCCGAGGACATTTTCGGCGTGCTCTTTCTTGTCGCCGGCGAGCGTCTGATCGATTTCTGATTCGATGCGCTGATAACGCGAGAAAACTTCCGCGTCGTCGAATTTGAACTGCTTTGCCGCGAGCAGCTCGTCCTGCGCCTGTCTCGCATCGCGTTTCAGATTCGTGCGCGTCGTCGAAGCCAGCGTGGTTGTCTTGGTGATCTTGTTGTCGACGGTGTGGCGATCGTCGCGGCCGCCGAGGAGATCCTTCTGGAAGTCCGTCGGATCGAAGCGGACGACCACATCGTCCTTTTTCACGAGCGCGCCGTCATCGGCGACCCACGCGATCTTCAGCGACATCGGCACCTGCATCGGCGCCGAGAGCGGAGTCGCCTTAGTCGACTTCAACATTCCTTCGGCGGTGACGCGGCGCGAGAACTGCGTCGGTTGGACGCTGAAGGTTGGGATTTGCTCGCCACGGTTGCAGGCCGCGAGGAGAAGTGTCATCCCGAGAATAGCGAGGGAACGGTGTGGGGGGGAGGTGCGCAAATGTAGATCCCGTGCCTCCCGCCCACACCGGTCCCTCGCTACGCTCGGGATGACACTGGTCACGATTTCGCGTCCTCTTTCTTATCCGTCTTCACGAGCACGCGCTCATTGGCGGTGAGTCCGCCGAGCACCTCGACGAATTTGTCGTTCTGGCGGCCGAGGCGCAGCGGGATTTGGTTGACGGCAAACCATCCGCGCCGCAGCGCATACGGGCCCTTCGGCGAGACGAAGATCGCGTTGCGCGGCGCGAGCACCACGTTGCGATCGCGCTGCAGCTCGACGGTTCCCTGAAACCGCATGCCGGGCCGCATCTTCGCGGGATCGCTCTTGTCGAGCGCGATTTCCACGCGCAGCACTTTCATCGGGTCGCGCGTCTGCTGCTGTTGCTGGACTGTTTTGCCGGCACGTTGAATCGTTCCGTGAAATTCCTCGTCGGGATGCGCGTCGAGCCGGATCGTGACGCGTTGTCCGACCGCGACCTTGCCGGCATCGACTTCATCGACGTCGCCGCGCGCGATCATCCGCGACAGATCGGGAATCTCGATGACGCGTTCCATGCGCCAGCACGTGTCGCCGACTTTCTTCTTGTCGCCGCGCCAGTTCGTCACGTAGACGATCGTGCCGTTGCGCGGCGCCTTGATCGTCATCTGCTGAATCGCTGTCTGCGTCTCGGCGACGATCGCTGCCGCGCGTTTTTGCTTGCTTTCCAGCAGGGCGATCTGTGCGTTCGCGGCGCGCTCGAGCGACGCGATCCGCTGGCGAATCGTCGAGACTTTCCGCTTCGCGAGATTGAAATCGAGCTCCACCTGCTTCGACTCTTTGATCGCGACGATGTCCGCCGGCTTCTCCAGCTTCAGCCCCGTCTTCCTCAGCTCTCCCTCGGCCTGCGAAAGATTGAGTTTCTCGTCCTCGCGCTTGAGCGAGAGATCCGCCTTCTGCTTCTCGATTTCTTTTCGCGCCTGCTCGGCCTCCGCCGACTTCTCCTCGAGCTTCTTCTGCAACTCGGTGGTGTCGAATCCGAGGACCGGGCGGCCGGTGGTGACTTCGGATCCCTCCGGCGCCATCATCGCGATCTTGAAATCCCAAACGTCGTTGAGCTGCGGCGGTCCGAAGCTGCCCGAGTCGAGCGCCGCCAGAGTGCCGGTGACATCGACGCCGGTGATGAGATCTCCGCGTTTGACGCGGACCCAGTCGCCCTGACGGTCAGCCGCCAGCTTGTTGCGCGTCCATCCGGCGGCAACGAAGAGAATGACGATCGCGAGCGGAATCGTGATCTTGCGTTTCACAGCCGCTCGCCTTCTTTGAGCCCGCTGACCACGACGCATTCGAACGCGTTGCAGTCGCCGAGTTTGACGCCGCGCTTCGCGAGACCTGCCGCACCGCGTGGAGCAAGGAGCACATTGGTCTGCGTCGCACGGCGGATGGTGACGCGCGCCGAAAGGCCGGGCCGCATGCGCGCCGGATCGAGCCGATCGAGTTTGATGGTTACGCGAAACGAGCGGCGAAGCGACTGACGATTCGTCGTGTTCTCCTGCGCGACCGCGGAAATCGCGGCGACGCTTCCTGGAAACGCGGTGGCTGGATACGCATCGAGGATTACGGTAGCCGGCATGCCGACCGCGATCTTGCGGTCATCCACATCCGCCAGCGATGCGGTGACCTGGGTCGAAGTCGGATCGGGCAGGAGCGCGAGCAGAAGGCCGACGAAAACCGGATCGCCGTCCTTCAGTTTGCGTCCTTCCCAAGGATGATCTTTCAGCACGACGATTCCGTCGCGTGGCGCGCGCAGGATCAGCGCGTTGATCGCGGTTTCGGCGGTGGTCAGCTCGCGACGGGCCTTCTCCGTGTTGACCAGCAGATTCGCGCGATCGGATCGCGCCGCGGTCATTTGACTGCGCAGGACAGATTTCGCTTTTGCCAGCTCGACGGACGCGCGCTTGTACTTCGTCTGGCGATCCTCGTAGTCGCGCGCGGCGACAATCTCTTTCGGCACTTCGGCGTCGAGTTTCGTCTTCTCGTATTCGGCCTGCTTTGTCTCGACGTCAAGCTTCTTCTGCAGGATGTCGGCGTCCCCTTCAGCATCTTTCTGCTGCAACTCCTGCTCGGCTTGTGCGACCGCCTGCCGCTTCGCATCGAGGCCGCTCGTGAACTGGCTATTGTCGAGCTCGACAACCCGATCGCCCTTCTTCACTTCGGCTCCATCGTCGGCAATCCACTTGATGGACGTCTGCCACGACGGAAGGTTTGGGACCGTGATCGCCTCGCCCCGCGCCGCCTCCAGCTCGCCGGTCAGGGTGATTTCGCTGACGAAGTTTCCACGGTGCACACGGCTCTCGCCCGGCGATGGAGCCTCGGAATAGCCGGAAAAGCAGCCGGCAGCGACCAGGGCGATCGCCGTCAAGCCAGAGCCTGGTCGCTTCATGATGGGTTAGACGTTTCTAACCGGCGACCGTTGCTCGATATTCGAAACGAGTGCTTATAAATATCGACGATCGACATCAGAAGTGAGAACACAAGCGGGCCGATGACCAGCCCGATAAAACCGAACGCCTGCAGCCCGCCCAGTACAGCGAAGAGAAGCGGAATCGCAGGCAACTGGGACTTGCCGCGCATGGCGAACGGCCGAACGATGTTGTCCACGACTGACACCGCGCCGAGCCCCCAGATTGTCAGAAAGATCGGTTGCCAATAAGAAGCGTTCCCCATCGCAGCGGCCGCATAGAGATAGATTGCTGCCGGAACCCAGATAGCGGCGGCGCCCACCAGCGGCAGAAGCGAGATCACGATGGCGACAGCTCCCCAGAAGAGAGCCGAGGGCACTCCCGCGATCACCAGACCAATCAGAGTCACAATGCCCTGCGCGATCGCGGTGATCACGTAGCCGCGAAACGTGGCGTCGATGACGTTCTTGAACTGCGAGGCGAAAGCGTCGTCGTACTTCTGGGGAAGCGGCGAAAGAACCGCAAGCTCGGCCAGGATCGCCTCGCCCTGGATATAGAAAAAGAATGCCGACAGCGCGAAAAGAAAGAAGCCGATCAGCATCCCGGCGAGGCCACCCAGGACTGCCGCGCCATTGCGAGCGACCCAGCCCGGGATTTCGCGGATGATGGGAAGGATGAGCCTCTGCGGACTAACATTCTGCGGATCGAAGCCCGGCACCCAACGGCGGACCCACTGCAGATGCGATGAGATGTCGAATCGCGCAAGGATCTGCTGCGCGTGACCGGTTTGAAATTCCCCGATCAACCCATTGGCCTGTTGCACGAGAAGAAGCGCCAGGAAAAACGCAGGAAGGACGATGAGAAACGTGGCGCCGACGAGCATGATCGTGGCCGCGAGATAGGAACGGTCGCGCATGCGCGCGCACAGGCGTCGATAGGTGGAAAAGGTAAGGATCACCAGCATTGCGCCGAGAAGAATGGGCGTAAGAAACGGCTGGAGGATCTTGAACGCCGCCCACAGCAGGAGGAGCGCGATCAGCGCGAAGAAGATGATGCCGGTGAGCCGCCACTCCGGACGCCGCTCGATGTCCTCAGCCATCGCTTACAGAATGAGGAGGCCGAGGCGTGCGGCCTGCACGACCGCTTCGGTGCGCGTGGAGACACCGAGCTTGCGAAGGATTCCGTTGAGATGGAATTTGATCGTGTGCTCGGTGATGCCCAGTCGCTGCGCGATCTCCTTGTTCGTCAGTCCACCGGCGAGGAGCTGTGCCACCTGCTGTTCGCGCGGCGTGAGCGGCTCGATCAGATCGACGCGCGATCGCGCGTGCGGCAACACGCCTTCCGCGAGATCGTCATCGACGATGACGAGTCCGTCCGCGACTGCGCGCAACGCGGTGTGCAATCGGCGCGGCGCTGCGGCTCTCAACAGCACGCCCCTGGCGCCGCGTGCGATCGCCTGGGCTGCTTCGGTGTTATCGACGACCAGAACGACGGAGGGAGCGGAGAAACGGGAAGGGTCGATTGCGTCGGCGAGGACGACGTCGACATTGCGGACATCGTCGACTTCCGCGACTTCGTTCAGCGCGAGATCGCCGAAAACCGACAGCCGCATCACCAGCGCGGCGCGACGCAGCGGATTCGCGCTGGTCACTGCGACGCGCAGTGGATCGGCCGCCTGACGCGGCAAAGGCTTCGACGCGAACAGCAATTGAGGCCGGGCCATCGGGGTGTTCCCGCTAAAACTGTATCATCCGCGCGCCTTGAACGTTATCGAAACCTCACTTCCGGGGGTCCTGGTCCTCGAACCGAAGGTCTTCGCCGACGAGCGGGGATTCTTCATGGAAACGTACCATGCCGACCGGTTTCGCGAGATCGGCATCGACGCTATCTTCGTGCAGGACAACCACTCACGGTCAGCGCGAGGCGTGCTTCGTGGCCTGCACTACCAGGAACCCAACCCTCAGGGGAAGTTGGTGCGCTGCACAAAAGGAGCCCTGTTCGACGTGGCGGTCGACATCCGGGTCGGATCGCCGCATTTTGGTAAGTGGGTGGGGATGGAGCTGACCGAAGAGAACAAGCGGATGCTGTGGGTGCCGGCCGGATTCGCGCACGGTTTCTGCGCGCTGGCGGACATATCCGACCTCGCCTACAAGGTGACCGCACTCTACAACGGCAAGAGTGACCGCGTGATTCTGTGGAACGATCCGGATTTGCGGATCGCGTGGCCGATACGCGATCCGCTTTTGTCGCCGAAAGATGCGGCCGCGCCGCGGCTCAAAGATGCGCAGATGTTGCCGCGCTTCCAGGGAATGCCTTAGGATCGAGAGTCGTTAGCGAGGTTTCCCTACGATCGCGGGGTCGTAGTTCAGCTTGGTTAGAACGCCTGCCTGTCACGCAGGAGGTCGCGGGTTCGAGCCCCGTCGGCCCCGCCACCTCCCGCCCCGCCTTGAACGAGCGTTTTCACCACAGAGACACAGAGAACACGGAGAGGCGGAAATTCGCTTCAACAATTCGCGATACTGTCGCCGATTGGATTCGAAGTGTCCATCCCGAGCTCATCAAATAGTTTCAGTTGGTTAGAACGCGGCCTGCTTCGCTAACCCCTCCCTCTCGCGCACGTCGAATCCCATAGTGAGACGACTCCTGCCTGTTCTTGCTTTGCTTCTGTTTTCCTGCCGCACAACCCTTACCGAGGAGTTCCGCGAGATCTACAAACAACGCGACGAGCTCGTGAAGCAGCGCAATGTCGATGCTCTTCTCGCGCAGACCACACCGGACTATGCCGTGAAATTACGAAACGGGCAGAAGATGAGCCGCGATCAACTTCGCGAACGCTGGGCCTTCTTTTACGAGAAAGTACTCGTTCGACACATCAGTTTCATCGACGAAATCCACTCTGTCGCGCGGCGCGGCGATGAAGCCGTCGTCACGTTCGAACAGAAGGACCACCGCATCCAGAACGGGCGGGAAGGCAAGCCCGTGGAGGTGGAAGCCAACGTGATTCACATGGATACGTGGATTCAAACTCCAGCCGGATGGAAATTGCGGCTGACCGAAGAAGGCCAACAGACGAAATTGACGATCGACGGAAAACCGCAGTCTCGCTAAACAGCCTGCGCCACAGCGACGCCCGGCGTCGGCGTCCGCTTCCGCAGAATCGCCGCCGACACCAGTGTCACGAGCAGTCCGACTGGAAAGGGCTCGATGAACGTCATGGCCGCATTGATCAACGGGTTGTCCAACATCGCCCACATCTTCTCCAACTCTTTCTTCTTCACCGCGATGGCGGCCTCCGGCGCACCCTTCTTGCGCATCGTGTCGATCGCG
>DATBSF010000445.1:0-6187 GCA_036559905.1 Thermoanaerobaculia bacterium | reverse complement strand
ACCGGATTTCTGGAAAGCGACTGGTATCACGACGAAATCGACAAGCGCTATCCGGAGATCCTGCGCGGCTGCGAGAACGAACAGCGCAAGGCGCGCGCCGAGCTGGCGCGCTTCAATGCCGATCGCTCGCTTTGGAAGGATGCAGCCGCGCGCGGTGATCTGTACGATCGCCTCGACGATCTCACGCTCGCGATCATCGCGCGCCAGCTGCAGCGCGGCCCCGTCTATATGACGATCGGCACAGCGCTCGCCTGGAGTGCCCGCGACAAGAAACTCATCGATCGTCTGAGAAAAGAGCATGACCTCGTGCCGCACGGCGTCGTCATGGAGGTCGTCGTCGGGCATACATTCCGCGACGTCAAGTGGACGCCGATCGCGACGCGCGGCGTTTTCGATGGCACCGTGCAATACGATGACGACGATCCCGTCCCGAACGAGCTCCTGCCGATGTACCGCGCGGCGTTCCTCACCCGCGCGCGATATCTCGCGATCTCGCGTCACACCAAAGAAGCGATTGCCGACTATCAGCAGGCGTTCGCGCTCGATCCGGAGAATTCGATGCTCGAGCGCGAGCTGAACGGCATTCAGGCGATGGCCCATTGAGCGAGTCCTACGGCGCCTTCGCATACGCGTACGATCAGGCGCTCGGCCAACGGTTCTTTCGCGCGATGCGCCGGATTCTCACGAAGACCCTGGCGCGTTTTCCCGCGAAGAAGAAAACGCATCTCGATGTCGCGTGCGGAACGGGACTCGCAATCGACTTCTTCACCAAGCGAGGTTTTCGGTCCGTAGGCGTCGACTTATCGCTGCCGATGCTGCGCCTCGCGCGGAAACGCGCACGCTATCGCGTAGCGGGCGACATGCGCGCGCTGCCGCTGCGCGGAAAGTTCGCGCGCATCACATGTCTGTACGACAGCCTCAATCATCTAAAAAACGTTAGTGATTTACGTATAACATTTTCATCGATCGCCGACGCGATGGATGACGACGGTCTCCTCCTCTTCGATGTGAATCATCCCGAGATCTATCCCTCGATCTGGGGCAATGACGATCCGTTCATTGCCGACGGCCGCGATTACCACCTCGAGATGGCGACGAAATACCGGTCGCGCGACCGCATTGCGCAGGCGATGGTCACAGGCTGGGCCAACCTTCCCTCCGGAGGCCGCGTCGAGATTCGCGAGCGGCGCGAGCAGCGGGCCTACAGCGAGCGCGAGATTGTGGACGCGCTGGCAAGCGCCGCGCTGGTGCCGATGGAAGTGATGGAATTTGACCCCTATGCCGAGGGCCGCAGGGTGAAATTGTTCTTTGTGTGTCAGCATTGTTAACCGAGCCATGAAGCCCTTTTCCATCGGAAATGTCCGCATCGATCCGCCGCTGGCACTCGCGCCGATGGCCGAGGTCACGGACACGTACTACCGCTCGCTGATCAAGGAGCTGGGTGGGGCGGGGCTCGTCGTGTCGGAATTCATCTCGGCCGAGGGGCTCACGCGCGACAACGCGCGGACGAAGCAGATGCTGGCCTTCTCCGAGGCCGAGAGGCCGGTCGCGATTCAGATCTACGGTGGCGATCCCGATCGCATGGATGACGCGGCCGCGATCGTCGAAGCGGAAGGCGTCGACATCGTCGACGTCAACATGGGCTGCCCGGTGCGCAAGGTCGTGAACAGCGGCGCGGGGTCGGCGTTGCTCAAGGATTTCGATCGGGCAGCGAAGGTCGTGGAGAAAATCCGCAAGCGCGTGAAGATTCCGCTGACCGTGAAAGTGCGCAAGGGGTGGGAGAGCGACGACGTTCTTCCGCTGCTGAAGCGATTCGAGGAAATCGGCGTCGCGGCGATCGCGATCCACGGCCGCACGCGCAACGAGGCGTACACCGGCGCGAGCGACTGGGGCTACATCGCGTACGTGAAGGGTGAGCTGCGGATCCCGGTGTGGGGCAACGGCGACGTGAAAGTTGCCGCCGACGCGCAGCGCATGTTCCAGCAGACCGGCGTCGACGGCGTGATGATCGGCCGCGCCGCGCTGCACAATCCGTTCATCTTCCGCGACATCGTCGCTGGAGGCACCGACGGCGCCGACGAGCTGGAACGCCGCATCGACGCCATGCAGCGCTACCTCGGAAAAATCGACGGCGCGCCGCAGCCCGACAAATGGAAATTGCACAAGGCGCGAACCGTCATCGGCTGGTTCTCGAAGGGAATCGCGCACGGAAAAGACATCCGGACGGGACTGGCGGATATCACTGCTGTCGCGGACGTTCAACGACTGCTCGATAACGCACGGCAGAGGCTCGCGGCGTGAGGAGTGCCGAGTGCCTGGTGCCGAGTGCCGAGTCCCGCCCCTCACGTCACTCGGCACCCGGCACTCGGCACTAGGCACTTCCCATGGCCTTTCCCGAGCACATCGAGCGCGTTTTCGAAGCATTCGGCGTCCCGCCCGACACGAAGCACGCGGTCTACGAGCTGTATGTCGCGATGGGGGAGGAGGCGCTGGAAGTCTTTGGCGAGATCGCGGAGTCGGTGCCGTCGCCCGCCGATCTTCGTCCCGAGCATACGCAGACCGTTCGCAATCGAGTCGTCGAGCGCTACCTGACCCGCAATCACCCGCAGTGGCTCGACGGAATCCCGACCGGCAGTCTGTATCGTCCGCGCGCGCTCGAAGGTCGTGCGTCGGGACTCGCGCTGCCGCTCGGTCCCGTCGAGCCGAAATTGTTAGGCGGCGATCAGCCCGTGCCGGAGGGAATCCTGATGCAGGGCCGCAACGCGCATTTCGGCGGACGGCAGGAAACGATCTCATTCGATTTCATCGCGTACGAGCTCGAGGACGCCATCGCGATCGGCCAGGCCGCCGGACAGCAGCACACGCTGCCCGGCTCGGTCGGTGAAACGAGTGGATCGACCGACGGTGCGAATTCGCTGGCGCTGATCTGGGAAATTCAGCCGAACGTCTACAAGCCCTCCGGCGATCGGAATCGGAACATTTCGAAGATCTACCGCCGCCATCGCAACTGGCACATCATCACGCTCGTGTCGGCGCTCGAATGGCTGCGAGCGAGAGACTTTCGGACATACATCGTTCGCGGCGAGGCGCTGGCGGCGACGCACGAGGTCAATCCGGAGAAGCCGGTTTCAGCCGGGATCGTCGGATTGCACAACCGGACGGTGACCAATGTCACCGAGGGCTTGGATATGAAGCTGATTCCGGCAACGCGCGACGACGAGCAACTGCTGCTCGAGAGCGACGTCATGAACGTCGGCCTCCATAATCACGTCGCCACTTATGGCGCCTCAAACGCCATCTGGCGTGCAGAATAGCCGCCCGGTCCCCGCTGTTCCCTCCCTGCCCATGACCAAGCGTGTCGGCATGATCTCCCTCGGATGCCCCAAGAATCTCGTCGATGCCGAGATCATGCTGGGACAGCTCCGCGCGGAGTCCGATATCGCGATCACCAACGACCTCGACCAGGCCGATGTCGTGATCGTGAACACGTGCGGCTTCATCGATGCCGCCAAGCAGGAATCGATCGATACCATCCTCGAGATCGCCGGTCGCAAGGGCAACGGCGTCGAGCGGCTCATCGTCACCGGTTGCATGGTCCAGAAATACCGCGGCGATCTGCAGGAGTCGATCCCCGAGATCGACGCGTTCGTCGGGCTCGATCATCTGGAAGCGATCACGCAGGCGGTCAGCGGTGATGTCGACGCGGCGCCGGTGAAGCGCAAGATGTCGGTGCGGCTCTACGAGGATCTCCCGCGCGTTCTGGTGCACGGAACCGCGCACGCGTACTTGAAGGTTTCCGAAGGCTGTTCGAATCCGTGCACGTTCTGCGCGATTCCGCAGATGCGCGGCAAATTTCGGTCTCGCACGATCGAGTCGCTCGTCCGCGAAGCGCATTCGCTGCAGCAGCAGGGCGTGAAAGAGCTTTGCCTCGTTGCGCAGGACACGACGCGCTACGGGGACGATCTCGGACTGCAGAACGGCCTGACGCAGCTCGTGCGGGCGCTGCTCGACGAGACTGACTTCCCGTGGATTCGTTTTCTTTACGCCTATCCCGGCTCGCTCGACTGGACACTCTTCGAGTTGATGGGTCGCGAGAAGCGATTTGTCTCGTATTGCGACATTCCGCTGCAGCACGTGTCGGCGAATGTGCTCGCGAAGATGCGGCGCCCCGGATCCCCGGCCGAGTACCGCGACATCGTGACGCGCATGCGCGATCTGGTTCCCGATATCTCACTGCGGACCACGTTCATCACCGGCCATCCTGGCGAGACGCCGAAAGACTTCGGCGAGCTTTACGATTTCGTGGAGTGGGCGGAATTCGATCAGATGGGCGCGTTCGTCTACTCGCCGGAAGAATTCACGCCAGCGTCGAAGATGGACGAGATCCCGTCGCGCAAGACTGCCGAGCGGCGCCGTGCGAAACTCATGGAGCTGCAGCAGAAGATTTCGCTCGCGCGCAACGCGGCGAAAATCGGACAGAGCTTCGACGCCATCATCACCGGCGCGTGCGAAGAGACGGAGCATCTCCTCGAAGGACGCCTGATCGGACAGGCGCCCGAGATCGACGGCCGCCTCTTGATCAATGACGGGATCGATCTCCTTCCTCGCGACCTGCCGGCATTGGCGCGCGTGTCGATCAGCGATGCGCATCCATACGATCTCGTCGGCAGTGTCATAGCATAGACGCGTGCAGCTCGGCGGGCGCGGAGCGCGGCGAGTCCTCATCGCCGTCATCGTCCTCGGATTCGCGCTTCGGTTGAGCGTGTGGCCGCGCGTCTTCAGCGGCGGGCGCGTCTACCTCGACGGCCCTGACGGCTACTATCACCTCCACCGCGCCGCGATGACGCTGCAGCACTGGCCGCTCGTGCCGCAGTTCGATCCGTCGATCAACTATCCGGCCGGCGGCACGATCAGCTGGCCGCCTCTGTTCGACGGTCTGCTGGCGACGCTGGCGCTTCCATTTCGATCCGATCGCGCATTGGAAGTCATCGGCGCGCTTCTCCCTCCGATCCTCGGCGCGCTGCAGCTCATCGTCTTGTACATGCTGGTGCATTCGCTGCGAAATCGCCGCGCGGCGCTCATCGCGGTGATGGTCGCCGCAGTTCTTCCGGCCGTCGTGCGCTACACGCTGCTCGGCAACCTCGATCACGATCCATTTTTCTCGCTCTGTCTGCTCGTCGCACTCCTCGGCATCGCGCGCGAGAATCCGTGGCTCATCGCCGCCGGCCTCGCCTGCGGAGTCCTCGGCTGGACCGGCGCGATTGTCGGGGTCGCGATCGTGACGCTGGTTTTTTTGTTTTCAGCAAGAAACAACACGCTCGCGATCGGCGCCACCCTCGCATCCGTCGTCGTCCTTCCATTCGTCATCGCGAGTGCGTGGCGCGGCGCGACGTTCGAAGGTTTGTCGTGGTTGCATGTTGCGGCGCTCGTCGGCGCGGGTTTGATCGGCGCCCTGGTCTCGCGTTCGCGCAGTCTCGTGGCAGTGAACGGAATCGCGCTGCTCGTTCTCGCTCCCATTTGCATCCACCCGTTCATCGCGGGTGCGCGCTATGCGGCGGGCGACGCGCCGATTCTCGCCATGGTCGCGGAGGCGCAGCCTCTGTTGAAGCTGTTCGGCACGTTCGATGTGTGGCCGATGCTGATCCGCTTCGGTTTTCTGCCATTTCTCGCGATCGGCGTAGCTGCAATGAAACTGCGAGACCGCGAGACCCCGAGACCGCGAGAAGTCATCTTCATGGCGCCATGGGTCGCCATCACGTTGGTGCTCGCATTGTTCCATTCGCGCTTCAGCTTCGACGCCGGACTGGCGCTGGCGGCGTTTGCGGGAATCGCATTTGATGCCGTGAAGCCGGCGGTCTTCGCGATTGCACTCCTGCCAATTCTGCCGGCGTATCTCCCGATGCCGGCGCTGGAGGGTTTCAATTTCTACATGCGGCCGAACGCACTGCGGGACTACCAGGTCGGCGAGATCTGCCAGTGGCTCCGCGCCCGCCCGCCCGGCGCGGTCCTCGCGCCATGGTCATTCGGTCACTGGATCGTGTGGATCGCGAAGAAGCCGGTGGTGATCGGGCCGATGCTGTCGGTCGGGCAATCCGAATTCGCGGAAGGTCTGCGATGGTTCTTCATTGAGGACACCACAGAGGCACAGAGATTTCTGAGAGCGCATGGCGTGCGGTATGTGATGGTC
>DATBSF010000444.1:0-2186 GCA_036559905.1 Thermoanaerobaculia bacterium | reverse complement strand
CACCATCACCGAACGCGCCGGCATCTCCACGATGACGCCGGAGTCTTTCCACCGGCCGTCCTCGACGACCTGCTTCTCGAACAAAAGCGCGCGAAGGTGGCCAAAATCATCGGCCAGCGCTTCAATCGGCGAGAGATTCTCGGCGTAGTAGATGCCTTCCTCGAGCGACTTGACGACTTCTTCGTGATTGAGTCGATACGCCGGCGAGTCGAGCATCGACTTGCGATACGCGATGCTGACGCCGCCCCACGCGCGCACGAGTGGGATGAAATTCGGCTTCTCGCCCGCGATCGCCGCGCGCGCACGTTCATCGCGGATGGCGCGGCCGTGCTCGAGGAATTCATCGAGTACCTGCTGCTCCTCGCGATCGTATGCGGCGCGGACGGTCTGCTCACCAAAATCACTACACATCAATTCGTAACGTTCCAGGATCTTTTCGACCTGGACCGGGTAGTAGGCGAAGAGCTCCGTTGCGGTGTCGATCGCGGTCAGTCCGCCGCCGATGACGATCGACGGCAGCCGTACCTGCAGATTGCCCATCGACGCTTTCTTGAACGCGCCGGTGAGCTGCAGCGCCATCAGGAAGTCGGACGCTTTGCGGATTCCGCGGATGAGATTGTTCTTCATCCGCACGATCGTCGGCGTTCCGGCACCGGCCGCGATCGCGATGTGATCGAATCCGAGCTCGTCGAACGCGTCTTCGATCGTTAGCGTTCCGCCAAATCGAATGCCGCCGTAAACGCGAATGTTCTGCTTGCGCTCGAGCGCGATGCGGATCACCTTCAGAAAATTCTTGTCCCACCGGACCGTGATTCCGTACTCGGACACGCCGCCGAATCCGGCGAGGATCCGATCGTCCAGCTCATCCCACAGGACGCGCGCGTCGCGGATCGGCTCGCGCAGCCACTTCTCTTCGATCGGCTCGATTTTCAAGCCGTCGATCGCGACGACGCCGAAGCCTTCGTTCGAAAGGTAATGCGCCAGCGTGTAGCCGGCAGGGCCGAGCCCGACGACGAGAACGTTTTTGCCGTTGTATGGAAGCGCCACCGGCTGCCTGACATTCAGTGGATTCCATCGCGTCAGGAGCGAGTAAATCTCGAAGCCCCACGGCAGAAACAAAACGTCGGTGAGCACGCCGGTCTCGATCTGCGGAATGTCGACCGGATCCTGCTTCTGAAAAATGCACGACTTCATGCAGTCGTTGCAGATGCGATGGCCGGTGCCGGGGCACATCGGGTTGTCGATCATCACCATCGCGAGTCCGGCGATCGAGTCGCCGTCCGCGCGCAGGAAGTTCATTTCGCCGATGCGCTCGTCAAGCGGGCAACCCTCCAGGGGGATCCCGAGCGGATTCACCTTGTACTTGTCTTCCTTTTCCTGAAATCCGCGCGAGCACGAATCCTTCTTTCGCTCGTGGCAGAAGATGCAGTAGTGCGCCTGATCGGTGATCTCGCGCGGCGATTTGCGGTTGTCGGTCAGCTTGAAGCCATCGCGGCGGCGATAGTGCGGCTCAGGCGGGACGAGTTTGTCGAACACCACCGGCTTCGGCAGGTGAAACGATGTCCAGCCATCGAACGCACCGCTTTTCCATTGCGCTGCTGCCCACTCAATGAGCAGATCGACGATCGCGTGGACCGCCGACGCCTCGCGAACGAGCGCTTCCGGCGAGTCTGCCTGTTCGCGGCGTTGCCCGAGCGCCTCGCGGATCTGTGCGACCTCGGCGCGCGTCTGCGGATTGGGCGAAAACTCTTTCGCGCCTCGCGGATACTCGCGCTCGAGATCGATCAGACGCGTGGCGGCGACCGCCAGCGCGTATTCGTGATCGTGATCGGCCCCGCCCGAGAGAATGCGGATGATCTCCTCGGGCCCCTCACCCTGCACCCTCTCCCCGCTCGCGGGGAGAGGGATCTTAGTCACTCGCTTTTGAACAAACTCCTTTTTGAATCGCGCGACCATCGAGTCGCGCTGCGTGCGCGTCTTGATCGGCGTCGGATCGGTTCGAAAAAGCTGCGCCAGGAACACGCCGAGGTGCCGGGCGACGCTGATGAGGAGCTCCGCTTCCTGCGGTTCGGTCAGGGCTCCGTGCGCGATACCGGTCTGCATCGCAACGCGGTAGGAATCGAATCGGTCGAATGCCAGACCGTCGTTCTGCTGGACGAAGCGATCGAACGACCCCGCCAGCGCCT
>DATBSF010000443.1:0-8784 GCA_036559905.1 Thermoanaerobaculia bacterium | reverse complement strand
ACGCCGGGTCCGAAGATGTCGACGCACGTTCCGAAGTTCGAGAACGACGCGCGATGATCGGTGCTGTCGGTCGCGCCGACGGTGATCGCGGCCGGCGTCCGCGCCGGCGATGTCGTGCATGCGTCGACGTTGCTGTTGCCGGCGGCAACGCAGAATGTCACGCCGGCGTTGACGGCGCCGGTCACTGCGTCATCGAGCGCCTGCGATGCTCCGCCGCCTAACGACATGTTGGCGACAGCCGGAATGATGCGATTCTGCGCGACCCAGTTCACGCCGGCGATCACACCGGAGTTCGTGCCGGAGCCGCTGCAATTGAGCACGCGGACCGCAACGAGCGTCACACCTTTCGCGACGCCGTACGTCGCGCCGCCGACCGTGCCGGAGACGTGCGTGCCGTGGCCGTTGCAGTCCTGTCCGTTCTGCCCGTCGCCGACGGCGTCGAATCCGACGCTCGCGCGTCCGCCGAAGTCCGTATGCGAAGTGCGGATGCCGGTATCGACGATGTAGGCGTGCACGTTCGACGCTGTGGTGTTGTACGTGTACGTGCCGTCGAGCGGAAGATTGCGCTGGTCGATGCGATCGAGGCCCCACGTCGCGCCCGACTGCGTCGCCTCGAGCTCAACCACACTGTCCTCTTCCACGTACTTCACGCGCGGATCGGCGGCGATGCGCAGCGCGTCGTCATCCGACATATCGGCCGCGAATCCTTTCAGCGCCGATTTGTAGAGATGCTTGAGCTGTCCGCGCGACAAACCGGTGAGATCCTGAGCTGCCGCATCGACATCGACGCGGTCTTCGAGCACCACGATGTAGGAGTTGGGGATTTTTTTCTTGGCCCTGATGACCTTCGGTTTCTTGTCACCGTCTGCAAATAGAGGTACTGCAAACAAAACGAGGGCGACCGCGAGAAATCGCTTCATCCACTCTCCTTCCGAATTTGTGATGGCCGGAAGGATAGCAGTCTAGAAGCTGACGAGCTCGCTTTTTTTCGCGAACATCCCCGGCTTGTATGCCGTGATGTGGCCCGTGAACGCCGAGGCGGCCACGGTCAGCGGCGAGGCAAGCCATAACTTGCCGGGGCCCGACCGCCCTTTGTAATTGCGATTGATCGCGCTCACCGTGACCTGATCGGAAACCTCGGAGACTCCCGGACCGCATCCGATGCACGCACCGCATCCGGGATTGAGGACGACCGCGCCGGCGCGCTCGAAGGTGTCGACGAGTCCGTTGTCGCGCGCGAACTTCTCCACCATCTGCGATCCGAACTGAATGTAGAACTTCACGCCGTCGGCGACTTTGAGTCCGTTGTCGACCGCTTCCTTCGCGACCTGATGGTAGAAGAGCAGATCGTCGATTTTTCCGGCAGTGCAAGACCCGGCGTAGGCGATGTCGATCTTCACGTCGCCGATGGCGTCGATCGTCGCGCCGTTGGTCGGATCGGATGCGACGCCGTGGTCGGGATCGCCTGGGTGCGCGACCATCGGCACGATCTTGCCGAGGTCAATGGTGAAAACGCCGCCGGCGTATTCAGCACCGGGGTCGGGAGAGACCGCGCGACTTCGCAACTTCGAGACATCGAGCCCCGGCCGAATCGATGCGAGCCACTCGAACGTCTTTTCGTCCGCTTCGACGATCGCCGTTCGCGCGGAGCATTCGGTCGCCATGTTGGCCAGCGTCGCGCGTTCGTCCATCGACAGCGATCGCACGCCCGGGCCGGTGAACTCGATGATGCGATCGAGCGTCATCTGCGGTTTCGCGTAGTGCAGGAGGATGTGCAGCATCACGTCCTTCGCGGTGACGTTTTCCTGCAGCCGGCCCACGAGCTCGAAGCGAATCGATTCCGAGACTTCCACCATCGTGAATCCCGATTGCACGAGGTTCGCGTATTCGGTCGTTCCGACGCCCCACGCGAGCGCGTTGTTCACGCCGCCCATGCATGTGTGGCTGTCGGTGGCCTGGATGAAATCGCCCGGATCGACGATGAGCTCGCGGGCGACCTCGTGGCAGATGCCGGGCGAGATGTTGTCGATCGCGGAAAAATCGCGGCAGCTCGTGTGGTGCTGGAAATCGTGTTGGAGCTTTCTCAGGATCTCGATCTTCGGGATGAACGGCCGCATGCGCACGACGTCGTCGGCGTAGATGAGGTGGTCCTCGAAGACCGCGAACTTCTGCGGATTCTTGATCGTGTAATCGGGCCCGTACTCCTGCTCGAGGAAGTAGTGGACCTGCGCAGTGGTGAATTCGTGCGTGTAGCCGCCGTCGACATCGACGACCACTGAGTCGCCCGGTTTGACGTACTGCACACTTCCGCGCGCGTGGCGCGCGAGGATTTTCTCGCCCATCGTCATCGGTCGCTTCGGCGTGTCAGGCGTCGGAAGAGTGATTTCGTTTTTCTGGAGCGCCTTCGCAAATGGGAAAAGTCCACCCTGCTCGATGATGATTTTTGTGATCGCGTCGTGGCCGTTTGTGAATTCTGCGAGGGGGATTCCTTCGCCGGCTTGCAGGCGGATCAGGATTGCATGATCGCCCATCAGCAAACCTTGATTGATGTTGTTGCCGGCGTGGATGGGGGCGAACGACGCCGCGATCGCGATCTTGATCCCGCTCCACACCTCGGCTTGTGTCGCAGTCTCGCGTGAGCTGCCGACGCCTTTGCGATATCCGCTGACGATGACTTCGAAATTGCCGTTGATGAGCGCGTCCTGTTCGAAGAGTCGCTTGCCGTCGACGATCAGCCCTGCGTACGCGTTGCGCGCGAGGTCTTCAGGTTTGTGATCGAAGCAGACCCATGCCGGCGTCATCGCGTCGGTGTTGATGTCGTCAAGGAGGTCCTCGACTTTGACGTTCTTCATCAATAGATCGAGTTCACCGCGAAGCTGCTTGCGGATGAGCTCGGGATCTTTCGTGAGGAAGAGAACGCGTTTGCCGGGAGTCAGTTGGATGACGGAGGGCGGTTTCATCGGCGTGCAAGTATATGCAACGCCGAAGCCCCTCCTTTGTCATCCCTATTGAGAAGTCGCGCTCGCCCATCCTCGGTCACCAGCACGACCGACCGCAGCGTAATCACGAACATTGGAATGCCCACGCGCTGCGCCTCGGTGCGATCGACATTCGACGCCTCCGGCTGTCCGATAGGATGCGTATGCACTGCCGCCACCGTCCCCTCCGGAATCTTCCCGTGCCACTCCTCGGCGTTGTACTTGTGCGTCGGAGGCCACAAAACCAGCCGGAAATGATCGCCATCCAGCACCAGAAATCCGGCGCGTTCTTCGCCGAGGCGGCCGTAGGAGGATTTGCGGAGGAGGTCTTCGAACGCCAGCATGACGTCGGCTCGCTCGAGCATCTGCTCGTTCAGCGGATAGGCGACGATCGGCCAGTCGATGCGCGGCGGTATGGATTGTGTTGCACAGCTGCAGGCAACGAGAATCGCCAGATAGCGCATCGCGACGGTAGGGTCGCGCGACGCCGCGCCGCCAGTCCTGCGGGATTCCTCAGAATTCTCTTAGACTCTCTGTGATCTCTGTGCCTCTGTGGTGAAACGTCTCTCACCACAGAGACACAGAGATCACAGAGCAATGCGAATCCGTTTCGGTGACTTCGAGTTTGACGCGCGCTATCGCCGGTTGACGCGGCGCGGAACCGCGATCGGTCTGACTCCGAAAGCGGCGCTGCTCCTCGAAGCGCTGATTGCGGCAGCTCCGGCGCCGGTCGCGAAAGAGGAGTTGTACGACCGGCTGTGGCGCGGCGTCGTCGTCGAACAGGGAAATCTGCACAACCTGATCAGCGAATTGCGGGCGGCGCTCGGTCACGCCAGTATCACGACTGTGCATCGGACCGGTTACGCATTCGCCGCTCCGCTGACGCGCGAATCATCGGCCGGACCACGACTCGAAATCGGCGACAGCTCCATCGCTCTCGCGGAAGGTGAAAACATCATCGGCCGCGAGCTCCTCGGCACTCCCGACGCGTCGCGGCATCACGCGCGGATCGATGTCGAAGGTTCGCGGATTTCCATCGAGGATCTCGCGAGCAAGAACGGGACGTTCGTGAACGGCGAGCGGATTCAGAAACGCACGCCGCTGCGGAATGGCGATCAGATCGTGTTCGGACGCACGCGCGCGATCGTGCGGATGATCGATGTCGCCGCGCCGACGATGACGGCGCCGCCGATTTAGCCTTTGGAGTGCGGCGCCTTGGCGCCGCTTTGACGCCGGCAGCTTGCTGCCGGCGGCCGCGGCGAGCCGCGGCCGAGAGGGCGGCGGCAAGCCGCCGCACTCCAAATTATCGAAATCCCCGAATGAGGACCATGTCGTTCACAGGATCTCCGCGCGCGACGAGAATCGATTTTCCATCCGACGAGATGTCGTAGGCCGAGATCCTTCCAGCGTCGAAGCGCGTGAGCTGGCGCGGCGGGCCGCCGTCAACGTCCTGCAGCCACACGTTGAACGCGCCGTTGACGGAGTCGATGAACGCGAACGCTCTGCCGTCCGACATCCATTGAAACGCGTGCGGACCGCCGGAGCGCGGAATCGTGTAGTAGCGCGGCGGTCCCTTCGGATCGATCGGCACGATCGCAGTCCGCCACAGCGGAACATCCGGCTCCACGGATCGCAATCGACACAGCAGCAATTTCCCATCGGGCGAGACTTGCGGCGAATTCGCGGGACGGTCGGTCAGCCGAATCGGTACGCTTTTGTCGAGACTCGCCCGCCATGCCGCCTGCACTTTTCCATAGCTGACATACGCGACACTGCGGTTGTCAGGGAAAAACGAGAGGCTCGATCCGCCGGCCGCGCTGTGCGTCAACTGCTGCGGATGATCGCCATTGACGTCGGAGAGCCAGACCTCGATCTTGCCGCTTCGGTCCGACGCATAGGCGATGCGCGATCGGTCCGGTGAAACCGCCAGGTTCCAGCAAATCGCTCCGTGGCTGATCTGGCGCGATGCACCGCTGCCGATGTTCGAGACTTTCAGACTCGACGTTCCGTCGCCGGTGAAAACGGTGTAGACGAACTCGCGATCGGAGAGCCAACGCACGCCGCCGGTGCCGAGGTAGTTGCCCAGGCCAGTGGTCAACGCGCGCGCTTTTTCGGGATGATCGAGAGGGACCAGCCAAAGATTGACGGAGTTCTCGGCACGATGTGCCGCCATCGTCTGCGAATCGCTGGTGACGCTGACCTCGCCGTACATCGCCAGATCGGAAGTAATTTTTTTGGCCGGGCTTCCCTTCTCCGGCACGAACCAGAGTTGCGGCGGCTGCTGGCGATCGGCCGCGCAGATCACCATGCCGCTTCCGTCGGGAAGCCATGCGATGGTTCCGACGAACGGCCACGGCGGGGTGTTGATGCGCTCAATGCTGCCAGTCGCGACATCGAGTTGCGAGACGGTCGGCTGTTTTTTGATGTCTTCTTCACTGCCGGTAACGATCGTGAGATGGCGTCCGTCGGGCGACCACGCCGGAGCGTTTCCGACAAACTCGGGAAATCGTCTTTTGAGAACCTCAGTCTCGTTGTTGGATTCCAGGTCTTTGACGAGGAGGCGCTGTTCGCGATCGATCGCGTTGAAGCGTCGAAATGCGATCCGGCGCCCGTCGGGAGAGAGCGTGAACAGGCCGTCGACGTCGCCGGCGATTTTTCGTGACTCGCCGCCGAGGATGGGGACCTGAAAGATGTCGACGATGTTGGCGTCGGCGCGCGGCGCATATTCGTAGAAAACGTAGTTTCCGTCGGGCGAGACTTTCATGTCCGCGTAGAAGCCGTCGGCGGGAGGAATGATGCGCACATCCGTTCCAGTCGCGATCTGGCGGACCCATACCGATTCGGTGTCGCCATCCAGCGTTGCATGCACAACGTAGCGGCCGTCGGGTGAGATCGCGCCGGTGACGGTTTTTCCGCTATTCGTGATCCGCTGCATGCTCATTTGCGGCGGCTCGACGACTCGACGGCCACGTATCCACATCCCGGTGCCGAGAACAACGGCGGCAATGATGGCGAGAATCAACCACGCGCGCTGCGGTTTCGTGGAGCCGATTCTGATTTCCGGCAAGCCTTCGCGCAGATCGAGCGCAACGTCTTTGATCGATTGATAGCGCTCGTCGGGATCTTTGTTCAGGCATCGGCGCGCGATGCGCTGGACATGCAGCGGTGCTTCCGGCAGCGGGAGCGGATCATCGTTGACGACCGCGGTCATCGTCTTCACCGGCGAGTCGCGCTCGAACGGCGATCGGCCCTGAAACGCGGCGTACAAGACGCATCCGAAAGAAAAAATATCGGAGCGATGATCGACTGCGCGGCCTTCAACCTGTTCCGGCGACATGAACGCCGCCGTTCCCAGCATCGCGGCCGGCGCGGTGTTCGCGGCGGCATTGCCGTTCTGGCGCTCAGTCAGCTTCGCGATGCCGAAGTCGAGGATCTTCGCGTAACCACCGCGCGCGACCATGATGTTGTCGGACTTGAGATCGCGATGCACGATCCCGCCCGCGTGCGCCCGCGCGAGCCCCTCGGCAACCTGCGTCATCACGCCGGCGATCTTTTCGGCGTTGCGTCCGCCGCGCGTCCATTGCGTCAGCGTCTCGCCGTCGATCAGCTCCATCGCGAGATACGGAATGCCGTCGGCGACGCCGGAATCGTAGACCGTCACGATCGCCGGATGATTGAGCGATGACGCCGCGCGTGCCTCCCGCATGAAGCGCTCGACGCGATCGTGATTCGTCGCGAGCGATTCCGGGACGATTTTCAGCGCGACGCGGCGGTCGAGGACCGTATCGCGCGCGGCGTACACCTCGCCCATGCCGCCCGCGCCGATGAGCTCCTCGACGGCGAAGCGTCCGATAGTCCGCCCGAGCATCTCCTTGATACTACGGCTGACGAGCCGATCGGTTAGCTTTGGGCATCGCGATTGCGATGAAAGACAGTCATGAAACAGCTACTTCTCGCGCTGTCGCTGCTCATCGTTGCGACGACCGCATTCGCTGCTGAACCCGCTCCCACCATCCTGCAAATCAATCCCCCGGAGCAGTCACGCATACAGACAAATATCGGAATCACGCAGATCCACACGCGTGCGGCCGATATCAGAGTCGCCTGGCTGCCTCTGCTGGCGCCGCTGCCCTATTCGTATCCACGGACGACGCAAGAGATTCCGAACCCTCTGGTGTTGACGGGAACGCAGATTCCACAGCGACCGCGGGCATTCAGAACCGTAATGCAGTAACGTACGTCGTAGGGATATGAAGAGCATTGCTTTTGTTGCCCTGCTCCTCCTCGCGACTGCTGCATTCGCCGACGACGATGCCGAGAAGCTGAAGGCCTGGCGCGATCTGAACCCCGACGATCGTCCGGCCACCGTCGGAAAGCGCGTCGAGTGGCACGCTGGTTACGTCGAGATCCACGCCCTCGGCACCGACTTTCGGATCTTCTATCTGCCGTTCCTCGCGCCGCTGCCTGGGGCGCGTCTCGAAGACGGCGCGAAGATTCCGAATGCGTTCGAGCTCACCGGAACTCCGTACGCCAATACGCCGCCTCCGATGTTCGACAAGGAGCGATCGGCGGCGGTCGAGCGCGAATACAAACGGATCCAGAAGCTGACCGCGAACAAGAAGTGAAGTCTCTTCTGATCACCGGCGCCAGCGGCAACCTCGGTCACGCAGTGGTCGCGCACTTCGAAAAGGAATACCACTGCATCGCAGTCGCTCGCGGCGAGACTCCCAAAGTCGATGCCGTCTTCGGCGTTCTTCACCTCGCCGGCGCGTTCTCGATGGGATCGAAGCTTGAAGATTTCGAAAAAATGCTGGACGCAAGCTTGATAAGCGGAGTGCGCGCAATCGAGAGTGTTCGCGACAAGATCGAAGACGGCGGACGCATCGTCGCGATCAGCTCGCTCGCTTCGCTGAAGAAGCCGGTCGGAATGGCGGCCTACATTGCTGCGAAATCGGCGCTCAATGCATACATCGAGGTGCTCGCGAAGGAACTGCAGAAGCGCCGCATCACCGCGAACGCGCTTCTTCCGTCGACGCTCGGCGAGGGTGGCGTTCCGCTCGAACGCGTGAATGCCGCGATTGCGTTTCTGCTCAGCGACGACGCGGCGTCGATCACCGGGCAGCTGATCGCGCTGACCGGTTGACCTGACGCAGTCCCCAGAACGTGTCGACGAGCCACGCCAGAAAATCGCCCGCCGGCAGCGGCTTGCTGATCCAGTAGCCCTGCGCGAGATCGCATCCCATCTCGCCGAGCCGCCGCCACGTCAGCTCGTCCTCGACTCCCTCCGCGCAAACCTGCTTGCCGAGGTTGTGGGAGAGGTCGACCATGGTACGGACGATGGTCGTGTCGGCCTCGCTGGCGGTCATTCCCATCACGAACGACTTGTCGATCTTCAATTCATCGATCGGAAGTTGTCGAAGATTCGTCAGCGACGAGAAGCCGGTGCCGAAGTCGTCGAGCGACAGGCGAACGCCCATCGACTGCAGCATCGATGTGATCGCCAGCGCGTGCGCCGGATCGGCCATGATGCTGCTCTCGGTAATCTCGATCTTCACGAAGCGCGCATCGATGTTCCACTTGTCGAGTGCCGCTTGCACCTTCACCGGCAGCACCTGCTCCTGAAGACTCTTCGCGGAGATGTTCACGGCGACATGCACGGGCGCGCCGGTGTCGTGCCATTGCCGGCATTGCTTCAGCATCCGATCGAAGACCCAATCCGTCATCGGCTTGATCAGACCGGTCCGCTCGGCGATCGGAATGAATGCCGCGGGCGCGAGCAATCCCCGCCGCGGGTGATTCCAGCGGA
>DATBSF010000442.1:0-3806 GCA_036559905.1 Thermoanaerobaculia bacterium | reverse complement strand
CGCGAACATCCACTCGGGATGGCGAAGCACGGTGCAGAACATCACGGCCGCGACGCTGACCGCGATGCTCTTCGATCCGGCCGCGTCTTCCGCGTTCCTCGGACCGACGATTCGCGCCTGCTGCTTCGAGGTCGGGGAGGAGGTCGCGGAGCAGTTCGACGCGCAATTCGTCGATCGCAAGCTCAGTCCAAAGCCGCACGTCAACGTCGCCGCCTACACCACTGCCGTGCTTCGAGAGCACGGGATCCGAAACATCATCGACACGGGACTGTGCACGCGGTGTGATGGTTCGATTTTTCACTCGTACCGGCGCGAGAAACACACTGGACGCAACCTTGCCGTCGTGATGACATAGGACGGTGAAGTTCGACGAGGTTCTCGAGACATTCGCGCGTTTCTTCGAGAGCCAGCACATTCAATACGCGGTGATCGGAGGCCTTGCCCTTCAGGCCTTAGGCCATACACGATTCACGCGCGATGTGGACTTCGTCGTCGAAGGTGCTGCTCGCGATCGCGTGGTCTCGTTTGTCGAATCACTTGGCTACGAAACCCTCCACGTTTCGGAGGGCTACTCGAATCACTTGCATCCGGATGCGGCGATGGGCCGTGTCGACTTCATGTACATCGATGCCGATACGGCTGTGAAGCTTTTTCCTGAAGCAACGACTAGACCGATTGTGGGGCAGTTCGCCGCCCCGGTCCCGAAGCCTGAGCACCTGCTGGCGATGAAAGCGATGTCCATGAAAAACTCCCCCAGGCGAGTTCTGGTGGATTCGCCCGACGTTCAGTTTCTGCTGCGTCTTCCAGGCGTTGACCGTGCTGCGGTTCGGGACTACTTCGCACGCCACGGCTTGTTGGAATTGTTCGATGCCATTGAACGACAGTCGTAACTTGAGCAATTTCTTGCCTGGAGTGATCACGACAGCGGAGGAGACAGCCGCGCTGCAGGCGGTTCGAGATCACAATCACCTCGATTCGTTTCAATATCTCGAGTTCCTTCGCCTCTTTGCCCCCCGTCACCCGCCCTCCCGGGATATTCCCGAGAGGCACGAACCATTCACCCTGTGAAGGTGATGGTGGACGCAACCTTGCAATTGTGGCGCAGTGAATGCGGCCGTCCCGACGTGTTGTCTTCCAGACGATCTCGATCGTAGTCGTTGCGATCCTGGTCCTGATCGCACTGCTCTCGCTTTACGTTTACAAGGAATCCGTCGGTAAGTTCGAGATCCGCCGCCTGTCGCTACCGACGCGCGTCTATGCCGATTACACGCTTCTGCATTCCGGCGTCGTCATCTCTCCCGACGATCTCCTCGAGAAGCTCGACCGCCTCGGTTACCGGGAGGTCAATTCGGTCGCGCAGAGCGGTGATTACGCTTCGAAGCGCGGCGAGGTCTACGTCTACACGCGGGAGTTCACGCACCCCAGCGGCAAGTACGAAGCGCAGCCGGTGCGGGTCACATTTGAAAAAAACGCAATCTCTTCGATCTCGTCGCTCAAAGATGGAACGGGGATCGACAAGGCTGCGCTCGAGCCGGAGCTCCTCACGTCGATCCTCGCCGATCAGCTCGAGAATCGCCGTCCCGCGACGCTGAACCAGATTCCGCAGCATCTGCAGGATGCGGTCATCGTGACCGAGGATGTGAGGTTCTGGCATCACCCTGGAGTGGATCCGTTCGGGATCGTGCGCGCCATATTTCGCAATCTGCGGGCGCACGGCGTCTCGGAGGGTGCGTCGACGCTGACGCAGCAGCTCGTAAAGAACTATTACCTCACGCCGGAGCGCACGCTAAGGCGAAAGCTGGTCGAACAGTTCATGGCGGTCATCCTCGACGCGAAGTACAGCAAGCAGGAAATCCTGGAGGCGTATCTCAACGACATCTATCTCGGACGCAACCGATCGATCTCGATCATCGGAGTCGGCGAAGCATCGCATTACTACTTCGGCAAGCCCGTGTCGGAGATCAGCGTCGCAGAAGCAGCGATGCTGGCTGGCATCATCAAGAGCCCGAACAACTATTCGCCGTTCGTGCGGCGCGATCTCGCGATGCAGCGCCGCAACACGGTGCTCAACCTGATGCTCGACAACAAGAAAATCGATCGTGGCACGTACGAGAAAGCGATGACCACGCCGCTGCCGAAGAAACCGTTCCGGGAAAAGAGCGGGCTGGCGTCGATTCCGTTCTATGTCGATCGCGTGCTGCAGGAGATGTCCCGCGACTACGGCGTGAAGGATGTCAAAGGGCGCGGACTGCAGATTTACACCGCGGTTGATTTGAATGCGCAGGACGCCGCGTCGCGAATCCTCGAATCCGGCCTGGCGGGACTCGAGCGCAGCAGCCGCTATCTGCGCCGCCAGGGGAATCCGCTGCAGGGCGCGATCATCATGGTGGATGTTCCGGCGGGCGAGATTCGCGCGCTGATCGGCGGGCGCAATTACGATTACAGCCAGTTCAATCGCGCGACCAGCGCGAAGCGGCAGATCGGATCGCTCATCAAGCCGTTCGTTTACGCGACCGCGCTCGAGCCGAGCCTCTCGCAGCAGAACATCACCGAGGCGACGCTTGTGAGCGACACGCGATTCATTCTCAAGCGCCGTTTCGCAGCCGACTGGTCGCCGCGCAATTACGAAGATCGCTATCACGGCACGGTGACCGTGCGCGAAGCGCTGGAGCAGTCGATGAACTCGGCGTCGGTGCGCATCGGACTTGCGTCCGGAATCCCGGCCGTCATTCGCACCATGCACACCCTCGGCGTGCAGACCGACATCAGCGACAACCCGGCCATGCTCCTCGGCGCGGTCGGAGTTCCGCCGATCGAGATGGCCGATGCATATTCGACGATTGCGCGTACCGGCTCGCGACTCCCGCTGCGCACGATTCGATTCGTGACCGACGATCGCGGTCACGTCGTTTCGGCGGGCGATGCAGTGCAGCCGGTCGGTGTCTTTCCCGCGCGCGACATGTACATCCTGACCGACATGATGAAGGGCGTACTCGATCGCGGGACCGCGGCCGGCGCGAGATCGCTGGGATTCAAACTCACCGCCGCCGGAAAAACCGGAACGACGAATGACAAGCGCGACGCGTGGTTCATCGGATTCACTCCGCGCACGCTGACGTTGACGTGGATCGGATTCGATGACAACTCGCCGATCGGGTTGTCGGGCGGCGAAGGAGCCGTGCCGATCTGGACGCGCTTCATGCAGTCGCAGACTTCGGGGCAGCCTGACATCGACTTCGCCGTGCCGCCGGGAATCTCGTTCGCGGAGGTCGACGAAACAAGCGGTGGAATGGCCGTGCCGATGTGTCCGCCGGACGTCGTGATCAACGAGGCGTTCAAGGACAACACGCAGCCGATGAATCCATGTCCGTTGCACAGCCCGCAGGCGCCGGCGCTCGGGATGGTCGATCAGTTCGGAAATCCGATCGCGCTCGATACGACGGGCATGATGCCGGTCACGACGGAGACCGCAATGCCGACGCCGCAGCCTCTCCAGCCTCCTCCGCCCCAGCCGCCACTGCCGCAGCCACCACCACCGCCGACAACGACGACCGCGATCCCGCCGGCAGTGACGAACACGAGCATGCCGACGCCGGTGACGAATACATCGACGCCACCAACATCGACGACCGGCACACGCCCGCCGTAATTCTGTCCCTCTCCCATCGGGAGAGGGTGGCGCGCAGCGCCGGGTGAGGGGCGTGTTAACCGGCACCGCAGCTGATGGCCTCCCCTCATCCGGCGCTTCGCGCCACCTTCTCCCGATGGGAGAAGGACGAAAAGGTGCTACCCTTCCCCCCACCATG
>DATBSF010000441.1:0-27533 GCA_036559905.1 Thermoanaerobaculia bacterium | reverse complement strand
TCGACTCCGCACGGCGACAACCACGATTTGTGGATCGCGCCTAACGATCCGCAGCGGATGATCGAAGCCAACGATGGCGGAGCAACCGTCACCACCGACGGCGGGCAGTCGTGGACCACGCTTCTCAATCAGCCCACGGCGCAGTTCTATCGCCTTTCGGTCGACACCGATTTTCCGTACCGCATTCTCGGACCGCAGCAGGACAACAGCGCGGTGCGCATCCGCCATCGCACCAGCGGCGGCACAATCGGCGTTCGTGATTGGGACGTAACCGCCGGCGGCGAGAGCGGCTACATCGTCGCCGATCCGACCAATCCCGACGTCGTCTACGGCGGCTCGTACGGCGGACTGCTGATCCGGCTGAATCACCGCACCGGCGAGGCTCGCGATGTGAATCCGTGGCCTGACAATCCGATGGGCGCCGGCGACGCGGAGCTCAAGCAGCGATTCCAGTGGAACTTTCCGATTTTCTTCTCGCCAAACGATCCGAAGAAGATCTACGCCGCGTCGCAGCATCTGCTCGAGTCGACCGATGGCGGATCGAGCTGGCGCGAGATCAGCCCCGATCTGACCCGCAACGACAAATCGAAGATGGGCCCGAGCGGCGGCCCGATCACCAAGGACAACACCAGCGTCGAGTACTACTGCACGATCTTCGCGGGCGCAGAGTCGCCGGTCGAGCCGGGCGTGATCTGGGTCGGCTCTGACGATGGACTCGTCCACGTGACGCGCGATGGCGGTCAGCATTGGGACAACGTCACCCCGCCGAAGACCATGATGCCCGAATGGAGCATGATCAACGAGATCGAGGCCAGCCCGTTCGACAAAGGCGCAGCCTACGTGGCGGCCACGATGTTCAAGTCCGACGACTTCCGTCCGTATCTCTTCAAGACAAATGACTACGGTAAAACATGGACGAAAATCGTTGATGGTATTCCATCGACCGAATTTACACGAGTGATTCGCTCCGACAACAAGAAAAAGGGATTGCTCTTCGCCGGAACCGAGCGTGGTGTTTACGTCTCGTACGACGACGGCGCGCATTGGCAGTCGCTGCAACAAAAGCTGCCGATCGTCCCGATCCACGACATGCTGGTGCACGACGACGCACTCATCCTCGCGACGCACGGCCGCAGTTTCTGGATGCTCGACAACATCGAGCCGCTGCGCCAGCTGACGCCCGATCTCGCGACCAAGACCGTCTATCTCTTCACGCCGCCCGTCACGTGGCGGATGGAGGGGCGGGGCGGGTTTGGCGGGGGAGGGTCGGCCACGGAAGGAAAGAATCCGCCTAACGGCGTGGTCGTCGACTTTCTCCTTCGCGATCAAAAGCCCGGCACCAAAGTCTCCCTCGCATTCCTCGGTCCCGACGGCAAAGTCATTCGCGAATTGAAAGGCGAAGTGCAGGCCGAAGCGGCGAAACCGACGGAATTGAAAGGCGGCGCACCGCCACCGCCGCCCGCGCCGGCGCCGACAGAAGCCGTCAAATCGGAGGGGAGCACCGCGGAGCGTGACCCGTCGGCGGCCGAGGCGGGGGCGGAAGCGGCGGGGGAGGAGGGGGAGGAAGGCGGCCGTCGCGGTCGCGACAGCGATCGGCTGACCGGAATTACCAACGGCCACAATCGCGTGTCGTGGAATCTCCGCACGCCGGAAGCCAAGCGTTTTCCGGGGATGGTGTTGTGGGCCGGCGGAACGACCGGACCACGCGTCGTGCCGGGCACATATACGACGCGTCTGACCGTCGGCGATCAGCCGCCGCAGACGTCGACCTTCGAACTGCGATCCGATCCGCGCGCATCGGTATCAGCGGCAGATTTGAAAACGCAATACGACTTCATGATGAGCGTGCGCGACAAGTTGTCGCAGGTGAATGAGCAGATCACCCGCATTCGCGACGTGCGCCGCTCGCTCACCGACATCAAGAAGCGATCCGCCGACAACAAGACCGTGGTCTCTGCTGCCAACGATCTCGACAAGAAGATGACGGCGGTCGAAGAGGCGCTGTATCAGACGAAGAATAAGAGCTCGCAGGACCCGCTGAACTACCCGATCCGGCTCAACGACAAGCTGGCCGGCGTCGGCGATTCGGCGGGCGCTGGTGGCTACGCGCCGACCGCGCAACAGATCGCGGTGCGCGACTCGCTCGTCACGCAGATCGACGCCGAGCTCGCAAAATTGAAGGCTGTGTTCGATACCGATCTGCCGGCATTCAACAAGTTGGTTCGCGATCAGAATGTTCCGGCCATTAAGTGAGGTCGCGCTGGAAATTCCTGCTGCGCTTTGTACTGTTTCTCGCAGTTTTTGAATTGCCGCTGCTCACCAGGCCGGTCGACGAATATGTCGCCCGGCCTTTGTCGTCCGCCATCGCCGCGACATCCGGAGCAATCCTCCGCATCATCGGCGAGAAGGTGGTCGTCACCGGATCGGTGATCTCGGCGTCCTGCTTCGCAGTCGACATTCAGAACGGCTGCAACGGGCTCGAGACGATGCTCTTTCTCGTGGCGGCAGTGCTGGCGTTTCCCGCCGCCGCCCGCCAACGCCTTGTCGCCACAATCCTCGGCATCGTCCTGATTCAGGCGGTGAATCTGGTCCGCGTGACGACACTCTTTCTCGTCGGATGCCATCGGCGGGCATGGTTCGAGTCGTTCCATCTCGCGATCTGGCAGACGATTGTGTTTGCGACCGCGGTGATTTTCTTTGCGGCGTGGACGCGGCGCGCCACGGTTGCCGATGCTGATTCGCGCGCTTAGGTGCATGGCTGGCGCGGTCGCCGGCTTTCTCTTCTGGTGGTACGCCACGCCCGTCTACAACGACGCGATCGGCGCCGCCTCCGTACAAATCCTGCAGATGGACAAGCGCCTGTGTGGTCCGCGCGCAGACTCGGTCGATCGGAATTTGTTCGTCCAGCCGCGCCTGTGCCTCGTTCCCACCGCGACGATTCCGGCGGATCAGTTGACGTACAACATCATTTTGCTGGCCGCGCTTTTCGCGATGGGCGGCCGCCGCGTGCTCGCTTTCATCATCTCGTACCTTGTCGTCATCACGACGCACATCCTCTCGTTCGCGGTGTCGATCGAATCGACGTACGCAAACGCGAACGGGACGTGGAGCGAACAGCATTACTCAGCCTTCGAGCGACAACTCTGGATATCGACTGAGTTTTTCTGGCGCCTCGTCGGCATGTTCGCCATCGTCTTTGCGTGCTGGTGGATCGCACAACAACAGAAAGAGTCCCTCTCCCATCGGGAGAGGGTGGCGCGAAGCGCCGGGTGAGGGCGCGGCGTCATGTGACTGGGGTTGAACACGCCCCTCATCCGGCCCTCCGGGCCACGTTCTCCCGATTGGAGAAGGACAGTTCGTTGTCGCTGCACTGGCGATGATCGCAACGCCGGCTTTCGTGTCTGGTTGTCGGAATCGGATTGTCGTTCGGTTTCTAGACTTTTTCCCGCCATAGTTTTTGCATGCTGGTGGAGGCCTGCGAAATGAAGAAGTTCTTTGTCACTGCGCTCATCTTTCTGGCAACACCCGTGTTCGCGGTAAACATCACTCCGGAGGTGAGCACGCTTGGCTATGGCCTGAGTGCCGGATTTGGCGTCACGCCGTTGTTCGGCGTTCGCGTTGCTGCTCATACGGGCAGCTACTCACGCGATCTCCACAAGGAGAGCATCGAATACAACGGCAAGTTGAAGCTGGATAACTACGGCGGTCTCGTCGACCTTTATCCATTCGGCTCCGGATTTCGCCTTTCGGCGGGCGTCTTCGGCAACTCCAACAAGATCGACCTCGCTTCGAAACCGGGACAGACCATCACAGTGAACGGCGTCGCGTATCCCAGTGCTGCGATCGGCAACGTCACGGGCGATGTGAAGTTCAACAAGACTTCGCCCTATGGCGGCATCGGGTGGGGCACGAAACCAAGTGGCCGTGGTTTCGGCCTGACCTTCGACCTCGGTGTCCTCTACCAGGGATCACCGAAGTTGAGCGTGCAACCGCACCCGGCGAACCCGGCGCTGGTTCCCGCGTCGTTCTACACCAACCTCGAAACCGAGCGTGCCAAGACGGAGAACGACATCAAGAACTACAAGTACTACCCGGTTGTCGGTATCGGATTGTCGTTCGGCTTCTAGACTTTTTCCCAACCGCCGTTCGAGCGGCGCGCCGCGTCGAGAACGCGCTGCTGCATCAAGCCATCGGCGAACGCGGCCGCCGGCGCGAGCGCATTGCGATCGCCATCATCGAGCGCGCGGCGCAGCGCGATGCCGAGGTGGTAGGTGCCGGTGCCGAATGCGCCGCCGGGAGAATTGCCGGGACGTTGCGAAATCTCGCCGCCCGCGATTCGCTCGAACGGTCCTCGCGGTTTTGAAAACAGGAGCTCCTCGCCGGTCAATCGTAACGCTCCGCTCTCGCCGTGAATCGTCGTCGCGGCGGGCTCGTCGGGGCCGGACGCGACCGCGCTGAGCGTTATCGCCGCGATTGCTCCTCCATCGAGACGCATGTGCACCGCGGCGAAATCGTCGGACGTCACCGCCTTGCCGGAGCGCTCTTTGATGATCGTCGCGAGCATTGCCTGCACTGATTCGATTTCCAGCCCGAGGTAACGGAGAGAGTCGACGAAGTGGGAGCCGACGGCGCCCCAGATCCCGCCGCCCGCATTCGCATCGCTCCACCAGTTCCACGGCCGCGTGCGATCGCCGCGTCCCGGACTCGCGTAGCGCACTTCGACATAGCGAATGGGTCCGATCTCCGCGATGCGCTGCCGCGCGGCGGTGTACGACGGCAGGAAGCGCAATTCGTGATCGATGATCGCGATCTGTTTCGGATGTTTGCGCGCCGCCTCGACCATTCGCTCCGCTTCGCGCGCATTCAACGCCGTCGGCTTCTCGCAGATCACGTGCTTTCCGCGCTCGAGTGCTGCGGTCGCCATCTCGAGGTGCACCGATGGCGGCATCACGATACTGATGAGCTCGATGTCGTCGCGCTCGACCAGCGAACGCCAATTGTCGCGCCCGGCAATGTCCACGACTTCGAGGCCGGCATCCCGGAAGTTAGGCGCCTGCGACCTCTCGCCCCAGCCTCTGCCGATGATTCCAACCCTCGCCATATCAAAACCTTACGGTTGGCGCAGCGTTTGAAATAGCGTCATGCATGAAGACCAGGCCCGATCTCATTGTCCCAGTCCGCGACCGGCGAACCCGGAAGCGCGTGCTTACCCTGAAAAACTTTGGATACGCCGCGATAGCATTCGTGGTGGTGTTTGCTGCTGTGACGATTCAATCCGATCTGCGTCATTCGAAAAAGGACTCCTACGGCCGCTTGTTCGGCAAGCAGGTGTCCGGCCAGCCCGACGTTGTACCGCAAAAAGTCGACATTGTGCGCGAGGCGCCGGTTCCCGATGAGACATCCGCTGATCCGCTCCTCATCGCCCCCGCCGCGCGCGAACAATACCTCGGCGTCGACAGCAGCAATATGCCGCAGCCGCAGCCGACGCGGCCCATCGTGAGCAGCAGCGTCATCACGCCGCAACCCCTCGCGACCGCGCAAGGGGCCGTGTCGATCGTCGGCGGTCCGGAAGGTGTGACGATCACGAAAGATCAGGCGAAGCAGCGTCCGACATTGTCAGGCGGCATCTTTCGTCAGTAAAGTCTCGCGGTGGCCGAGATCACATTCGGCACTGACGGCTGGCGCGCCGTCATTGCTGACAGCTTCACGTTCGACAACGTCCGCCGCGTGAGCGATGCGATTGCCGTCGCTGCGCGGAAGCTCGATCCACCTCGCGACATCGATCGCAACACGCTCGTCGTCGGTTACGACCGCCGTTTTCTCTCGCGCGAGTTCGCCATCGCGGCGGCCGAGGAGTTGAAGGCGGCGGGGTATCGGGTGGTGCTGTCGAATGCCCCCGCGCCGTCGCAGACGATCTCCTACACCGCGCGGCACCGAAGATTTCTCGGCGGCGTCGTGATCACCGCCAGCCACAATCCCGCCAATTACAACGGCGTCAAATTCAAGGCGTGGTACGGCGGCTCGGCATTGCCCGAGATGTATCACGCGATCGCCGAATCGCTCGGACAACGCGACCGGCGCGAAGGCGGCTCGATCAACGAGGAAGACCTGCTCGACGATTACATCGCCGCGCTGCAGCAACGCCTCGACGTCAAGAAAATCCTCGGCGCGAGGCTGGCGATTCTCCACGATCCGATTCACGGCGTCTCCGCGCAGATTCCGTCGAAGATCCTCGGACTCGATTACGTCGGCAACGCGCGCATCCTCCGCCGCAGCCTCGAACGGCTCGTGACATCGGTCGTCGATACCGTTCGCGGCGAGATCAATCCGTCGTTCGGCGGGGTGAATCCCGAGCCGATTCCGGAAAACCTCAATGCGGCGCACAACGTGATGCTGACCGGCGAGTATGACCTCGCAATCTGCAACGACGGCGACGCCGATCGCCTCGGCGTCCTCGACGAACGCGGCGACTTCGTCTCGCCCCACAAAGTGATCTCTCTGCTGACGCTCTACCTCGTGCGCGAGAAAAAAATGGCGGGCGAGATCGTGAAGACGTTCTCGACCTCGCGCCTGATCGAGCGCGTTGCCAAAGCGCTTGGCGCGGAGCTGCACGAGACGGCGATCGGATTCAAGTACGTCGCCGATCTGATGCTGTCGCGCAACATTCTGATCGGCGGCGAGGAGAGCGGCGGAATCGGATTCGGATACTTCATCCCCGAACGCGACGGCATCCTCTCCGGGTTGATGGTCGCGGAATGCGTCGCGCATTTCGGCTTGCCGCTATCGACGATCGTGGCGCGCATGGAAAACGAATTCGGCGCGCTGCATTACGACCGCCGCGACGTACAACGTCCGATCGAACAGTGCGAGCGGCTCATCGCGCGCGTGCGAAAAGGAGATCTCAACACGGCCTTCGGCCTCCGCTTCACCGGCCTCGAAGACAAAGACGGCGTGAAGATGAACTTTGCCGACGGAACATGGATTCTGTTCCGCAAATCCGGCACCGAGCCGATGATCCGCATCTATTGCGAGAGCCCCGACGCGGAGCGAGTTGGCAGGATGCTCGGGCGGGCGGTGGAGGAGTTGGATAACTCGTAGTGCCGAGTGCCGAGTGCCGAGTGCCGAGACGGGAGGGCGGGGACTCGGCACTTGGCACTCGGCACTGTTCTGCTACGATTCATCCGGAGCGGCGACCCCCTCGGGCGGCGACTTATGAAGAAAACATGTCATCCCGCGAGTCTGAACAGATCCGCACGCAGTTCACGCGCGAGAGCATCGTCGAGGACTATCGTGTCGCGTTTCGCAGCCGTCAGGCCAGCCTGATCGGCCGTAAGGAAGTTCTCACCGGCAAGGCAAAATTCGGGATCTTCGGCGACGGCAAGGAAGTCGCCCAGCTCGCGATGGCGCGCGCGTTCCGCAAAGGCGACTGGCGCTCCGGCTACTACCGCGATCAGACGTTCATGCTGGCCTCGGGAATCGGAACGCTCGAGGAGTTCTTCGCGCAGCTCTACGCCGACGCCGACATCGCGCACGATCCGTGGTCGGCAGGCCGGTCGATGAACGCGCATTTCGCGTCGCGGCTGCTCAATCCGGACGGCTCCTGGAAAAATCAAACCGGTTCTTACAACTCATCCGCCGACGTTTCTCCCACCGGCTCGCAGATGCCGCGTCTTCTCGGTCTGGCATGGGCATCGAAGCTCTACCGCGAGGTCGACGTTTTGAAATCGATGACGCAGTTTTCGCAGGACGGCGATGAGGTCGCCTGGGGAACGATCGGCAATGCGAGCTGCGCCGAAGGGATGTTCTGGGAAACGGTGAACGCCGGCGGTGTACTGCAGGTGCCGATGCTCGTCTCGATCTGGGATGACAACTACGGCATCTCGGTCTCGAATGAGTTTCAGGTCACCAAGGGAAATCTTTCGGAGCTGCTGAAAGGATTTCAGCGCGATCCGAAGCAGAAGCAGGGCTACGACATCTACACCGTCAAGGGCTGGGACTATCCCGCGCTCTGCGAAACGTACATCCACGCCGCCGCGATCGTGCGGATGGAGCATGTGCCCGCGATCCTGCACGTCATCGAAGTCACGCAGCCGCAGGGACACTCGACCTCCGGCAGTCACGAGCGATACAAGTCGAAGGAGCGTCTGGAGTGGGAGACGGAATTCGACGGCATCAAGAAAATGCGCGAATGGATGATCGCGCAGGGCATCGCGAGCGCCGACGAGCTCGATCGCTTCGAGCGCGACGACATCCGCATCGTGCGCGAGGCGCAGCGGCGCGCGTGGGACGCGTATCGCGCGCCGATCGACGCCGACGTGAAACAGGTGATCGAGTTCCTCGATCGTCTCGGCGCGGATGAAGCGAAGAGCGAGCTGCAGAAGATTCAGGCGCCATTCCGGCGCGACGCGATGCGCGCGCTCGCCGGCGCGCTGGTTGCGACGCCGGGACACGACGACGTCTTCGAGTGGTATCGCGAACAGGAACGGATCAACGGCGCGCGTTACGACGACGAGTTGTACAGCGCAGCCGCTGAAGTTCCGGAAGTGCGCGCGCAGTACGCCAGTGACGCGCCGGTGCTCAACGGATTCGAGATCATCAATCACTGCTTCGATCACGCGCTGCGGCGCGATCCGAGCGTCATCATCTTCGGCGAAGACGTCGGCAAACTCGGCGACGTGAATCAGGGCTGCGCCGGACTGCAGGAAAAATACGGCGCGCTGCGGGTGTCCGACACCGGAATCCGCGAATGCACGATCGTCGGGCAGGCGATTGGCGCCGCGCTGCGCGGGCTGCGTCCGATCGCGGAGATTCAATATCTCGACTACCTGCTCTACGCGATTCAGATCCTGTCCGATGACCTCGCGACGACGCGCTGGCGCACGCGCGGCGGCCAGAAGTGCCCGGTCATCATCCGCACGCGCGGACATCGGCTCGAAGGCATCTGGCATTCCGGATCGCCGATGGCCGGCATTATCAACCTCGTGCGGGGAATGCGCGTGTGCGTGCCGCGCAACATGACGCAGGCGGCCGGCATGTACAACACACTGCTGCAGTCGGATGACCCGGCGCTGCTCATCGAAGTGCTGAACGGCTACCGCGTCAAAGAGAAATTGCCTTCGAACATCTCTCAGTTCACGTTGCCCCTCGGCGTTCCTGAAGTGATCCGGCAGGGGAGCGACGTCACGCTCGTGTCCTACGGGGCGACGCTGCGCATCGTCAACGAAGCCGCGGAGCTTCTCGCGTCGGTGGGAATCGACGCGGAAATTATCGACGTGCAGACGCTTCTGCCGTTCGACGTTCGCGGCGTGATCGTCGAGTCGCTGAAGAAAACGAATCGCATCGCCTTCATCGACGAAGACGTTCCCGGCGGCGCGACGGCGTACATGCTGCAGCAGGTCATCGAGCGCGATCATGGTTATGAGTGGCTGGACTCCGAGCCGCGCACGATCTCAGGCAAGGAGCATCGGCCGGCATACGGGTCGGATGGCGACTACTGGTCGAAGCCGAATCGCGAGACGATTTTCAAAGCCGTTTACGAACTCGTGCGCGAAAGCGATCCTCCGCGGCTGTGAACGCCTTTCTCTGTGCTCTCTGTGCCTCTGTGGTGATTGCATCAGGAAATCACCACAGAGGCACAGAGAACACAGAGAGGTGGGTCGCGAAGACCCTGCGCTCGATGACGCTCGACGAAAAGATCGGGCAGATGCTGATGCCCGGCTTTTCGATCGGCGCATTTCGCAACATCGACTCGCCAGACTTCCAGAACATTCGCCGGGACCTCGTCGACTACCACGCCGGCGGCGTGCACGTCTTCGGCGGCGATCCCGCCGTCATCGCGCTGTTCGTCAACCAAATGCAGCGGATGGCCAAAGTTCCGCTTCTGGTCGCCGACAACTTCGAAGGCGGTGTCGGCTACGTTCTTTTCGGCGCGACGCGTTTGCCGCTCGAGATGTCGATCGGCGCAACGGGCGACGAGCGCCTTGCCTATGAAGCGGCGAAGCTGACCGCGCTGGAAGGGCGGGCGATCGGCGTCAACGTCAATTTCTATCCGGTCGCGGACGTCCAGAACAACCCTCGAAATCCGATCATCAACATTCGCGCATTCGGCGAGGATCCTGCGCGCGTTTCGGCGTTTGTCCGCGCTTACATTCGCGGCGTCCAGGACAACGGGCAGATCGCGACTGCGAAACATTTCCCCGGCCACGGCGATGTCGCGACCGACTCGCACCTCGAGATGCCGGTGCTGGACGTCTCGCAGGCTCGCCTCGATTCGGTCGAGCTGCCGCCGTTTCGTGCCGCGGTGGCCGAGGGGGTGGATGCGGTGATGTCGGCGCACATCTGGTTGCCGCAGATCGAGCCGGAGAAGGGCCTGCCGTCCACGCTTTCGAAAAATGTCATGACGAAAATCCTTCGCGACGATCTGCACTACAAGGGCCTCGTCTTCACCGATTCGATGACCATGAAAGGCGTCACCGCGAATTACCAGGCGGCCGATGCGACATTGCGGGCGGTCGAAGCAGGAGCCGACATAGTCCTGCTTCCTCCCGACGTGCCGACGTCGTTCGACGCCATCAAAGGAGCGGTGACCAGCGGACGCATCCCGGTGAGCCGCATCGATGCATCTGTCCGGCGGATTCTTACTGCGAAAGCGAAGCTGAATCTTCAAGATCCTAAGAACCGGCTCGTCGACGTCAACCGCTTGATGACGAATGTCGGCGGTCAGCCGCAGCGCGATTTTGCGCAACACGTCGAGGATCTCGCGATCACGCTCGTTCGCGATGCGCGCCGTTCGCTGCCGTTGCGCGCGTCGCCAGATCTTCGAGTCGTGCAGGTGAACATCCTCGACACGCGCACCGGTTGGCGCGAAGGAGCTCCCGGTCGAACGGTGACCGCCGAGCTCGTGAAGCGATTTCCGCGCGCGGTCACCGTGCAGGTCGACGACCAGAGCACGCCGAACGAAATTGATCTTGTTCGCAAACTCGCGCAGATGGCCGATGCGCTCATCGTCAACGGATTCATTCGAGTGGCCGCGTACAAAGGCTCGATCGATCTCACCGCCGCCGAGACCGGACTATTGAAAGATCTCGAAGGAATGCAGAAGCCGTTTGTGTTCACCGTCTTCGGCAGCCCGTACGTGTTGACGCACATGCCGGAACTGCCGAGCTACATCGTCACGTACGACACCAGTCCACTCGCGGAGATGTCGGCGATTCGCGCGATCACCGGCGAGATCGAATTCAAAGGTAAGCTTCCGATCAGCTTGCCCGGCCTCTATCCGATCGGACACGGACTCGCGGCGGGGCAACCGTGAGCGAGATGATCGATCATCCAATTGTTCGCTGGCTGGCCGTCATCATTGTTTCTGCGCTCGCGGGCTGCGGCGTCTATCTCATTCGCCGGCTGGTGCCGCCCGATGAGCTACGCGAGAACAACATGTTTACGGCCGCGACTTACAACGTCGCCGGACTGGTCTACGGCGTCTTTCTCGCGTTCATGATCGTGATCGTCTGGCAGAACTTTCAGGACGCCGAGCAGATCGCATCGAACGAAGCGACGGAGCTCGCGCAGCTGTGGCGCGATGCGGAGGTACTGCCGGAGCGCGATGCCATCCGCGCCGATCTCTACAACTACACGAAATCGGTCATTGACGACGATTGGCCAAGCATGGGGGCGGGAAAAGGTGCCGATCCCCGGACCACAAAGATCTATCGCGATCTCTGGCTCAGGTATTACACGACGCAGATCTCGAATGAAGATCTCAATCGAAAGACGTTCTACGAAGAGTCGCTGCAAAAGCTCAACAGTCTGTCGCGCGATCGCAGGCTTCGCATCACGAGAGGAAAAGCCGACCTGCCGCCGATGATGTGGGGACTCCTGATTTTCGGAGGCTTCGGGATGATCGCGCTCACGCTGCTGCAAGGCACCAAGCACGCGTGGGTGCAGCTCGCAGTGACCGTTTTTCTCGCCGCTCTGCTCACGCACGCCGTGATGATCGTCGGCGCATTAGCGAATCCGTTCGGCGGCGACTTCAAGGTACAGCCGAAGGCCTATCAAACTCTGCTGGAGTCTTTCGATCAGGAACGTGTGAAGTAACGATTCTTGCATATGCTGGCCGAGCTTCTCCTCAAGTGGCCTCTCATCCGACAACTGAAGAGCGGGAGTGATGGAACCGGCGCGGAGTCGATGAGCGATCGGACGCACACGCTCCGGCCGAAGCACGACGGCGCCGAAGTCGCGCGCTCGATCTGTCCATACTGCGGAGTCGGCTGTGGTCAACTTGTTTACCATCGCGACGGAAAGCTGATCAGCATCGAGGGCGATCCCGAGTCGCCGATCTCGCGCGGCCATCTCTGCCCGAAGGGGGCGGACTCATTCGAGCTGGTGACGCATCCGGCCCGCGCGACGAAAGTGCAATACCGCCCGCCGTATGGGCGCGAGTTTGTCGACATCGATCTCCAGGAAGCGCTCGACATGGTTGCCGAGCGCGTGTGGCGGACGCGCGAGCGCACGTTCCGCGACGATGTCATGCACAGCACCGGCATGGCGCACATGGGCGGCGCGACGCTCGACATCGAGGAAAACTACCTCATCAAGAAACTCTTCACCGCCGGACTTGGGATGGTGTGCCTCACCAATCAGGCTCGGATATGACACAGCTCCACCGGGCCCGGTCTGGGCACGTCATTCGGGCGCGGCGGCGCCACGACCGCGCAACAGGACCTCGCCAACGCTGACGCGATCCTCATCATGGGATCGTCGATGGCCGAGAACCATCCCGTCGGATTCCAATGGGTGATCGAAGCCCGCGAGAAAAACGGCGCGAAGATCATTCACGTCGATCCGCGCTTCAATCGCACATCCGCGATGGCCGATTACTGGCTCCCGCTGCGCGCCGGAAGCGATCTCGTTTTTCTCGGCGCGTTGATCAATTACACCCTCGCAAACGAGCGCTACTTCCGCGAGTACGTCGTGCACTACACGAACGCGCCGACGATCCTGCGATCCGATTTCGAGGATACCGAGGAGTTGGGCGGGCTCTTTTCGGGGTGGGATGGGAAAAAGTATGACCCCGAGACGTGGCTGTACGAAGGCGGCGAACCGCATCTCGATCGCACGCTGCAGAATCCGCGTTGCGTCTTCCAGGTTCTGAAGCGCCACTTCGCGCGCTATACGCCCGAGCTGGTGGAGCAGCTCTGCGGCATCCCGAAGGAACGCTTCCTCGAAGTTGCCGATGTCTTCACGAGCGCGTCGGGCCGCGAAAAGACGGCTGCGATCTGCTACGCGGTCGGATGGACGCAGCATTCGACCGGCGTGCAGATCATCCGCGCCGCCTCCATTCTCCAGCTTCTCCTCGGCAACATCGGACGGCCGGGGGGCGGGATCCTGGCGCTGCGCGGCCACGCATCGATTCAGGGATCGACCGACATTCCGACGTTGTACGACATCCTTCCCGGCTACCTTCCGATGCCAGGCGAGAAAGAGAACACGCTCGGCGGCTGGATCGAGAAACACAAAACGCCTAAGGGCTGGTGGTACAACATCGACAAATACATCGTCAGTCTTCTGAAGGCGTACTACGGTGATGCGGCGACGAAGGCGAATGATTTCGGATTCGGATGGCTGCCCAAACTGACCGGCGATCATTCGCACTTCGGATACTGGCTCGACATGGCCGACGGGAAAATGGAAGGGCTGTTCGTGATGGGACAGAACCCGGCGGTCGGCGCGCCTAACGCGAAGCTCGAGCGCACCGCGCTGAAGAATCTGAAGTGGCTCGTGGTGCGCGACAACGTCGTGACCGAGACCGCGACCTTCTGGCTCGATTCACCGGAAGTCACGAATGGCGAGTTCAGTCCCGACAACATCGCGACGGAAGTCTTCTTCTTTCCGGCGGCATCGCACGTCGAGAAGGCGGGCACGTTCACCAACACGCAAAGATTGCTGCAGTTCCGCGAGAAAGCGATCGAGCCGCCGGGCGACTGTCAGAGCGATCTCGAGTTCATGGTGCACCTCGGCCGCCGCATCAAAGCGCGGGCCACCGATCGGCCCCGCGATGCCGGCCTCCGCGCGTTGACATGGAATTACGGAGACGATGATGCCGAAGAGGTGCTGCGTGAAATCCACGGATGGAGCAACGATGAACGCGGAACGATGAACGATGAACGAAGCGCTAAGGGAGTTCATCGTTCATCGTTCATCGTTCATCGTTCGATCAAGAACTTCTCCGAATTGCAAGCCGACGGCTCCACCTCCTCCGGCTGCTGGATTTACTCCGGCGTCTTCGACGGCGAGAACAAAGCGCTGAAACGTGAGCCGAAAGGCCGCTACGGTCATGGCTGGGGATTCGCGTGGCCGCTCGATCGCCGCATCCTCTACAACCGATGTTCCGCCGCGCCCGACGGAACGCCGTGGAGCGAACGCAAGAAGTTGATCTGGTGGGACGGCGCGAAACGCGAGTGGACGGGCGACGACGTTCCCGATTTCACGAAAAAGAAACCGCCCGACGCGAAAGGCGATTCAGAAAAAGGCGGCGACGAAGCGCTGCCCGGCGATGCGCCGTTCATCATGCATCAGGATGGCGTCGGCTGGATCTGGGTCGCATCGGGACTCAAGGATGGTCCGCTGCCGGCGCATTACGAGCCGCTCGAATCGAACATCGACAACGCGCTCTATCCGAATCAACCGAAGAATCCTGCCGCCGACAAGAAAGAGCGTCCCGACAATCCGTACGCCAAGTCGCCGGACCCTCGCTATCCATACGTTCTGACGACCTACCGATTGACCGAGCATCACACCGCCGGGGGAATGTCGCGCACGCTCTCGCATCTCGCGGAGCTCCAGCCGCAGCTCTTCGCGGAGATCTCGCCGGAGCTGGCGGCGGAGGTGGAAGTGACGAACGGCGAATGGGTCACGATCAGCACCGCACGCGCTTCGATACAAGCGCGCGCTCTGGTGACGCCGCGCATGCCATCGCTCGATGTCGACGGCCGCCGCGTGCATCAGGTCGGCCTGCCGTATCACTGGGGATATCGTGGGCTCGTGCAGGGCGATGTCGTGAATGATCTTCTGGCGATTTCCGAGGAGCCGAATGTGCGGATCTTCGAATCGAAGGGGCTGACGTGCAGCGTCGTAAAGTGCCGAGTGCCGGGTGCCGAGTGCCGAGGCCCTTCCGCCCCTCGGCACCCGGCACTCGGCACTCGGCACTAGGAACATGAAAGTAACAGGCTTCTTCACCGACTCGACACTCTGCATTGGATGCAAAGCCTGCGAAGTCGCGTGCAAGGAATGGAACGAAGTTCCTGACGACGGTTTCCGCTGGTCCGGCCTCTCCTACGACAACACGTTGGCGCTCGGCCACTCCACGTGGCGGCATGTGAAGTTCGTCGAGCACGCGCCGTCGATCGGATCCGGCGGAAACGCTCCCGATCTGATGTCGTGGCAATTCTCGTCGGATGTCTGCAAGCACTGCGACAACGCCGGCTGTCTCGAAGCGTGTCCGACCGGATCGATCGTGCGGACTGAATTCGGCAGCGTGTACGTCCAGCCCGACATCTGCAATGGATGCGGCTACTGCGTCGTGACGTGTCCTTTCGGTGTGATCGACCGCCGGCCCGACGACGGCCGCGCGTTCAAGTGCACGTTCTGCTATGACCGCCAGAAAGTGGGACTCGAGCCGGCGTGTGCGAAGGCCTGTCCGACCGGATCAATTCTCTTCGGCGATCTGGACAAACTGGAGCGCGCAGCGGATCGGCGCATCGCGGAGCTGCACGCGGCTGGAATGGATGACGCGACGATCTACAATCCGAAGGAGTCGAGCGTCGGCGGCACGCACGCATTTTTCCTGGTGCGCGGCGATCCGAAGACGTACAACCTTCCGCCGAATCCGATCGTGCCGACGACGCTCTTGAAACCGGCGTGGAACGCGGTCGCGATCGCGTCGGCGGCGATGGCTCTCGGATCGCTGCTGGCGTTCGCGTTAGGCGGGCGGAAGTGATCACCGAGTCGCGCCTCGACCAGCTCCGCCAGAACGCAGTTCCCATGAAACCGGAAACGGGCTACTACGGGATGCCGCTGCTCAAGGAGCCGGTGTGGACATGGGAAGTGCCGGCGTACTTTTTCGTCGGCGGGGCGGCCGGGGCGGCGGCAGTGGTGGGGGCGGCGGCGCAAGTCGCGGGGGCCGATCGCGATCTCGTCAACGACGCGCGTTGGATCGCGGCCGCGGGCGCCGCGCTTTCCGGCCCGCTGCTGGTCGCAGACCTCGGACGTCCCGAGCGCTTCCTCAACATGCTCCGCGTGTTCAAGGTCCAGAGTCCGATGTCAGTCGGCGCCTGGACGCTCACCGCGTTCGGGACGTTTGCATCGGCGGCTCTGTTCGCCGACGAAATGCGAAAGCGAACGGATTTGCCGGTGGAACTGATCGGCGACGCCTCGGCGGTCCTCTCCGCGGCGACCGGACTCGTGATGGCCACCTACACCGGAGTGCTGATCGGCGCGACTTCGATTCCGGTCTGGTCGAACCACGTTTCCGTTCTGCCCATTCACTTCGGCGCGTCCGCGGTCGCCTCGGCAGTCTCGATGCTGGAGCTCGCCGGGCACAACGAAGAAGCGCTCAATCTCCTCGGCCTGGCCGCCGCGGCGTTCGAGACTTACATGGGATACCGCATCGAAACGGATCCAGGAGTCGAATCCGAACCGCTGCGTCACGGCATGACCGGGATCACCACGCGCATCGGCGGTTTTTTTTCCGGTCCGCTTCCGCTGTTGCTCCGCATCGCGCGCTTTCGCAAAGCGGCCGCCGCTTCGTCGTTGCTCGGATCCCTCATCACACGGATGGCGTGGGTCGAAGCGGGGAAGACCTCGTCGCGCGATCTGCGCGTTCCGCTGGCGTTAGACGGCCGACACGCAGCGGGTCCCGGAGATGCGATCGGGAAGTGAGAGCCGCGATGGCAGCAGCGCCAGCGCGAATCCGATTCCGCCGGTGATCAGCGAAAGAAACACTCCGAGCCAGCGCAACGTCGTCCGCTTGAGCGCCATCGCATCGTTTCCAGCCGCGATGACTTTGACGTCGAAGATCGTGCCGCCGATCGTCTTTCCCCACAGAAGCCAGGTCCCGACGAAGTAGTAGTACGACACGATGATGACGAATCCGGCGATGCCGGCCAGCGCCATCCAATTGCGCGAATTCGGGAGAAGTGGCGAGAGCGCCAGCGCGAGTGCAACGAAGAGCGAGAGATCGGTGAGCAGCGCGACCAGGCGGCGGATTCGCGACGCGTGAGAAACACCGGTCGAACTCGCTTCTGATTCTTCGAGGACTACCGGCTCGAGCTCCAACTCATCAAATCGCGCCATGCCACCCCATCCCAACGTCCCAACATCCCAACGTCCCAACTTACATCGCCTTGCGCACCGGCAAATATTTCACGTAAATTTTATACAATAAATCTTTAGGTTGTCCATCGTAGCGCTCCGCCAGCACTTTGGAGCGCTTCGCGAGCTCATCGTTCGGATCGGTTTTCAGCACATCGTCGAACTCGCGGGCCGCATCCGTCAGGCGCTCCTCCTGGAGTGCGATGGCGCCGAGGTTGAAGTGAGAGTCGGCGATCATGCGGCGGATGCTCGCATTCTGTGGGTCCTGCTGCGCGAGACTCTGCAGATTCATGAGCGCATCCTGATACTTCTGGCTGTTGAAGAGCGCCTTCGCACCTTCCAGCTTTGCGACTTGCTGTGAGGCCGTGTCGTGCAGCACCTTCATGTCGGGAGGCAGCGCCTTGATGCGCGCCGCCGTGTCGAACGCTTTCTTCGCGGCGTCGTAGTCGCGCGCGTCGAACGCGGTCTTGCCGGCCGTCATCGATTCGCGATAGACAGCGTCCGACGGACGTCCGCTGACCAGCTCCGTCGCCTGACTCTTCTTCGCCTGCAAGTCCGCGATCATCGACAGCGCTTTGTCATGCTGCGGATCGTTGGGTTTGACGTCCTGCAGCAGCGCGATCGCCGCATCGTATTGACCTTTTTGCGAAAGCGAATTTGCACTGGTGAAGATCGCTTCGGTGGCCGCGGTATCGACCGTCGGCTTCGACATGAATTCCTTCCACGCGAACCATCCGCCTCCCGCCAGCACTGCCAGCACGACGACGATGACGATCGCGCGCATGGACGAGCCGGAGCTCGCTGCCGGCGCAGCTTTCGGCGCCGTCTTCGCGGCCGCCGGCTTTCGCGCGGCGGTTGGGGCGGGCGGCGGTGGAACGAGCGAAGCCTCGGAACTGACCGCCTCGTCGGACCAGATGTCGGAGGGCGGCGGGGAGGCGGCCTGCGGCTTCGGCGCGATGTATGGCGCGGCGAAACCTGTCGCTCCACCCTCGGTGGCGACCTCGCTCAACTTCTCCATGTAATCCAGCGCGGTCGGATTGGTGGGATCGAGCTGCAGCAATTTCGAGAAACTCTCGCGCGCTGCTTCGCGGTCGCCGCGATCGAATGCCTGAATGCCCGTGGCGAGCAGCGTCTCACCCTTCGAATCGATGTCGCGCCGGCGCATTTTTGCTTTCTCGATGCGCTCGGACGCCTGCTCGTTGGTCACATCGATGAGAAAGATGCGCGACCAGAGATCGATGGCCTGCTGGAACTGACCGGCATCGAACGCGCGGTCTCCTTCCGACAGGTATTCCTGAACTTTTTTCTGATCGTCGGGACTCGTCTCGACCGAGGCGGTCGCGAAATCGAATTCAGCGGCCGAGCTCTTTGGAGGCGAAAATGGCGATGGCGTCGGCGGCGGAGTGTCAAATGAGAATGCGGAGGATTGCGGCGTCGGCGTCTTTGGTGCTGCCGGCTGCGACGGCGCGTCGAATGAGAAATTTGCCGGCGGCGTGATCGATGGAACGGTTCCGGTGTCCGTCGAGAATGGAGAATCGAACGAGAACGATTGCGGCGGCGGTGGTGCGGGGGCCTTCTCCTCTTCGAATGTGAATCCGAAATCGCTCGCTTGCGCCGAATTGCGAGCAGGGCCGGCAGCGGGGGTGTCGACGATGAACGATGAGCTGGAGCCTTGAGCCGCGGCCGGCTTGATGTTGTTGATGCCGGTTTCCAGACGCGCAATCGCGGTGTCGTCGGCATCGAGCGTTTTCAGTTTGTCGAGACTTACCCGCGCTGCCTGTGCATCTCCTTTCGCGATCGCCGCCTCGGCTTTTTTCACGAACTGGTCGACGAAGGGCGCAGCTTCCATCTTCTCGCGCGCCTGCTCGTTGAGTAGCCGCGCTTCCTCGTTCATCAGATCGTTCGTGAGAATTTCCGTCGTGATGTCGACGACTTTCTGGAAATTGCGCGCCTGCATCGCCGTGTGTGCCTCGGCGATCGGATCGGTTGCGATGAGGTTGTCGACATTGATCGCCGCGGACGGATTGCGCGCCTTTTCCATCAGCTTCTTCGCAGGATCGAACAGCGGATCCATGCGCAGGATCAGTCCGCAACCCTGGATGACCTCTTCCGTGCGCCCCTGTTTCAAGAGCGCGACAGTTTGCTGGAACGTCGAAAGGACGCGATCTTTGACCGCAGTGGACAGAGCACTGTTTCCAGGATAAACGGTCATCAGTCCAGCGATTATACTGTCACGTCGACATGAAGGACGCGCTCTGGCGTGTCCAGTTTGGAGATGTGGATGGATTTCATTGCCACCAAAGACGCTCCGCACGCGATCGGACCGTACTCGCAAGCGGTGCGGAGCGGCAACACGCTCTATCTGTCCGGGCAGATTGCACTCGACCCGGCCAGCGGAAACCTGATTGAAGGCGACTTCGCAGCACAGGCGCGCCGCGTTTTCGATAATCTTCGCGCAGTGCTGCGAGCGAGCGGCGCCGACTTTAACAACGTCGCCCGCGCCACCGTCTACCTTACCGACCTCGGCAACTTCCAGACGCTGAACTCGATCTACGGGCAGTATTTCGGCGATCACAAGCCCGCCAGATCGACCGTTGGCGTCGCGCAACTCCCTCGAGGGGCGGCAGTTGAGATAGACTTGATCGCAGTTATTTGATGGCACTTGCGTTGCACGTCTGCCCAGTAAATGTCCACCCTGCGTAAAGCCCTTCTCCCGGTCATCGTTCTCATCGCCATGCCCGCGCTCGCGGCCGTGCGGCTGACGTATCAGCTTTACGGGACCGCAGTGCCGGTGGCCTGGCCGAACGGCGCTTTTCCTCTGCGATATTCGGTCGATCGCAAGGTCAACGATGCCTTTCCGGCTGGACTTGTCGATCGCGCTTTCACGGCCTGGACGACCGTCCCCGACGCGCGACTCTCATTCGAATCGGCGGGCGTGGTGAATGTGCAGCCGGGGAGAGATGGGAAGAATTCCGTTACGTTCGTCGACGATCTTTTCAAGGGGCAGAACTTTCTGGCGCTGACGACGAACTGGTACGACGATACCGGCCACATGACCGAGGCGGATATTCAGATCGATCCGTCGGTGGTTCCGAATCACTACAACCTGCAGCTCCTCGTCGAGCACGAAGTCGGACATCTTCTCGGTCTCGATCATTCAGCGGTCTTGTCATCTGTGATGTATCCGTTTGTCGGACGCGGAGTGGGAGCGACGCTCGACAGCGATGACACCGTCGCGATCGGCAGTCTTTATCCGCGCGTCGATCCGAACACCAACGCCGCGACATTGCGCGGACATGTGATCGGCGACAACGGGGCCATCTACGCCGCGCAAGTCGTCGCGCTGAACGACGGAGGACAACCGATTGCGACAGCGCTGACCGATCAGCAGGGCATCTTTGAAATCGAAGGGATTCCGCCGGGAACGTATCGGCTCTATGCCGAACCGCTCGACGGTCCGGTGGAAGTCCGAAATCTGTCGGGGATCTGGCAGAACGCGAAGACGTATTCGTTTCCGACCGCATTTTTCGAGGGGCCGCCGTTGCGCGTGGAGGCGGGGCGGGTCTACGGCAATCTCGATCTCAGCACCATGGGATCGATCAAGCTGAATCCGAAATTCATCGGAGCCTTCGCGCCGGGAACGAACAATCTCTCGCTGGACGCGACGACGCTCAACGTGATTCCCGGTCAGACGATCGCGATCGCAGTGGCCGGAGATGGCTTCACCAGCGGCATGACGACGTTCGAGATTCCGAATCCGGGTTTCCGGCGTACGTCTGACTTCTCCTACTCGGGCAACTACGTCTTCGCGAGCTTCGCGATCGCTTCGGATGCGCCGCCGGGCTCGTTCGCCGTGCTCGTGAGGAGCGGAAACGAGATGGCCGCGCTCACCGGCGCGCTGCGCGTTGCGAGTGCTCAGGACCGCGGCCGCGTCGTCAGACGGTAGCGCGGTATACTCCTCCTCGAAAATCGTCCTACGGAGGAGAAAACCCATGAAGTTGTTCACTACGCTGGCCCTTTGTCTGTTCGCAATCTCGGCATTTGCCGCCGATGCTCCCAAGAACCCGATGAAGCCCGGCAAATGGGAAATCACGACGCAGATGGATATGCCCGGCATGCAGATGCCCGCGCGCACCTTCACGAAGTGCGTCACGAAAGAAGAAGCCGAGAATCCCGAGAACGCAGTTCCGCGCGGCCGCCAGGATTCGACGTGCAAGCTCAGCGACGTCAAAGTCGAAGGGCACACGATCTCGTGGAAGATGAATTGCCCGGAGCGCCAGATGACCGGCGAGGGAAAAGCGACCTACGAGGGCGATGCCTACACCGGCGAAATGCACGTGAAGACCGCCGATCACGAGATGACGATGAAGTACACCGGCAAGCGTCTCGGCGATTGCGACGCGGCTAAGTAACGGCCCGAGTCGACGCGTACCAGAGCTGCGCGGCCATCAGCAGCATCCCGATGTCGCGCAGGATGACCAGTCGCATGTCGGCAAAACGCTCTTCAGTCGTTTTGTTGGCAGCCGAGACGTCGAAGCATCCGCAATCGATCGCGTTTCCGCGCAGGAGATTGATCGAGATCGCGATGATGAAGGTGAGGAGCAGCGCCGCGATGATCGTGCGCGCTGTTCCTTTCCAGATTCCCAGAATCAGCGCGAGGCCGCACAACAGCTCGATCCACGGCATCACCAGCGCCATCGGCTTCACGAGCGCCCACGGAATCAGCTTGTAGTTGTAGATCATGTGGGCGAACGACGGCGGGTCGACGATTTTCGGCAGCGCTGCGACGACGAAGATGACGCCGAGGGCGATCTGGACGCGGACGGTGAGCCAGGGGTGGGCGAGCCACTGCATCATGGCGCCGAGCCGGTGTGGATCGGCAGGCCGCGTTTCTGCCAGTCAGGGAATCCGTCTTTGTAGACGTAGACGTTGTTGAACTGAATGCCCCACAACTTCTGCGCCAGCATGTGCGAGTCTTCGCAGTCGCCGCCCGAGCAATAGATCACGATCGGCAGGTTCTGATCGCGCGGATCGCTCCGCTCCGTAAAAAGTTTGTTGACCTTCTCGTCGATGTCGGACTCCCAGACCGAGAAGGGACGGGCGCCGGTAATGTGTCCCTGTTCGTAGACCGAAGTGCGGCGAGCGTCGAGAAATAGAACACCTTTCTTGTGCAGCGCTTCGACGTCGTCGCCGTGAATCTCGATGTAGGCCTTGTCGGGATGGGGATTGAATATCTTTTCGGGTTGCGGCGGCGTGGGGGCGGGTTTCTTCGGGGTAGTGGCCGGTGGCCGGTTGACGGTCGTTGTCGTCGCGGTTGTCGACAAGGTTGCTGTCGTTGGCGTTGTCGTCGTCGGCTGAGTTATTGGTTCCGGTGTGGGTTGCGGAGCTGCAACAACTGGCCTCGGAGCGCTCTGCGGCACCACGACGAGTTTCCGCTCCTTCGAGGCAAACGCGTTCGCGACCATCGCGCAGGCGGCGGCGGCCACAATCAGCGTGGCGGCTTCGACAAAGTGTTTTCGCCAGTTCATCGACGTTGAGACGGTACCAGCCGCGCGAATGTTACGGCATCAATCGACGCGCCGCAGCACGATCATCGAGTGGGACTCGAGCCGCACCTCTTCGCCCGCCTTCAGCTGGCGGTGCTCGCGCAGGTCGGGAACGGGATGATTCGTATCGACGACCTTGACCCACAGGTCGCCCCAGGCTGTCGGCAGCTTGAACGTGATCGCCTCGTAATGGGCATTGAACAGGATGAAAAAGCTGTCGTCGACGATCGGTTCGCCATGGGAATCGGGAGTCGGGATCGCTTTTCCGTTGAGGAAGACGCCGAGCGAGCGCGCGAAACAGGTTGTCCAGTCTTCTTCGCTCATCAGTTGACCGTCCGGCTTGAACCACCCGATGTCGCCGGCCTCCGTTCCGCGAGGTGAGTGTCCGACGAACCAGCGCCGACGTTGAAATACCGGGTGGTCGTGACGGAAGTGGACCATTCGAGAGACGAATGCGCTCAACTCGTCGTCCATGTGCTCCCAGTCGAACCACGACGTTTCATTGTCCTGGCAGTAGGCGTTGTTATTGCCGTTCTGCGTGCGGCCGATCTCATCACCGCCGCAGATCATCGGCACACCGATCGACAGGAGGACCGTCATCAGGAAATTTCGCTGCTGCCGCGATCGCATCGCGTTGATCCTGGGATCGTCGGTCGGTCCTTCAGCGCCGCAGTTCCAGGCCCGATTGTCAGTCGTGCCGTCGTTGTTGTTCTCGCCGTTGGCTTCGTTGTGCTTGTCGTTGTACGAGACGAGATCGCGCAGCGTGAAGCCGTCATGCGCGGTGACGAAATTGATGCTGGCATATGGCCGCCGGCCGGTGAGCTCGTAGAGATCGGAGCTTCCGGTCAGACGATTTCCGAATTCGCCGAGCGTCCGATCCGTGCCGCGCCAGTAATCGCGAACGGTGTCGCGATATTTGCCGTTCCATTCCGACCAGAGCGGCGGAAAGTTTCCGACCTGATAGCCGCCTTCGCCGACGTCCCACGGCTCCGCGATCAGCTTCACCTGACTGATCACCGGATCCTGCTGAATGATGTCGAAGAATGCCGACAGGCGATCGACGTCGTGCAGCTCGCGCGCGAGCGTCGACGCGAGGTCGAAGCGGAAGCCGTCGACATGCATCTCGTTGTGCCAGTAGCGCAGAGAATCCATGATCAGCTGCAGCACGTGCGGATGCCGCATGTTCAGACTGTTTCCCGTGCCGGTGTAGTCGTTGTAGTAGCGCGGGTTCTCGCCGACGAGGCGATAGTACGCGGCGTTATCGATGCCCTTCATCGAAAGCATGGGACCGAGGTGGTTGCCTTCGGCGGTGTGGTTGTAGACGACGTCGAGGATGACCTCGATCCCTTCGTTGTGCAGGGTCCTCACCATCTGCTTGAATTCCTGCACTTGCTGTCCAGTCTGCCCGCCCGACGAATACTCGTTGTGCGCCGCGAGAAAACTGATGGAGTTGTAACCCCAGTAATTGCGCAGGCCGCGCTCGACGAGAAGCGAGTCGTGGATGAACTGATGCACCGGAAGCAACTCGACGGCGGTGATTCCGAGCGTGCGCAGATGTTTGATCGCCGCCGGATGCGAGAGTCCGGCGTACGTTCCGCGCATGTTCTCCGGAATGTGCGGATGCCGATTCGTGAATCCTTTGACGTGCACCTCGTAGATCACCGTCTCGTGCCACGGCGTTCGCGGGTAGCGATCGTTTCCCCAGTCGAAATACGGATTGATGACGACCGACTTCGGCATGAACGGCGCGCTGTCGATCTCGTTCTTCGAATCCTCCCCCTGGCCGAAGAGATAGGGAAAGATCGCTTCGGTCCATTTCACTTCGCCTTGCACGGCTTTGCCGTATGGATCGAGAAGAAGCTTCGATGGATTGCAGCGCAGGCCCTTCTGCGGTTCCCACGCGCCGTGCACGCGGAAACCGTAGCGCTGGCCGGGACCGATGTTCGGAAGGTAGCCGTGCCAGATGAATCCCGTGGTTTCGGGAAAATCGGCGCACGTCTGCCCGCCCTGGTCATCGAACAGGCACAATTCGACGCGCGTTGCGACTTCGGAGAAGACCGAGAAATTCGTTCCGGATCCGTCGTAGGTCGCGCCCAGCGGATACGGATTTCCGGGCCAGATTTTCACCGCAGGCGTCCTCGGCAATTCGGGTGCCAGCGTGGCACACAGCTCGCTTTGTTCCAGGCGTCATGAGACATCGATCCGCCGGCGAGCATCGATGCACATACCTGATCGTGCTGACGCACGAATTCGCGTCGACCGAGGAGCTTCACGATCTTGCCGGATACCTTTCATCACTCTCAGTGTGCGATTTCGAAATCGCGATCATCGACACGGTCCCGAACGAGGAAAATCGGCGCGTCTTGCGATGGGTAGGGCGGTACATCACCCTGAAAACGCCTGTTGATCCCGTCCGCGCGGCGTTTGATGTGGCGTCATGCGAAAAGGTAATCGTAGCCGATGCGAAGACCCGCTACAGTCACGACGGTCTAGATCATCTCTGCGCGATGCTCGATCTGCACGAAGTCGTCGCGCCGCAGGATTACTTCGATCCGCTGCCGTGGTGGGGCGGGTTGGAATCCGGCCGCATGTTGCTGCTGCGTGGCCTTGGTTCTCTGAGCGAGGATGGCGTGACGTTCGGCTTCCGGAAGCGCGCGGTGCGCGGACTTCGCAGCATTAACAAGGCGATCGTCACCGATCATCCGGTGCGTCGCCTCGAGTCCCACGGTGCCGAAGTTTTTTCCGCGATGGATATTTTCGTCAGGAGAATTCCACCGACGCTCGATCGCTGGCTCCGCGATCGGCCGCGACAATTCGATCAGCCCGCAATTTTCTTCGGCGTGTTGCCGCTGGCGCTGATCCTCGCGTTCCTCAGCGGCGTTCATGTCGCGGCTTTGTACCTCGGCGTTCTCGGATTCTGCGGACTCGTGATCGCGATCCGCGGCCGGATTGGTGCAGCGCAGTTTTTCCCGTTGCGCGCGTGTTTTTTTGCGCCGGTGTGGTTGCTCGAACGATCGATCAGCGTCTACTGGGCGCTGCTGCTCGATCTGACCGGCACCCCCGAGCCGGATCGAATTCCGATGCCCGCCGGCAGAGAGCTCGCTAGCCGCCCGTCCTCGACAGCGAATACGCTGTGACATAGCCGCCATTGTCCGCGAGATAGACCATATCGTTGATGATGATCGGACTCTGCCAGTGGATGTCTCCGATCTTCTTGTCCTGCCACAACACAGCGCCGGTCGTCGGCCGGATGGCCGTGAACGTGTGCGGTGACGCCAGATACAGCACGCGGTTCACGATGATCGGCGTCGTGCCGTGCAGTTCACTGCTGTTCCATCGCAGAACCAGCTCCGGATCGCCATCCGGATCCGCGATCAGCTCGAACGCCGCGATGCCGTGATTGTTCGCGACGAAGACCCACGTTCTCCTTCCATCGAGCCAGGCCTGCGGCTGCGTGAGAACGGTGTGACCTTGCGGCAAATCGACGATCTGAAGCGCTCCGCCGAGGTTGCCTGGTCCCCCGGCGCCGCTGAGGTCTTTCAGATTCAAAAGCCGCAGCTGGCCATCCTTGCCGCTTTGGACGCCGAGGCGCGGCCAGCTGCGCCGGAAAGTGGGGAGCGGCTCGATCGTCGTCGAAGAAAGATCGAGATCTTCGTCCGTCAGCTCCTGATAGTTCTCGGGCGTGTAGCTATCGACGGGCGTGCCGCCGTCGGTGGTGCCGTCCGGACGCAGCGCAACGACGCTGGTGCCCCAATCGTGACCGCCATCGCCCGCGTCGAATGGTCCGTTTCCGGTGGTGACGAAGATGCGATCGGTCAGCGGATCGTAGACCGCGCCGGCTCTCGCCCAGATGCCCGCCTGCAGGCTGGAACAATCGCCCCATGAAAGATGCGCATCGCGATCGCTGCATAGCGCGTTGAACACGTGCTGCTCGCCGCTCTCGATGTCGACGGTGACGAGGTGACCCTGATAGTCGCCCTCATCGCCCGGATCAGGATAAGCAGCAATTGTCATATACAAATATGTTCTACGATTTCGCGCGGTCGCGATCGTGATGTCCGACGAGCCTTTTTCGACCTCGCCCTTCAGCGTGATCAACGCCGGCCATCCCGGACCGAAGATTTCCTCTCCGGTCGCCAGGAGATAGCGATGCACGTAGCCATCGAGCGCGTATCCAAAGACGAACTTGCCGCTCGGATCGACCGCCGGTGATGACGTCGTCCAACGTGGACCTTCAGGCGGCGAGGTTTGCCAGATTCGCCCGCCGGTATTTGCGTCTATGGCCACGAGGCGGCCGGCAGTCGTATTGACGACCAATAGATCACGAACGCCGCGGCGCGTTTCGACCGCGCTCACAAAAACCGGGGAGCCGTCCGACGCCTCCGGAAGAACTGCCTGCCACGCGACACCGAGCTCGCGGACGTTCTGCGAGGTGATGACGCTTCGAGGTTTGCATCCGCCGACGCCGCCGTCGAACTGTCTCCAGACGCCGTCGGAATCGGTGACATCCGCATCGGGGGGAGTTGGCCTCGCTGCGAGCAGGATGAGCGCGGCGAGAACGAGCACGAGGCGCCGTGGCATCAGCATCCCTCCTTATTTCATGCATGCTACGAAGGAGAC
>DATBSF010000440.1:0-3202 GCA_036559905.1 Thermoanaerobaculia bacterium | reverse complement strand
ACCGAACGTGATGAAGTACGCGCCGAGGAACATTTCGATCGTGCCGGCGATGACGCGAGCGAAGCGGTTGCCTTCCATTGGGGGACTGGATGGTATCGGATCTGCCCGAATCGGCCCCTCTCCCATCGGGAGAGGGTGGTCCCGCAAAAGCGGGACCGGGTGAGGGGCGCGCAATTCACGCGAATGCCGTTCCCCTCATCCGCCCTCCGGGCACCTTCTCCCGATGGGAGAAGGACAGCAGGCTTCACGCTGGTGCCTGTCGCGCAATCATCACGCACAGCGACTCCACGGTCATCAGCGAGAAGAGTTGCTGCGGCGTCACGTGCGTGCGATCCGCGACGTTGCCGAGTGCGGGGAGGAGCGGGAGGAGACGCTCGATGGTCTCCGCGGTGATGAAGCCATCCTGCATCACGGTCGGCGATGTGAAGTCGAGTTTCGCGAGAAAGTTGAAATCGGCTTCGCGAACTTTGACGCCGAACTCCTTCTCGATTGCGAAGATCAGATCGACGAAGTCGAGCGAGTCGGCGCCGAGGTCGTCGATCAGACGCGATTGGAGTGAGATCTCCGAGGCGTCGATCGCGAGCGAATCGGCGATCATCGGGCGGAGTCGCTCGAAGATATTCAGTCGATCCATTGCGTGACTTTTTCCGCGGGTTTCCGTGTGGTCGGGACGGGAGTCTCGTCGGCATAGCCGATTGGAATCAAGGCCGCCACTTCCCACGACGGCGGCACGTTCGCGATCTCGCGAATCGCATCGACGGCCACCAGCGGCCCGGTCATCCCCGATGCGCCGAGCCCCGCGGCATGCGCGGCGAGAAGCAGGTTCTCCATCGCCATCGACGTGCCGATCAGTCCGGAGTCGCGTTCCATCGCGCGAATGCGCGTCGCGTCATCGTCGGCGAGGCGCTTGTCGGTCAGATTGGAGAGCAGCGTCAGCGATCGGAACAGCGCGATGATCACCACCGGCGCGCTCTCGAACCGCGTGAAGTAGTCGCCGTACGCCCGGAACGATGCTTCGAACGGCGGATCGATCGCCTTCGCGATGCGATCGACGGCCTCACGGACTCGCGCCGCCAGCGTGGCGATCACGTCGCGGTTGCGCAGCACGATGAATCGCCACGGCTGCTTGTTGCTGGCCGAGGGTGCCGTCACTGCCGACGCGAGAATGGACTCGATCAACTCTACCGGCGGCTGTTCCGCGCGAAAACGGCGCACGCTGCGCCGCGAGCACAACAGATCCTGCAGCTCCTGATGCGAGATCATCCGGTGGCGAAACCTCCATCGATTGTGTGCACCGAGCCGGTCACATAGCTCGCCTCGTCGCTCAGAAGAAATGCTGCGAACTGCGCGATCTCGTCCGCCTTGGCGAACCGCCGCAGCGGAATCTGCGCGAGCACTTCCGGTCCGGCAAGCTCCTTAGTGTTCGCGAACATGTCGGTGTCCACCGCACCCGGCCGAATGCAATGACAGCGAATTCCTTTGCGGCCGTACTCGACCGCCACCGCGCGCGTGAACGCCTCGATGCCGCCTTTCGTCGCCGCATAGATCGTCTGTCCCCTGGTCGGACGCGTCGCGGCCACGGAGCTCAGATTGAGAATGACGCCGCCGCGCTGGCGCAGCATCACCGGAATCACCGCACGCGTGCAATACATCGTGCCGAAGAGATTCGTGCGGATCATCGTTTCGATTTCGTCGTCAGTCGCCGACATCAAAAGAGCCGGCAGGTTCACGCCTGCGTTGTTCACCAGCGCATCGATGCCGCCTTTCGCCGCGTCGAATTTCGCGATGCCTCCGGCGACTGCGAGTGCATCCGCAACGTTGAACGGCAGGAGCGTCGCGCGATCGCCGATCTCATCACGAAGCGCCTGCGCCTCTTTCTCCGAACGATGGAAGTTGATTCCGACTTCAGCGCCGCCGCGAGCGCACGCGAGCGCGATCGCGCGGCCGATGCCGCGGCTCGCGCCCGTCACGATGATCCGTTTGCCTTCAAGCGGCATGTCGCCTCAGGACCACTGCGGCATTCTGCCCTCCGAAAGCGAAGGAGCTCGAAAGAACGTATTGCTGGCGATGCTCGCGCGCGACATGCGGGACGTAATCGAGATCGCAGTCGCGATCGGGTTCATCGAGATTGATTGTCGGATGGACGATGTCATCGCGCATGCCAACGATAGCCGCGATGACCTCGACCGCCCCGGCCGCGGAGACGAGATGGCCGATCATCGACTTGGTCGCGCACACCGGGACGTCATACGCGCGCTGGCCTAACAACCTCTTGATGGCGAGCGTCTCCACCGGATCATTCTTCGGGGTCGATGTTCCGTGCGCGTTGATGCAATCGATTGCGCTCGGGTCGATGCCGGCGTCATCGACCGCGCGCTGCATCGCCTGGAATGCGCCGCGTCCGTCCGGGTGCGGCTCGCTGATTCCATGCGCATCGAACGAGTTGCCGTAGCCGCAGATCTCGGCGTGGATCGTCGCGCCACGCGCGAGCGCATCCTCGCGACGCTCGAGGATCAACATGCCGGCGCCTTCGCCCAGGACGAAGCCGTTGCGGCGGCGGTCGAACGGACGCGATGCGCGGCCGAGCTCCTCGTTCGACGTCGACGTCGCGCCGATGCTGCAGAAGCCTGCGATACCGAGCGGGTTGATCATCGAATCGGTGCCGCCCGCCATCACCCAACGCCGGCGGCCGGACGCGATCATATGAAATGCGCTGCCGATGGCATCGGTGCCGGCTGCGCACGCTGAGACGTGCGTTACCGGCGGAGCGTGGAGGTCGAAACGCTGCGACAACATCGGCACGCAGAGATCGGACGGTGTCTGCAGATACAGCAGCCGTTCGCGCGCGCTCGATGGCATCGGGGCGCCGCGCTTCTTTGCCGCCAGATCATCCATCGAGAAAAGTTCGAGCCCGAGGCCGAGACTGAGTCCGCCGTCTCCGATCGGACTTGCGTCGTCGTAAGCCTGTTGTGCCGCCGCGATTGCGAACGACACCTTCCGATCGCGCAGAATCTCTCCCTCCCATTGCACCTCGGCCGCGATGCGCGTCGGCAGCGTGGCCGGATCGAAAATCGTGATCGGACCGATTCCCGATCGTCCGGCGAAAAGCGCATCACGAAACTCCGCCACGGACCTTCCGATTGGCGCCACGACGCCCATTCCGGTGATGACGACGCGATTTCTCATTTTGGAGTGCGGCGGC
>DATBSF010000439.1:0-2433 GCA_036559905.1 Thermoanaerobaculia bacterium | reverse complement strand
CCGAAGCGATTCGAACATGACGCGGAGCGCCGGCTCGACAAGCTCGCGTCAGAGGTCAGCGAACAGATCGACGAGATGATCGCCGAGCACGATTACCTCCGTGCGCTGCAGTCGTTCGCCGGGATGGCGCCGGAGCTCGAGAAGTTCTTCGACGACGTCATGGTGATGGTCGACGACAACGCAATCCGCAAGAATCGAATGTCGCTCCTGCGAAAAGTCGGCGACTCCGCGCGCAGAATCGCGGACGTGACCAGGATCGTCGTCGATCGTTCCGAGTATCGCGCGTGAAGCGGCAGTTCGCGGCCGTCGTGCTCTTCGCGATCGCGTGCGCCAAACCGGAAGGTCCGAAACCGCCAGCACCGCCCGTCGAAGAAACGGTTGCGGATGCCGCCGAACGGATGAGCATCTGCGACGTCGCGCGCGGAGGGACCATCGTCTCCCGCACAGGCGAAGCGGTCCTCGACATCTCCGCCATGCAGACCATCGACGGCGATCCGGGCTCGTTCTGGATGACGCCGATGCACGACGTCCCGCAATCGATCACGATCGCGTTGCCGGCGCGCGCGCGAATCGAGAAAGTCGGAATTCGCACGACTGCGAAAGGCGGATTCGGCGCGAATCACGTCACTTTCGAGACATCGATGGATGGGCGGACGTTCTCGCAGGTTGCATCGATCACATCGAAAGCCACCGAGGATGCGCAATGGTTTGAAGTTGCACCGGTCGAGGCGCGCTATCTCCGCACCGCGATCGTCGACAGCACCGTTCCGAATCACGACGTCCGGCTCTACTCCATCCTCGTACGCGGAACCGAGCTCGAGCCTGCGCCCGGCGGCGACATCACCGGCTGCTGGAACATCAACGGCGAGCTGGCTCGATTCGAGCGCAAAGGGCAGCACGTCGTCGGCGTCCTGCAAACGGGAAAAGAGCCGATACGCTTCGACGGCGGGTTCGACGGACGCCTCTATCGACTGAGCTGGGTTCGCGGAAATGATTACGGCATGGCGCTGATCACACTCTCGCCGGACGGACAACATCTCAGCGGCCTCAACTGGCACGAGGAAGCGATTCCGATGTTCTTCGACGTGTCCTTTTTTGGCGAGCGCGCGCAATGCAAGCTCGAGCTCAGCCAGCCGGCGGCCGCGATTCTGGAGCGCACCGGGAGGCTGTCGTTGTACGGGCGCACCGAACTTCCGCCGCTTTCCCCGAAGATGCCGCAGTTCCGATTCGTCGCGCACGAATTTCGATATCCGACCGCGAAAGAAAACCATGCCGCCGCCGAGCGCGCGCTGGACCCCTGGCGAAAACTTAACGTTCCGTGCATCGCGGCCGGCAGCGACAACCCGCGGCAGAATCCGGTGACCGACGCGATGCGCGCGCTGTACAGCACAGTCGATCTGGAGATTCGTAGATAATCGCGCCCGCGATGCCGCAAAAGTACGTTTATTTCTTCGGCGAGGGGCACGCCGAAGGCAACGCAAAGATGAAGGACATCCTCGGCGGCAAAGGCGCAGGCCTCGCCGAGATGACGAACATCGGCGTGCCGGTTCCTCCTGGCTTCACAATCTCAACCGAGGTCTGCACATACTTTTACGAGCACGGAAAAAAGTATCCACCGGAGCTCCAGAAGTCCGTCGAGGAGAATCTCGCGCGCGTCGAGAAATCGGCCGGAAAGAAATTCGGAGACGCGAAACGTCCGCTGCTCGTCTCCGTGCGTTCCGGCGCGCGCGCGTCGATGCCCGGCATGATGGACACCATCCTCAACCTCGGCCTCAACGACGAGACGGTGAAGGGTCTCGCCGCCTCGGCCAACGAGCGGTTCGCGTATGACTCCTACCGACGCTTCATCCAGATGTACTCCGACGTCGTCCTGGAAATCGATCGCGAGCACTTCGAACATGAGCTGTTCGCGGCGCGGGACAAGGCGGGCGTCAAGACGGACGCCGAAATCCCTGCTGCCGCGCTGAAACAACTCGTCGAAACGTACAAGAATATTGTTACTAAAAACAATAACTCATTTCCGCAAGACGTCAACGAGCAGCTTTGGGGAGCAGTCGGCGCAGTTTTTCTGTCGTGGAACAACCAGCGTGCGATCACTTATCGCAAGCTGAACGGCATCCCTGACGATTGGGGCACGGCGGTCAACGTGCAGTCGATGGTCTTCGGCAACATGGGCGACGACTGCGCGACCGGCGTGGCGTTCACGCGCAATCCATCCACCGGCGAGCACAAGTTTTTCGGCGAGTACCTCCCCAATGCGCAAGGCGAAGACGTCGTCGCCGGCATCCGCACGCCGCTTCCGATTTCGAAAGCGCAGGCCGTCACCGACGAAAAATCGCTCGAAGAGACGATGCCGCAGGTCTACAAGCAGCTCGAGGACGTCTACAAAAAGCTCGAGGACCACTACCGCGACATGCAGGACATCGAGTTCAC
>DATBSF010000438.1:0-37436 GCA_036559905.1 Thermoanaerobaculia bacterium | reverse complement strand
TGCGCATACGTGATCCCCGAGTCCGGCGCGAGATCGTACGCCTCGAAGATCTCGAACGAAACCGGATCGAGAACCTCCCGGCACTGATCGACTGCCATCGCCAGAAGACTCTTCACCCACTGTCGCTCGAAATACTCCTCGGCGTTCGCGTGCTCGCCGCTCTCGCGACTCAGCTCGACCTCGGCGTCCGAGAAATCAACGTGGGTCGTGGCACCGCCGCGCTTGAGACGTGCCGCCTTCTTGTCGAGATTTGCGACACTGCGATCGAACAGCAATCGCAGAAATGTTCGGAATGACGCGCGTTGAGGATCGTAAGACTCGAGCGCTTTTCCCTCCAGGAGCTCGAGCATGAACGATTGGGTCAGATCTTCCGCCTCAATCGGATCGCGGCCGCGAACGATGCGGGCGAATTTGTACAGCGGCTTCCAGTAAATGCCGGCGAGCGTGTCGTACGCACGGGAGCGCTCTGCCACATCCTCGCTGCGAAGTGCTTCGACAACACTTCGCCGCGTGGTCGGGAAGAGCGAGCCCGGCATCAGTGCACGGGTTCGTCGGTCGGAGGTGGTGTCGGCTCGACGACAGTCTCGTCGCCGGTTTCCTTCTCCACCAGCTTCACGGCCGCGACGACGTGATCATTCTCCTCGACATTGATGACCTTCACGCCCTGCGTAGAGCGGCCCATCGAGCGCAAATCTCTGACCCGCGTGCGGATGATCATGCCCTGCTCGGTGATGAGCAGCAGCTGATCGTCATCGACGACGTGCGCGATGCCCGCGACCTTGCCGTTCTTGTCGGTCACCTTGATGTTGATCACGCCCATTCCGCCGCGATGCACGAGCGGGTAGAGCGACACAGGTGTGCGTTTGCCGAAGCCGCGTTCGGTAACAGTCAGCATGTAGCCGCGGCTGTCGGTCGCGACGATCTCGGCGTCGCTCTCCGCAGCCTCGCGCGTCTCGTCGGCAGTCACGGCCTCGGTCGACGCAGGCAGCACGTCCATCTCGATGACGTGATCGCCTTCGCGCAGTGAAATGCCTTTGACTCCCGATGCGCCTCGGCCCATCGGACGGACCTCGGATTCGTGAAAACGAATCGCGCGGCCGCCGTGCGTACCGATGAAGATGTCCGACTGCCCATCGGAAAGCCGCGCGGCGTAAAGATCGTCGCCTTCGTTGATGTCGATCGCGATGATTCCCGTCTGCCGGACATTCGAGAATGACGAGAGATCGGTCTTCTTGATCTTGCCGGCGCGCGTCGCCATCACGACGAACTTGCCTTCCGGGAAATCGCGCACGGTCAGCAGTGCGCGAACACTCTCGCCTGCTTCGACTGAGAGCAGATTGACGATCGCCTTTCCGCGCGCATTCGATCCAACTTCCGGTATCGCATGCACTTTGAGCCAGTACAGACGGCCTTTATCGGTGAACACAAGGACATAGGCATGCGTCGACGCAACGAACAGATGCTCGACGATGTCCTCTTCCTTCGTGGCCATTCCGATGCGACCTTTGCCGCCGCGGCGCTGCTGCCGATAGAGCGACAGCGGCGAGCGCTTGATGTATCCGCCGCGCGACACGGTGATGACCATGTCCTCGTCGGCGATCATGTCCTCGATCGTGATCTCGTTCGCCTCGGCCACGATCTCGGTGCGGCGTTTGTCGCCGTACTGCTCTTTGATCTGACGGAGCTCGTCCGAAATGATGCTGAGCACGAGCTGCTCGGATCCGAGGATCTCGCGGAGTTTCTTGATGGTGGCGAGGACTTCCTCGCGCTCTTCGCGAACCTTTCCAGCTTCGAGGCTGGTCAAACGCTGCAGCCGCATGTCGAGAATCGCCTGCGACTGCAGATCGCTCAGACCGAACTCCGTCATCAACGCCGCTTTGGCGTCGGGCGGAGTCTTGCTGCCGCGGATCAATGCGATCACGCGATCGATGTTATCGAGCGCGATGACGAGTCCCGCGAGGATATGTTCGCGCTCTTCGGCTTTCTTCAGATCGAAGCGCGTGCGCCGAACGACGATCTCTTTGCGATGCTCGACGAAGTGCCGCAGCATCGTCGGGAGATCCATAACTTCCGGCTTGTTGTTGACGATCGCCAGGAAAATGATTCCGAACGTCGTCTGCATCTGCGTGTTGCGATAGAGATTATTGAGAACGATCTCGGGGACTTCGCCGCGCTTCAGCTCGACGACGATGCGGATGCCTTCGCGATCCGATTCGTCGCGCAGATCGGCGATGCCGTCGAGCCGCTTCTCGCGGACCATCTCCGCGATCTTCTCGATCAGGCGCGCCTTGTTCGTCATGTACGGAATCTCCGTCACGACGATCTGCTGCTTGTCGCCTTTCTTCGATGTCTCGATGACCGCGCGGGCGCGCATCTGCACGATGCCGCGTCCGGTGGTGTACGCCTGATAGATGCCCTCGAGCCCGTGAATGAAGCCGGCGGTCGGGAAATCGGGGCCAGGCATGACCTTCATCAGCTCCGGCACGGTGGCCTTCGGCTTCTCGATCACCATCAAACAGGCGTCGATGACTTCGCCGAGGTTGTGGGGGGGGATGTTGGTGGCCATGCCGACGGCGATGCCGGACGAGCCATTCACGAGCAGGTTCGGGAACTTCGCGGGAAGAACGGACGGTTCGCGCTCGGTGCCGTCGTAATTCGGCACCCAGTCGACGGTTTCTTTCTCGATGTCGTCGCGCATCAGCTCTTCAGCGAGGCGCGTCAGGCGGACTTCGGTGTAGCGCATGGCCGCCGGGTTGTCGCCATCGAGCGACCCGAAGTTGCCCTGCCCGTCGACGAGCTCGTAGCGCATCGAGAAACTCTGCGCCATGCGGACGACTGCGTCGTAAATCGCGCTGTCGCCGTGCGGATGGTATTTGCCCATCACGTCGCCGACGATGCGCGCCGATTTCTTGTAAGCGCGGCCGGCGGTGTTCCCCTGCTCGTACATCCCGTAGAGGATGCGGCGGTGGACGGGCTTCAGACCGTCGCGGACATCGGGGAGCGCGCGGCCGATGATGACAGACATCGCATAGTCGAGATACGACTTGCGCATCTCGTCTTCGATGTTGACCGGCAGTTTTTGATCGATGAAGTTCTGGTAGTCGAAGTCAGCCATTTAGATATCGAGGTTCTTCACTTCGAGAGCATTTTTTTGAATGAAATCGCGGCGCGGGTCGACTTGATCACCCATGAGCGTGGTGAAGAGGTACTCCGCTTCGACGGCATCCGCGATGTTGACCTGCAGCAGGCGGCGGCTTTCCGGGTTCATGGTGGTATCCCACAACTGCTCCGGATTCATTTCGCCGAGACCTTTGTAGCGCTGAATGCTGAGACCTTTTTCGGCGAGTTTGTAAACGTGATCGAGCACGTCGTCGATGCTCGTGCGAATCGTCGTCTCGTCGCCATGTTTCACGGAAAAGGGCGCCAAGCCGAACGCCGACAGCGTTTCGTAGGCCTTGGCCGTCTGGCGGAACTCGTATTGCGACAACAGCTCGTTGTCGACGGTTGCCTTCTTGCCCGTTCCATTGCCGCCAACCGTGAACTGAATGAACGGCGTGTCAGTATCGGGATCGTTCGTCAGATGCACATGCTCGAAGCCGGCTTTCGCAAGCGCGGCGCGCAGGGCTTCGAGTTTGTCGAGATCCGCCATCGCGGTGCGATCCGTGAAACCCTCGGCAAAAAGAACGTCGAGCGCTTCGCGCGGGAAACCGCGCGCGTGCACCTTGCGGCCGTGATTGCGGTACTCCTCCATGCGCTGCAGCATCGTCACGAGCGCTTCGCCTTTGACTGGCAGTCCGCCCTTCGGCGTGATCTCCACGGACTCGGCAACGCGATTCAGCAGGAAGCGCGTCTTCTCGGTCTCGTCCTTGAGGTAATTGTCTTTCTTGCCCTGCGAGATCTTGAATAGCGGCGGCTGCGCGATGAAGAGGTGTCCACGCTCGATCACGTCTTTCATCTGCCGATAGAAAAACGTCAGGATCAGCGTGCGGATGTGCGATCCGTCGACGTCGGCGTCCGTCATGATGATGATCTTGTGATAGCGCAGCTTGCTGACGTCGAAGTCGTCGACGCCAATGCCGGTGCCGAGCGCCGTGATCATCAGGCGGATTTCTTCGGATGACAGCATCTTGTCGAGACGCGCCTTCTCGACGTTGAGGATCTTGCCCTTCAGCGGCAGGATCGCCTGGAAGCGGCGATCGCGTCCCTGTTTGGCGGAGCCGCCGGCCGAATCTCCTTCGACGAGGTAGATCTCGCAGAACTTCGGATCGCGCTCCTGGCAATCGGCGAGCTTTCCGGGAAGTGATGCGGAATCGAGCGCGCCTTTGCGCCGGGTCAGGTCTCGCGCCTTGCGAGCCGCTTCACGTGCACGCGCAGCCTCGACAATCTTCTCGACGATCCGTTTCGCCTCGCGCGGATTCTCCTCGAGGTATTCGCCGAGCCGGGCGCCCAGCATCTGCTCGACCCACGTCTTCACGTGTGACGAAACGAGCTTGTCTTTGGTCTGCGACGAGAATTTCGGGTCGCGAATCTTTACGGAAATGACTGACGTTAACCCTTCACGAACGTCATCGCCTTCGATCGTCAGCTTCGCCTTGTCGAGGATGCCTTCGCGATTCGCGTAGCGGACGATGGTGCGCGTCAGCGCAGCTTTGAAGCCGATGAGATGCGTTCCGCCGTCGGTGTTTTTGATGGTGTTGGTGAAGGCGTACACGTTTTCGGTGTAGCCCTCGTTCCATTGCAGCGCGATCTCGACCGCCTCGCCGTCTTTTTCGTCGCGGACGAAAATCGGCTCGTCGTGGATCGGCGTCTTGTTCTTGTTGATGTCCTTCACGAACGAGACGATGCCGCCCTCGTACATGAACTCGTGATGCTTCTCGCTGCGCTCATCGGTGATCTCGATGAAGACCCCCGAGTTGAGGAAGGCCAGTTCACGCAGACGCTGCGAGAGCGTCTCGTAATTCATCTCGCCGACCGAAAAGATCTCAGAATCGGCCTTGAACGTGACGTTCGTGCCGCGCTTGCTCGTTTTCTCGCCGCGCTCGATCGAAGCGAGCGGCACTCCGCGCTCGTAGCGCTGGCGCCAGACGAATCCGTCGCGCTGAATCTCGAGCTCCAGCCACTCGGAGAGAAAGTTCACAACCGACACGCCGACGCCGTGCAGACCGCCGGAAACCTTGTAGGAGTTGTTGTCGAACTTTCCACCCGAGTGCAGCTCGGTCATGATGACTTCGGCTGCCGAACGTCCCTCCTCTTTGTGCAGGTCGACCGGGATGCCGCGCCCGTTGTCCTCGACCGTCACGGAATTGTCGGCGTGGATGGTGACTTTGACGCGATCCGCGAAGCCAGCCAGCGCCTCGTCAATCGCGTTATCGACGACCTCGTACACCATGTGATGCAGTCCGCTGAGGTCATCGGTATCGCCGATGTACATCCCCGGACGCTTGCGTACGGCGTCGAGTCCTTTTAGAACTTTAATGTCTTCTGCGGTGTAGTTTTCTGCCATCTATTCGCTTTCTAACGGCACTTTTTGGCTGGCTGGACCCGGTGGGATTTGCGAGAGGGTTGCACCGCGAAACGTAACGCTAAATTGTACCGTGAAATTGCGTTTTCTCGCCGCGTTTATGCGAAATCTCGGACGACTGTAACCTGCCCGTTTTCAATCGTTAAGCGCCGGTGTGCTCGGCCCTCTAAAGCCGGTAGAAATCGCTCCTTGGCGGAGGTGGCGAAAACCTGCGTTTTAGCAGGTAATTTCGTGAGTAATTTTTGCAGAATTTCGTAGTCGAGCTCGGCATCGATATCGTCCAGAAGAAAGACCGCCGGTTCGTCGAATTTGTCCCGGAAAAGCTCGAGTTTCGCGAATTTCAGGAACAGCACGACCATCTTCAGCTCGCCCGACGACGCGACTTCGGACGCGTTGCGGCCGTCGATGGTGAAGTCCAGGTTGTCGCGCTGCGGGCCGGTCAGGCTGACGCGTGTGCGCAACTCTTCACGGCGTAGAGATCGCAAATCGTCAACGCTGCTGGGCCTGTAATCGATGTGCAGGCCGGCCAGGTGATAGCCATGTTCCGCGACGATCGAGTCGAACTTCCGCGCGAGCAACTCGGTGTACGCGCCGCGCACCCGTTGAATCGTCCCGCCAGCTTCCGTGAACTCCGCGTCCCACGGATCGAGCGCCGCCGGCGTCGCGCGTCCGCTTTGCAGTAGCGCATTTCGCTGCTTGAGAATTCGACCGTAACGATTCAGCGCTTCGAGGTACGACGGCTCGACGCTGGCGATCCCACGATCGAGAAATCTCCGCCGCTCTTCCGGTGCGCCGCGAATGATCTCCAGTCGCGCGGAAGAAAATGCGAAGACGCTCATCGCCGCGACGTAGTTCGGAAGCGTGACCCGCTCTTCGTTGATCAGGAGAACGCGACGGCGCTGCTCGCCAAGCTCGAGTCCGACCGAGATCGTTTTTTCAACATCGAGGCGGCGCAACACGCCGGCAGCGTACACGTTGCTCTCGCCGAATCGGATGACGCTCGCCAGCCGCGGGGTGCGAAATGATTTCGTCGTCGCGAGAAAGTAGATCGCCTCGAGTAGATTCGTCTTCCCCTGGCCATTGCGTCCGACGACGAGATTGGTCGCGGGATGAAAGTCGATCGGGGCGTCGGCGAGATTGCGGAAGTTGCGAGCGGTGATCCGCGTCAGAATCACGCGAGACGCATCGGCATCACGACGTACAGATACTCGTACGGCAGATCATCGCTGCTCGTCGACGGCTTGCCGATGCACTGGCTGTTCTCGTCCTTCAGATCGAGACTCACCTGCGGCGTGTCGACCGCGCTGAGAAAATCGGTGACGTACGCTGCATTCAGTCCGACGAAGAATGGATTGCCGGCGTAATCGATCGGCACCGTTTCGCGCGCATCGCCGAGCTCCGGATTGGTCGATGACACCGTGAGCTTGCCGGGCGCGAAGTCGAATCGCACCGCGCGCGTCCGCTCATTGGCAACCAGCGAGATGCGTCGAATCGTCGACAGCAGCCGCTCGCGGTCCACCATCACGTGTCGATCGTTGTCGCGCGCGATCACTTCCATGTAGTTCGGGAAGTTGACGTCGATCATCCGCGCGAGCAGACGCCGATCGCCGGCGTCGAAGAAAAGATGATTCTCCGAGACGCCAAACTTTACGGTTCCGTCCTCTCCCGCCTCGAGCCGCAGGATTTCCTCCAGCGCTTTTCGCGGAATCAGAATCGTCAGCTCGTGACCTTTTTTCTTCCCGTTGCCCTGCGGGAAGTTGATCAGCGCCATGCGATGCCCGTCGGTCGCAACCATCTCCATCTTCGCCTGCTGCACTTTGAGAAGCGCCCCGTTGAGCTGGAAACGCGTTTCCTCATGCGTGATCGCGAACCGAACCTTCGCGACCATCGTCTTCAATTCATCCAGAGGGATGGTGTACGACTCTGTCGCCGTCACCGTCGGAAGCGTCGGATAATCCTCGGCCGGCAATCCCAGGAGCCGGAACTTCGCCGTTCCCGACTCGATCAACATCTGATTGTTTTCCTGCATCTGGACGCGAACGTCATCGTCAGGAAGCGAGCGCACGACATCGAAGAGCCGCTTCGCTTCGATCGTCACGCCACCAGGCGTCGTCACCTTCGCGGCGCACGAAGTCAGGATCGTGACGTCGAGATCCGTCGCAGCGATCTGCATGCGACCATCGGCCGCCTTGAGCAAGACGTTCGAAAGGATCGGAATGGTCGATCGTTTCTCCACCACGCCCTGGCATAGCTGCAGCTCTTTTTGAAGATCATTCTTGGCGACGGTCAGCTCCATGTCTCTATCCTTAGAAACCGAGTCTATCTAGTTTGTAGTGGTAGTAGTGGATCTGTGCGGAGATTTGTTGATTCTTCTGCAAAGGATTCAAAAGTATAGCAGTCATGATCGCGTGAGACTGTGAGTTTCGCTGATGAAAAACAGCGGAGAAGACCCCGAGTTTTCCGCAGCTTCGAAGGGACCGTGTCGCGTTGGAAGATTCTCCACAGTTTTTCGCGTGCTCTTTCCGCAACCTATCAACGAAATTGTTTGCCGAGCATTTCGATCGTACGCGACAGATCGTTATCGTCCTGCCGCATCTGATCGATCTTGTCGACGGAGTACATCACCGTCGAGTGGTGCTTGTCATTGAACAGTCGTCCGATCTCCGGATACGAGAGGTCCGTCAACTCCTTGCAGATGAACATCGCGACCTGCCGGGGGAAGGCGATCGTCCGCGCGTTGGACTTTGATTTCAAGTCCGACACCTTGAGTCCGTAGTGCGCCGCGACCACCTTGATGATCTCAGGACCAGTGATGGGTTTGTTTTCTTTAGTCAACAGATCTTTGAGCGCTTCCTTCGCCAGATCGATGCTCAGACGGTTGCCGGTGAGGGACGCGAAGGCACCCACGCGATTGAGGTGACCTTCGAGCTCGCGGATGTTTGAGCGCACGCGTTCGGCGATGAAGAGCGCCACTTCCTGCGGCAGATCGATTTTCTTGTCCTCGGCTTTTTTTCGAAGGATGGCGACCTTGGTTTCGAGATCGGGTGGCTGAATGTCAGCGATGAGTCCCCATTCGAATCGCGAACGCAGCCGCTCTTCGAGTGTCGGGATGTCTTTCGGCTGCGCGTCGGAAGTGAAGACAATCTGTTTCTGCGCTTCGTAGAGTGCGTTGAACGTATGGAAGAACTCTTCCTGCGTGCGTTCTTTGCCGGCCAGGAACTGGATGTCGTCGAGCAGCAACGCGTCGACAGTGCGATAGCGATCGCGGAACTGCTGCATTTTGTCGTAGCGGATTGACGTGATCAGCTCCGTCACGAACGAGTCGGCGGACATGTACGTGACCTTGAGCCGAGGGTTCGAATCGCGAATCTGCTGGCCGATCGCCTGGATGAGATGGGTTTTGCCGAGTCCGGCGCCGCCGTAAATGAAGAGCGGATTAAAGGAGCCGCTCGGATTTTCGGCGATCGACAGCGACGCGGCGTAGGCGAGCTGGTTGGAACTGCCGACGACAAAGCTCGTGAAACGGTACCGCGGGTTGAAAATCGAGGTCGGGATCGGGACTTCCGTCGCTGTGGCCGCGGGAACGGCGGAAAGATCCATGGCCGTGCCGGCGTCGGGGATGAAGTGGAGATTGAGCCGATCGGTGGCTACTTCGCCGAGGATGCTGCGGAGCTGCTGGCCGTAGCGTTCACGGATCGCATCGACAAACCGTTGCGACGGGACGCTTACATCCAGAGTGTCGCCTTTTTGGGCCAAAAAGCGGGTCGGAGCAAACCAGGTGACATACTCAGTCCTGTCAATATCTTGCTCCAGCCGATCGAGGACCTGCTTCCAAATGTTCATCGGGCGGGACGCTCTAACCTTCTGAAAATCCACAACTTTTCCACAGTTGTGGAAAACCTTTGCCTGTGGAAAACGGGAGCCGATACTAGCACAAAAAGAAAATATGCAAGCTCGAAATGCGTCTTGCAATAGGGTAGATATCGGAATAGCCCCCGCCGGGCTCACGTTGAGCGGCATGCTCCGGCGGGACCTGTTTGACGCTGCCGCGAGTGGTCACTATACTCACCGCTTTCTTTTCAGAGGGTTAACTAGACATGAAGCGCACGTTCCAGCCGAATAATCGCCGCCGTAAGCGGACTCACGGATTTTTGGTTCGCATGCGACGCAAGGACGGTCAGGCGGTGCTGTCGCGCCGTCGCCGTAAGGGCCGCAAGCGTCTCGCTGTCTAGCGGCCTGCCGCGGTCCGAGGCTCTGCCAAAAGAGAAGAGGCTGGCAAAACGGCGCGAGTTTCTTCGCGTATATGAAACCGGCCGCAAGCTTTTTTCCCGGTACTGTGTCGTGTTCTTCGCCGCCAACGAGCGGTCTTTTTCGCGCGTCGGCGTCACCGTCACGAAGAAATTAGGAAAGGCGAACGTCCGAAACCGACTGAAACGATGGACGCGGGAGATTTATCGCCGTCAGCGCGCTCCTCTCGAGTTGGATCGAAGCGCCTTGGATCTGGTCATCAACGTCAAGCCTAACGCCGCCGCGGCCGAGTTCCGCGATTACAGCAGCGATCTCGAGCGCGTGCTCGCGAAGATCGCCGCAGGAGGCGCGCGCTGAGGCGCCGCCGATGCGAGCGGTCGCCGTCGCAGTTCTTCGCGGCTATAAGCGATTCATCTCGCCGCTTCTCCCACCGATGTGCCGTTTCGAGCCGACCTGCTCGGTCTATATGACGGAAGCGATCGAGAAGTACGGCGTGCTGCACGGTGGATGGCTGGGTGTTCGCCGGCTCTTCCGATGTCACCCGCTGAACCCTGGAGGTTGGGATCCCATCCCCTAAAATGGAAAAGAGAATCTTCATCGCAGTCGTAGTTTCGATCGCCTTTCTCTGGCTGTGGGCGGCGGTCGCACCGAAAGTCTTTCCGAATCTCGTCAAGCCGAAGGCACCGGTCACGACTCCGGCGCCGAAACCTGAGAACACAAGCACCACCGCAGTCACAACAACGACGAAAACGACAACGGCGGCCGCGCCCGTTGCTGAGAAGCAAACGCCCGCAGCCCCGCCGGTGCCGATCAAGCCGACTTCCGCGGAGGCGTTGGCCTACACGACGATCGATGCTCCGGACTATGTCGCGCGCTTCTCGAATCGCGGCGCAGTCCTCGTTTCTTTTCAGCTCAAGCACTACAACACGAAGGACAAGAATCCGGTCGAGCTGGTGAAGTCGCGCGATCTTTCACGCACCGATTTCCCGTTCTCGATCGAGGCCCGCGATCCGTCGCTCGCGACGCGTTTGAACACCGCCCTCTATTCGCTCGACAAACGCGACGAGCATGGCGCAACGATTCTCGAGTATCGATACGCCGCCGCCGATGGCGTCGCAGCGACGAAGACATTTCGCTTCACGGGCGAATACCTTTTCAACTTTTCTGTCGCCGTCGCGCCACCGATTGGGTATCGCATTTCGATCGGACCCGGCATCCGAACGCTGGAGCCCGATGAGAAAGACAGTCAGTTCACGATCACCGGCAACGGTGTCGTGCAGATCAACAACGATCTGAAAATCGTCAACCGCGAGAAGTCCGGCAACATCACCACGTACGACTCCGCGCAATTCGTCGGCGTCGAGGACAATTATTTTCTCGCGGTGCTGCGGCCGGAAAAATCCGGCGGCGCGCTGCTTCGCGCAATTGACTTCGGCACGACCAAAGAGAAGCGTCGCGAGATCTACGCAGCCGTGAACGCGTCACCGGACGGCGTCGTCACCGGCGCAGCATTCTTCGGGCCCAAGGAGACGACACTTCTCGATCGCTACGGCTTCGAGCGCACGCTGCAGTACGGCATGTTCGGCATCATCGCGCGCTTCTTCCTGATCGTCCTGAAGTGGATCAACAAGTACACGCTCAACTACGGATGGGCGATCGTCGTGCTCACGATCCTCATCAAGGCCGTCCTCTATCCGCTGCAGCACAAGTGGATGATGTCGATGAAGAAGCTGCAGAAAGTGCAGCCGAAGATGGAGGCCATCAAGGCGCGCTATCGGAAGCACAAGACCGATCCCGAGCAGAAGCAGAAGATGAACGCCGACATGATGAAGCTCTACCAGCAGGAGGGCATCAATCCTGCCGGCGGATGTCTTCCGATGTTGATTCAGTTCCCGATCTTCGTGGGCTTCTATAATTTGCTGTCGCACGCCATCGAATTGCGTGGCGCGCCATTCATCCTGTGGATTCACGACCTGTCTGCGAAAGATCCCACCTACGTGCTGCCGATCCTCATGACGGTCGCCATGTTCGTGCAGCAGTTCATCACGCCGACGACCGCCGACCCGGCGCAGCGGCGCATGTTCCTCATCATGCCGATTGTCTTCGGCTGGATTTTCAAAGAGTTTCCGAGCGGACTGGTTCTGTACTGGCTCGTGCAGAACATCTTGACGATCGTTCAGCAGATGATCATGAATAGGTACTGGAAAGATCATCCCGACGAGCTGCAAAAGGCCGCCTAACAAAAGGACCGATCATGGCGCAGCGATTCGAAGGAAAGAATCTCGAGGAAGCGCTCGACAACGCAGCGCAGACGTTCGGCGTGCAGCGCTTCCAGCTCACCTACCACGTCCTCCTAGAGAAACGCGGATTCCTCGGCGGCATGAAACGCGTGGTGATCGAGGCCGAGGTCAATACGGAGGCACCGCAGCCGGCGGAGGAGCCGCCGTCGAGGCCGCAGGAGCGTCCGCGCCGGGAACGCACGCAGGGAGGCGGTGGGCGCGGTCGCGATCGGGATCGAGGGGCACAGCGTCGAGGCAACGATCAGCGCCGCGATCGTCCGCGGAGAAGCCCGGAGCGCCGCGAAGAAGAAGAATACGTTCCGGTCGAGATTCCACCGCAGGGGCCTGAATCGCCGAACGCGGAAATCGTGCGCGCATGGTTCGAGCGGGTGATCGCGCTCGCGCAATTGAACCTCGAGCTTCGCACCGAAGAGAACGACACGCAGGTCGTGGTTCGCCTTTACGGACGCGACGCGCGCCGCGTCATCGAAGGTCACGGCGAAGTCATCGATGCGCTGCAGGTCCTCGCGAACAAGGCGATGGTCGGCCGCAAGACCGAGAAAGAGATTGAAGTCGACTGCCAGCAGTTCAAAGGCAAGCGCGTCGAAGAGATCGAGCAGAAGGCGCGCGAAGTTGCCGATCGCGTGCGCCGCGATCATCGCGAGCAACTCCTGCCTGCGATGACGCCGATCGAGCGCCGCATCGTGCACCTGGCGCTGCAGGACGATCAGGAAGTTGCCACTGTGTCGCGCGGCGACGGCTTCTACAAGCGCGTGGCGATCGTTCCCCGCTCCTCGCAGGAGCCGCAGGAGCAGACCACCGCCGGATCGTGAACGCGCCGGCGATCGATACGATCGTCGCGCCGGCAACTCCGTTAGGCCGCAGCGCGCTGGCCATCGTGCGCATCGATGGACCGCTGAGCGATGCGATTCTTCTCCGCCTCGCCTCGATCTCGCCCGAGCCCCGAATCGCGACCCTTGTTCATCTACGGCACGATGGTCAACTACTTGACCAGTGCATCGCGACGCGATACGAGGCCCCGCATTCGTTCACCGGAAACGATCTCGTCGAGCTGACCCTGCATGGAAGCACGGCGCTAGTCGAAGGCGTCATCCGCGCGGCGGTCGATCTCGGCGCGCGGTTCGCCGAGCCTGGCGAGTTCACCGAGCGCGCGGTGCTCAATGGAAAACTCGATCTCGTGCAGGCGGAATCGATCGCCGATGTGATCAACGCGCGCACCGCGTTGCAGGCGAATCTGTCGCTCGCGAATCTCGAAGGCTCGCTCAGCCGGAAAGCAACAGCGATTCGCGAGTCGCTGCTGCACGTCATTTCACGGCTCGAGGCGGCGCTCGACTTTTCGGAAGAAGGTTACGAATTCATTCAGCGCAGCGATGCGCGATCGATCATCGCGCGCGCGATCGAGGATGCCGAAGCGTTGCTCGAGACGTATCGTCGCGGCCGCGCGACGCGCGAAGGACTGAGCGCCGTCATTCTCGGCCGGCCTAACGCGGGCAAGTCGACGCTGCTCAACCGGCTCGTCGGAACCGATCGCGCGATCGTGACACCGATTCCGGGAACGACGCGCGACATCGTGCGCGAGACAATCGAGATCGGCGGCTTACCCGTGACGCTCGCCGACACGGCCGGACTTCGTGAAAGCGCGGACGCAGTCGAATCGATCGGAGTCGAGCGGGCGCGGCGGGCGGCGGAGGCGGGCGACGTCGTGCTGTATCTGATCGATGCCTCCGGCGGCATCACCGAAGAGGATCGCCGCGAGCTCGCGCGTTGGCCGGATGCATGGATCGTCTACAGCAAGATCGATCTCGCGCCGGCGCCGGCGGGATCGATCGGAATCAGCGTGCCGAACGAACGTGGGATCGCAGAGCTCCTCGAGCGACTCGATCAGTTCGTGCGCGAGCGTTTCGTGGCGGCGGAGGGAAGCCTCGTCAACGAACGACAGCGTCTCGCGGTCGCGGAGTGCGGCGATGCGCTGCGCGCCGCAATGGCGTCGATCGATGGCGGGCACGACGAGCAGATCATCGTCGTCGATCTCTATCGCGCCGCGACGGCGTTAGGATTGCTGACTGGAGCGATCACGCGCGAGGAAGTCTTCGATGAGATCTTCTCAAAATTTTGTATCGGAAAATGATGTTCCACGTGGAACCATGACGCAGCAGTTCGATGTCATTGTGATCGGCGGCGGCCACGCGGGCGCGGAAGCTGCGCGTGTGTGTGCGCGCGGCGGAGTGCGCGTCGCGATGGTCACCATGCTGCGCGACGCGATCGGCCGCATGTCGTGCAATCCCGCCATCGGCGGTCTCGCGAAGGGAAATCTCGTCAAGGAAATCGACGCGCTCGGCGGATTGATGGGCGAGGCCACCGATCGCGCCGCCATCCAGTACAAGGTCCTCAATCGATCGAAGGGCCCGGCCGTGCAGGGACCGCGCGCGCAGTGCGATCGCGACCTCTACGCGAAGGCCGTGCAGGACATCCTCACCGACGAACCGAACCTCACGATCATCGAGGGATCCGTATCGCGACTGTCGCCGGAAGCCGTCACGCTTGCCGACGGAACGGTTCTCCACGCGCGCGCAGTGATCGTCACCACCGGAACTTTTCTTCGAGCGCTGATGCACTCCGGAGAAAAGAAGACGATTGGCGGGCGCTTCGGCGAGCCCTCTGCCGAAACGCTTTCCGACTCGCTTCGCGCGCTCGGTCTGCGCCTCGGCAGATTGAAGACCGGGACCCCGCCGCGCATTGCGAAGGATTCCGTCGACTTCTCGAAACTGGAGCCGGCGCCGGGTGACGATGTCCCGCGGCCGTTCTCGATCCTCACCGATCGCATCGCGCTGCCGCAGGTGCTGTGTCATCTGACTTACACCAGCACTGCGTCGCATGAGCTGATCCGCGCGAATCTGCACCGCGCGCCGATGTACTCCGGCCAGATCCACGCGACCGGCCCGCGCTACTGTCCATCTATAGAAGACAAGGTGGTCCGCTTCGCCGACAAGGCGCGGCATCAGGTTTTCGTCGAGCCGGAAGGCCTCCAGCATCCCTGGCTCTATCTCAACGGAATCTCGACATCGCTGCCGCCAGACGTGCAGGACGGCGTCGTCAACTCGCTCCGGGGTTTCGAAAACGCGGTGATCGCGCGCTACGGATATGCAGTCGAATACGACTTCGTCAATCCGCAACAGCTCGAGCCGACGCTGCAGGTGCGCGGCGTCGACGGCCTCTTCCTCGCCGGTCAGATCAACGGAACATCGGGATATGAAGAAGCGGCCGCGCAGGGACTAATGGCGGGATTCAACGCGCTGCAGTACGTGCGCGGCGGCGATCCTGTGATTTTGCGCCGCGATCAGGCGTACAGCGGCGTCATGATCGACGACCTCGTCACTCTCGGCACGGAAGAGCCGTATCGAATGTTCACCTCCCGCGCCGAGCACCGCCTTCTCCTCGGATGCGACTCAGTTTACGAACGGCTTTCCCCAATCGCGGATGGACTCGGAATCCTCGATGACGAGCGGAAGCGCCGCGTCGACGCACGCGTCGGCCGGATGCGCGCAGCGAAGGAGCTCGCACAGAGCACTACACTCGGTCAATTGATGCGACGCCACGACGCGACGTTCGACTCCTTCAGCGAGAAGTTTCCTGAGCTGCCGGACGACGAGCTCGAGGGCGTGGTGAGCCAACTTCGCTATGCGGGGTATATCGAGCGTCAGGAGCGCGAGGCCGCCCGCGTTGCGCAGGACGAAGGACTGCGGATTCCGAGGGAGATGTCGTTTTCGCTGCCGGGGTTGTCGCGGGAGATGGTCGAGAAGCTGAGCTTTGTGCGGCCGGTGTCGCTGGGGCAGGCGAGTCGCATCTCGGGAGTGACGCCGGCGGCAATCTCGATACTCCGCATGCACCTGCGCCGCGCTTCATGATCGAGGTTTACAAGCGCGAGCTTCTCGCCTGGAACGAGAAGATCAATCTCATCGGGCCGGAAGCCAAAGCCAATATCGACGACCACATCGCCGAGGCCCTCGAAGCGGCGGAGATGCTCGAACTGGAGCGGGAAGTCCTCGACTTTGGGAGCGGTGGCGGATTGCCCTCCATTCCGATGGCCATTGCGAGCCCGGCGGCGCGCTTTCATCTCGTCGAATCCGACATGAAGAAATGGGCCTTTCTGAAGCACGTCGTGCGCGAATGTCGATTGAACTCCGTAGTTTACGGTGATAGGCTCGCCCACGTTCTGACGCGATTTCCCCCTGAACTTCGGTTTTCCCTCGTGACCTCACGCGCGGTCGGCGGCCCAGAAGAATGGCTGCCTTCGCTTGCGCCGTTCATGGAGCCTGAGGGTCGCGCTGCGCTCTTTCAAGCCACTACCGAGACGGGCGAAATAGCCCATTTTCGGAAGGGTGAGGCGCACAAGCTGCGCCGCGGCTACCTGGTGATGTTCCACGTGGAACGTACATGACCCGCGTCGTCGCGCTCGCGAATCAGAAGGGCGGCGTCGGCAAGACCACCACCGCCATCAACCTCGCTGCCTCGCTGGCCGCCTGCGAGCGGAGGGTTCTGCTGATCGATCTCGATCCGCAGGCGAACGCGACATCAGGCGTTGGCCTCTCGAAGAACGAGCCCGAGTCGATCTATCCGGTCCTCCTGGACGGCCTTCCGCTGTCGAGCATCATCCGCGAGACCGAGCTCCCGACGCTAAAGGTCGCTCCATCCTCTGTAGATCTGGTCGGCGCCGAGCTGGAGTTAGGCGCGGCGGAATCGCGCGAATTCCGCCTCAAGAACGCGATCGCCGACGTCGCGGGCCAGTACGACTACATCCTCATCGATTCGCCGCCATCGCTGGGCCTGTTGACGATCAACGGCCTCACGGCTGCAGATTCCATCCTCGTTCCCATGCAATGCGAATACTTTGCGATGGAGGGCATCTCCCAGCTCCTCAACACCATCGAGCGGGTGCGCGAGTCGCTCAACCCCGACCTCGAGATCGAAGGCATCGCGCTGACGATGTATGACGACCGCGTGAATCTCGCGAAGCAGGTGGCGCAGGAAGTCCGCAACCACTTCGGCGACAAGGTCTACCGCACCCTCATCCCGCGAAATGTTCGCCTCGGCGAAGCTCCGTCGTTCGGCAAACCGATTATCCTGTACGACATCCGTTCGCGCGGGAGCGAGGCTTACGTCAGCCTCGCGAAAGAATTCATCCAGCGCGCGGAGAGCGTCATCGCATGAATCAGAAAAAGGCACTCGGACGCGGACTCAGCGCGCTGATTCCGCAGAAAAGCGACGCGGTCTCCTCCGGAGCTCTGGCGCAGATCCCACTCGATCGCATCGCAGTCAATCCGTACCAGCCGCGAAAAGTGTTCGACGAGAAGGCGATCGATGAGCTGACGCGCAGCGTTCGCGAGCACGGCATCGTGCAGCCGATCGTGGTGACGCGCACGAGCGACAACCGCTATCGGCTGATCGCAGGGGAGCGTCGCTTCCGCGCCGCGCAGAAAGCTGGACTTCCAAACATTCCTGCTGTAATTAAGGATCTCCTGCAGGAAAGCGACGCTCTGCAGATCGCCTTGATCGAAAACATCCAGCGCGAAGACCTCAACCCGATCGAAGAGGCGAACGCCTACCATCAGCTTCACGACGACTTCGGCCTGACTCAGGAAGAGATTTCGAAGCGTGTCGGCAAAGAGCGTTCAACAGTCGCGAATTTCCTGCGGCTCTTGAAGCTGCCCGATCCCGTGAAGAAGCTGCTCGCGTCAGGTGAGTTGTCGATGGGTCACGCACGTGCGCTGCTGTCGCTCGAGTCCGCGAAGAAGCAGCAGCAACTCGCCGATCGCATCGTCAACCGCAGTCTGAATGTGCGGCAGACCGAGCTTCTCGCTTCCGGCGCAACGCGCAAGAAGGCGAAGCGCGAGAAGCCGAAAGACGTCTTTACACGCGATGCCGAGGAAAAGTTAACCAAATCGCTTCGGACGAAAGTGGACATCGACCGCCGCCGTCGCGGCGGGGTGATTCACATTCGCTTCGCAAGCGAGGATGATCTGATGCGCATCTTTGATGATCTGACGGGGAGGCGACGATGAAAGGCAAAAGCAGCGGTGAGCTCAACGGGTTTCTCGACAGCGGCGCCGTGTTCAAGGGCGAGCTGGAATTCGAAGACACGATGCGCATCGACGGCCGGTTCAACGGCAAGATCATTTCGAAAAACGAGTTGATCGTCGGCGAGAGCGCCACGATCGAGGGCGACATCAACGTTGGGCGCATCGCCATCAGCGGAACGGTCATTGGGAAAATCGTCGCCGCGCAACGCGTCGAGATCCACCGCAATGGAAAGGTCTACAGCGACATCGACACGCCCGCGCTCGTGATCGAAGAAGGCGCGATCTTCCAGGGCAATTGCGTGATGGGCGATCGCAAGGGCGGAAACGTTACCAACATCGCCGCGAAGGCGTAGTCACTTCCCGATCGGCAGTTGAAACCAGGTGGGGCACAACAACCACGCGCCCCACACTGCGGCTGTGATTCCGGCAAGCCAGAGAAACACGACCGCGATGCGCTCTCCCACCGGCACGACCGCTTTCTCCAACACGAAGGTTCCCGCGGCGTAATCGCCGAGTGTTCGCCGGCCGCGCGAGAAAAGGGCGACGAAGAATCCGATGACGTAGAACGGAAGTGCGTCGAGCAGACGGAACGCGTTGCGAATCGCGGAGGACCCGAGTCCCGGTTTGGATCCGTCCTGGCGCGTGACGTGGACCCCGATGATCCCTTTTCCCATCGTCGCGCCGAACGCGCCTTCCTGAAGCCAGTAGTAAATGAATGCGATCAAGAGCACGGCGCCGGCGCTGACCGCCGCCAGTGTAATCACCGACTGACCTTCGGCGATCCTCGGCCAGCGCGAGAGAACAGCCGCCGCGACTAGCAGCACGATCGCGCTGATGAACATCGTGTCGAGGATCAGCGCAATGAGTCGATCGCCGAGGCGCGCCGCGATCGGGCCGGCCGAGGACACTGCAGCGGCCGCGCGACCGGACAATGTTTTCGGGCGGTTGGATTTGGGAGAGAGATCGACGAGAAGCGAGGAAGGCAGCGATTTACCGCAGACAAAGCACTCGACCTTGTCGTCATCATTCTTCACGCCGCACGCGGGGCAATACATTCGTCCTCGCTATTAAAGGATGGATATTATGACCCGACGGCGCGCGAAAATGTGAATCGGATCACATCCAGCCGCGCATGCGCGCGATGAGGACGATCGCTTCCGGAATGGTGTACTGATCTTCCGGTCCGAGTTCGTCCTCCCATTGCAGATCCCACGCGGCCGACATGCGCTCTTCGTCGTTCGCTTCGTTGAAATTCAGCTCGCAGACGTCGCCGAGGTATTTGTCGCGGTCGCGTAGAGGGAGGCCGAAGGTGCGGCACACGAGCGGACGGTGTTCGTAGATCACGCATTCGCCGGCGTCGTTCAGATTGGGACACGCTGTGGACGCCGTGCGATCGAAGAACTGTTCCTTCTCGATCGGCGAGCACTCTCGCAGGTTGGGATGCTTGGATGCCGCGACGATCTCGACCGCTTTTCTAATGATCTTGCGGCGCCGCATCGGATGCAGTTCACCCAGACCCTCGGCAAGGATCGGGATGTCGCCCGAGCCGATCTCGAACAATCCGTAGCAACACAGCGAGCAACCGCGGCCGCACTGCATATGCTGCGATTGCGTTGCGTTCACCGACTGGAAGAACGCGTCGGCTCGGTCGAGGATGTTCTTGTACGACATCTTTGCCTTATGGTATACAGCGGCGGCCTCGGGAAAGGGCGCTGCTGTCGGCCTGCCGCTGCGTTCCCCGGTTCCAAAAAGCGTATGCAAATCAACCTGATGCCCGACCTTTCTCTGCTCGCAGTGATGGTCATCTTCATCCTCGAGTACATCATCGTGAGCCGGTATTTTCTCCGGCCAATCAATGACGTTTTGGAGTCGCGCGAGACAGAGGCACGGTCGGCCCAGGAGATCTACGAGCAATCTCTCGGTCGCTTCAACGAAGAGACAGACCGAATCGAGCAAACCATCCATGAGGCCAAGCGCGATGCGGCGCAGCTTCGTGAGAAATTTCGCTCCGATGCCGGCGCCCATCGCGCTTCGCTGGTCGAGAAGACAACAGGCGAGGCGCAGAAGCTTGTCGCGGAAGCCGATAAGCGGCTGAGCCGCGATGTCGTCGAAGCGCGAGCGAAACTCGCGCACGATGCCGAATCGCTCGCTCGCCTCGCAGCCGAACGCATCCTCGGGAGGCCGGTGTGAGAGCGGCCACCTTCGCGCTGTTGATTTCTTTCTGCGCCGCGTTCGCGTTTGCCCAGCAGCAGCAGCCGCAGCCACCGAATGCCATCGCGCACGGGTCAGAGAAAGTCGGAGCGGAAGCGAGACATCCGGACGAACACGCCGAACACGAGTCTCCCAGGTTCCTCGGTCTTCCATCGTGGATCTGGAAAGTCGCCAACATGCTGGCGTTTCTCGGCGTGCTGTTTTATTTCATCGGAAAGCCGATCAAGCGCGCGCTCGCGGGGCGACACGAACAGATCCAGCAGGAAGCGCAGGAAGCGCGCGAGCGCCGCGCGAAAGCCGATCAGCTGGCCGCTGACATCCAGGCCCGTCTCTCACAACTCGAGAACGAAGTGCGCCAGATTCGCGATCGCGCGCTCGCCGAAGGGGAGCGACAGAAGCAGGAGATGATCGCGGCAGCCGAGGCGGAGGCGAAGAAGATTCTGGCGAGCGCGCGTGGCGAAGTCGAGAACCGGCTCAAGCACGCGCGGCACGAGCTCACCGAGTATGCGGGTCAGCTCGCGAGCGAGCGCGCGGAGCAGATCCTGCGCGAAAAGACGACTGACGCCGACCGCCAGAAACTCTTCCGCGACAGTCTCAAGCAGGTCGAAGAGGTGCAGTCATGATCCGCCGCTTCGCAAGACCGTACGCGCGCGCAATCATGGATGTCGTCGGCTCGCCGGACAAGGCAACCACGCTGCGCACGGAGCTCACGCGTTTCGACGAAATGCGAAAGTCATCGACCGAACTGCAGGAGCTGTACGCGAATCCGGGCATCGAATACGCGCACAAGGCAAAGATCACAGAGACGATCGCGAAGCGGCTGGGACTCTCCGACCTAGCGGTCAAGGTGCTCGACGTTCTCACGCGCAATCACCGTTTGAACGGCCTGACTTCCGTCATCGAAGCGCTGGCGGAGATGATCCGCGCCGCGACCGACACCGTGGCCGCCGATGTTCGATCGGCGAAGCCTCTCAACGATCAGGAACAGGCCGACCTGCGGCGCATGCTGGAAAAAAAGGCCGGCCGCAAGGTCGAGTTGACGATCAAGACCGATCCGCACCTGATCGGCGGGCTGGTCGCCAAGATCGGCAGCGAAGTCTTCGACGCCTCGGTTTTAGGAAAGATAGAAAAATTTCGCGAGTCATTAGGATAACTAATTATGGCGACTGATTTAAAGGCCGAAGAAATCACTGAGATTATTCGTCAGCAATTAACCGGCATCGGCAAGGGCATCGATGTCGCCGAAGTCGGGACGGTGGTCTCGGTCGGCGACGGAATCGCGCGCGTGTACGGACTCGATCGCGTCATGGCGGGCGAGCTCGTGCAGTTTCCGCACGACGTCGTGGGCCTCGCGCTGAACCTCGAAGAAGACAACGTCGGCGTCGTTCTCCTCGGCGAAGCGGCCGCGATCAAGGAAGGGGACGAAGTCCGGCGAACCGGCAAGATCATGTCGGTGCCGGTTGGTCCGGCGATGGTCGGCCGCGTCGTCAATCCGCTCGGGATACCGATCGATGGCAAAGGTCCGATCCAGGCCTCCGAGTATTACGGCATCGAGCGCATCGCGCCCGGCGTCGTCGATCGCAAGCCCGTGAAAGAGCCGCTGCAGACCGGACTCAAAGCGATCGACGCGATGATTCCGATCGGGCGAGGACAGCGCGAGCTGATCATCGGCGACCGGCAGACCGGAAAGACGGCCATCGCGGTCGACACGATCATCAATCAGAAGGGTCAGGGCGTCATCTGCATCTACGTCGCGATCGGTCAGAAGAAGTCGACGGTCGCGCAAGTCGTGAAGACGCTCGAGGATTACGGCGCGATGGAGCACACGATCGTCGTCAGCGCTTCCGCGAGCGAGCCCGCGCCGCTGCAATACCTCGCGCCGTACGGCGGATGCGCGATGGGCGAGTACTTCCTGTACAACAAGAAGCACGCGCTCTGCATCTACGACGATCTTTCCAAGCACGCGCAGGCGTATCGCGAAATCTCGCTGTTGCTCCGCCGCCCGCCCGGCCGCGAGGCCTATCCCGGCGACGTTTTCTATCTCCACTCACGACTCCTGGAGCGCGCCGCGAAGCTCGCCGACGAAAAAGGCGGCGGCTCGCTGACCGCGCTGCCTGTGATCGAAACGCAGGCCGGCGACGTGTCCGCCTACATTCCGACGAACGTCATCTCGATCACCGACGGCCAGATCTATCTCGAAACCGATCTCTTCCACTCCGGTGTGCGGCCGGCGGTCAACGTCGGCATCTCAGTCTCCCGCGTCGGCGGATCGGCGCAGATCCGCGCGATGCGCGCGATCGCCGGAACGCTGCGACTCGATCTCGCGCAATATCGCGAGCTGGCCGCGTTCGCGCAGTTCGGCTCCGACCTCGACAAAGTCACGCAGTCGCAGCTCAATCGCGGCCGCCGTCTCGTCGAGATCCTCAAGCAGGGGCAGTATCAGCCGATGCGCGTCGGCCTGCAGGTCATGTCCGTCTACGCCGGCACGCAGGGCTTCCTCGACAACCTGCAGATCGAAGCCATCCGCGAGTTCGAAGTGGCGATGCATCAATGGATCATGGACAACCGCGGGGATCTGATCGAACGCATCGAAAAGGCGTCGAAGTTCGATGACGCGCTTTCGAACGACATGAAGAGCGCGCTCACCGAATTCAAAAACGACTACGTCAAGGATCGCAAGGGCGTCGTCGTCAAGTAATGGCAAACACGATCGACATCCGCCGCCGGATCCGCAGCGTGAAGAACACGCAGCAGATCACCAAGGCCATGAAGATGGTCGCGGCGGCCAAGTTGCGCCGCGCACAGGAGCGCATGTTCGCCGCTCGCCCATACGCCGCGGCGCTTCGCCAGGTCCTGACTTCTATTGCCACGCGCGTCGAGGAGCTCGAGCATCCGCTGCTTCGCACGCACGAGCAGGAAAACACCGTGCTGCTGGTGGTTGTGACCGCCGACAAGGGTCTCGCCGGCGCGTTCAACTCCAACGTCATCCGCGCCGCGACAAACGCACTGCGCGAGCACAACTGGCAATCGGTGCAGATCGTTCCGATCGGACGCAAGGCAATGGATTTCTTCAAACGGCGAACGTATCCGATTCGCCGCGAAGCGGTGCAGACGATTCACGCGCTCTCGTTGAAGGTCGCGCAGGAAATTGCGAAGACGCTCGTCGAGGATTTCATCACCGAGAAAGTCGACGCCGTGTATGTCGCGTACAACGAATTCAAGTCGATCATCGCGCAGCGCGTCGTTGTGGAGCGCCTGCTTCCGATCGAGCGCGCGTGGGACGAAGTCGGTACGGAAGTCGATTACCTCTATGAACCGGGGCCGGAGCAGATTCTGAACGAGCTCCTCCCGAAGCACATCGAGTTTCAGCTCTATCGCATCCTGCTCGAGTCAGCAGCCGCCGAGCAGGGCGCGCGCATGACGGCGATGGAAGCGGCAACCAAGAACGCGGCCGACATGATCGCGCATCTCACGCTGACCTATAACCGCATCCGGCAGGCGTCGATCACGAAGGAAATCATTGAAATCGTCAGTGGAGCTGCAGCGTCAGAAGGATAAGGTTCTCGGTTCTCAGTTCTCGGTTCTCAGAAAGAGGGAACCGAGAACTGAGAACTGAGAACGGAGAACACGTTCATGGCAGAGCAAAAAGCAGGAAGAGTCATCCAGGTCATCGGCCCGGCGGTCGACATCGAATTCGAGGAAGGACATCTTCCGAGGATTTACAACGCGATCCGCATCGTGGACAACGGCGAGTTCGGAAAAGTTCCGATCGATGTCGTCGCCGAAGTGGCCAACCATATTGGTGAGAACCAGGTGCGCTGTATCGCGATGAAGCCCACCGACGGAATGGTCCGCGGGATGAAGGCCATCGATACCGGCGCCGCCATCTCCGTTCCTGTCGGCGAGCAAACCCTCGGCCGCATCCTCAATGTCCTCGGCGAGCCGGTCGATAACAAAGGGCCGGTCAATTCGAAAGAGCGGTGGCCGATCCATCGCGATCCGCCGAGGTTCGACGAGCAATCGACAAACATCGAGATGTTCGAGACCGGAATCAAGGTCATCGATCTCCTCGAGCCCTACACCAAGGGCGGCAAGACGGGATTGTTCGGCGGTGCCGGCGTCGGCAAGACGGTTCTGATTCAGGAGCTGATCAACAACGTTGCGAAGGCGCACGGCGGCTTCTCGGTTTTCGCGGGCGTCGGCGAGCGAACCCGCGAAGGCAACGACCTTTGGCTGGAGTTCGCGGAGAGCGGCGTCATCGTTCCCGGCGATCCGTCGAAGTCGAAGGCGTCGTTGATCTACGGACAGATGACCGAGCCGCCCGGCGCGCGTCTTCGCGTCGGCCTGACGGGGCTGACAGTCGCCGAATATTTCCGCGACGCCGAAGGCCGCGACGTGCTCCTCTTCATTGACAACATCTTCCGATTCACGCAAGCGGGCTCGGAGGTTTCGGCGCTGTTAGGCCGAATGCCGAGCGCGGTCGGATATCAGCCTAACCTGGCGACCGAAATGGGCGAGCTGCAGGAGCGCATTACTTCGACGAAGCGCGGTTCGATCACGTCGGTGCAGGCGATTTATGTTCCGGCCGACGATCTCACCGATCCCGCGCCGGCAACTGCGTTCGCACATCTCGACGCCACGACGGTTCTGTCCCGTCAGATCGCGGAGCTCGGCATTTATCCGTCGGTCGATCCGCTGGCATCGACATCGCGCATTCTCGACCCGCGCATCGTCGGCGACGATCATTACAACGCTGCGCGCGCGGTGCAGGCCGTGCTGCAGAAATATCGCGACCTCCAGGACATCATCGCAATCCTCGGCATCGACGAGCTGTCGGAGGAAGACAGGATCGTCGTCGGTCGCGCACGCAGAATTCAGCGCTTTCTGTCGCAGCCGTTCTTCGTTGCGCAGCAGTTCACCGGCCTCGAAGGAAAGTACGTCAAGGTCGCCGATACGATCCGCGGCTTCAAGGAGATCGTCGAAGGAAAGCACGACGACCTTCCGGAGCAGGCTTTCTTCAACGTCGGCACGATCGAGGAAGCGGTCGCCAAGGCCGAGCAGATTCAGAAGCAGGCGGCGTAATCGATGGCAGATCTCCCGACCAAGTTCCACCTGACGGTCGTCACGCGCGAGCGCAAGATCATCGAGACCGATGCGGTGGAGCTGGTGTTGCCGGCTTACGACGGCGAGATCGGCGTTCTGCCGGGACACACGCCGCTGCTGGCGCTGCTGAAGGTCGGCATCATGCGATATCGCACGAACGGCGAGTCACACAGTCTCGTGATTTCGTGGGGCTTCGTCGAAGTTCTGCCGGAGCGCGTGACCGTCATGGCCGAGACCGCGCGGCTGCCGCAGGAGATTGACGCTGCCGCCGCTGAAGCCGACCTCGCCAAGTACGAGAAGGAACTCGCCGATCTGTCGTCGCACGATCCCGAATTCGCGATCGTCGAAGGAAAACTCGAGGAATCGGTCGCGATGATCAACGTGCATCGGGGTATGTAGCGCGCAGAAAAGCGACGACGTCGTCTTTGGATTGTTTGCGCGCCCACTGAAGCACGGTCTGTCCCTGCCAATCGGTCGCATTGACGTTGGCACCGGCGTGCGCGAGTGCTTGCGCGATTTCGAAGTGTTCGCTCGCGATCGCGGTCATGAATGGCGTCCAGCCCGTGACTCCTGGTTCGTCGACTGCCACGCCGGACTGGAGAATCATCTGCACGACCGAAAGCGACCCCGATTCGACGGCGTAGAGCAGCGGAGTCGAATGACCCTGCGCCACGACATTTGCCTTCGCGCCTGCATCGAGCAGCAGCCTGCAAACCTCGATGTGCCCGCCTTGCGCCGCGCCAAACAATGCGGTTCGCCCCCAAGCGTCGGCATGATTGACGTCGGCACCGGCTGTCAGCAAACCGCGGACGATTGCCACATTGCCTCGCGCAGCGGCAGGCGCGAGCGGCGTCTTGTTCGATGTGCCGTTCGGATTTGCGCCGATGCGAAGCAGAATCGCCGCTCTGCGTTCAGCTCCTTTCTCCGCTGCGCTGATCAAGAGGGAGTCGCGCTGCCGATACCAAACGAGCGACTGAATGATCGCGGCACACACAATCAGAACCAGCCAGAAAAGTGGTCGCTTAACGACCGCGGGCGGCGGCGGCGAGGTGGCCGTGATCCTCGCGACATTGGTGGCCGCGACGTACCCGTAGAAAGGAACGAGAACAATGATGGCCGCCCAGATCGCGAGCGTGACCGCCGCTCGTGACGCTGACAACAGATTCGTCATGAGCTTGAAGGTCATCAGAAAAAACGCAATCGCGATCACCCACCCGTAGACCGACATTCCCAACCAGCGAAGAAACGGTTGCTTTTCAGCATGCAGGCTCCACAGATACGTGAGACCTGCCAGCGGAAACGCGACGACGACCGACCCGCACAGAATGGTGAAGCCGGCAGGGGTCGCCAAGGTCATCGACGCGGCCATCGGCACCGCCAGGCCAATCAAAAGCGCCAGCACAATCCATACGACACGCAGCGCTACTCCGGCGACCCATATGAAATCGCGCATCTGTGGCAAGTTTACAGATTCGGTAAACTGCCTGACTGATGGAACCGTGGCTTGAGGCCTTTGCGCGCGCGAACTTTCTGCGAAGCGCCGATACCGCGCACGACCTCAAGACGCCGCTCAACGTCGCGGTGCTGAACCTCGAGCTCTTGCGCATGCGCATCGCCAAGCTCGGCGGCGGGGCCACCGACGAAAAAGTCGCGGCCTACACTGCGGCGATTGAAGTCGAGCTGCGCCGGATGGCGCGGATCTTCGACGCATTCTTCCTTCTGTCGACGCCGCCGAAGAACGAGGACGATCCGAAGCTGGTGGACATGACCGGAATCTGCTCCGATTTCATGGAGGAGTTCGATCTTGCGGTCAAAGGATCTCCGAAGATCCGTGCACATGAGTCCAGAATTCGACAGGCGCTCAAGCTGTTCATTGAGGGTGCGTCCAAGATCCTGAAGCCGGAAGGCCGAAAGGCTTCCGCGGAATGCGCCGACAAATGGCTGCGCATTTCAGTCAGTGGGCAGCCGGCGTCTGAAGAATTCGAAGTGGAAAAAATTTTCAAGTTCTATTACACGGATCCCGCAGGAAATCCCGATCTCTCACTGGCTTCTGCGCGTCTGATTGTCGAGACTTACGGAGGACAGCTGAACGCTACACAGGAACGTGATAAGGTGATTCTCAAGCTTTCGCTTCCCCTAGGTGACCAATGAAACGCGTGCTGGTTGTTGACGATGATCGCGCCACGAGCGCGGGCATGGCCGACGTCGTGGAGGAGTGGGGCTACGAGGTCGAAGTCGCCGACACGGTGAAAGCGGGCTGGGCAGCAGTCTCCAAACTCGTTCCTGATGTCGCGATCGTGGACCTGAAACTGCCGGACGGCACGGGTCTCGATTTACTCCATAAAATCAAAGAAACCTACCCTGATGTCTCGGTGATCATCCTCACCGGACATGCGACCGTCGACTCGGCAGTCAAAGCGCTGAAAGTCGGCGCGGAAGACTATGTGACCAAGCCGGTCGATCTGCCGCGCCTGCAAGTCATTCTGCAGTCGATCGAAGACAAGCAGATGATGAAGCAGGAGATCCTCGAGCTGCGCCGTCAGCTCCAGAAGATGGGCGCCCTCGGCCACCTGGTCGGGAAGTCGCCGAGGATGCAGAGACTCTTCGAGGAGATCGAGATGGTGGCGAACACCGACGCCAACGTCTTCATCGTCGGCGAGTCGGGATCGGGAAAAGAAGTCGTCGCAAACACGATCCACTCGCTCTCGCGCCGCCGCATGAAGCCGTTCATCGCTTTCAACTGCGGCGCTATCTCGCCGACGCTTATCGAGTCCGAGATTTCGGCCACGAGAAGGGAGCATTCACGAACGCGATCAAGCGTCGTGAGGGCTACTTCGAGATGGCGAAAGGCGGGACGGTGTTTCTCGATGAGATCACCGAAATGCCGATCGAGCTCCAGGTGAAACTGCTCCGCGTGCTGGAAGAAGGAAAGTTCCGGCGCGTCGGCGGCAACGAAGAGATCAACATCGACGCACGCATCATCGCGGCCTCGAATCGCGATCCGCAGAAGGCGATCGCCGACGGAAAGCTGCGCGAGGACCTCTACTATCGATTGAACGTGTTCCCGATCGAGGTGCCGCCACTGCGCGAGCGCCTCGAAGACATCCCGCTGTTCTCGCACTTCTTCCTCCAGAAACTGAACGAGACGGAGGAGAAAAAAGTCGAGAACATCGAGCCTGATTTCATCGAGGCGCTGCAGCAGTACGAGTGGCCCGGCAACGTCCGCGAGCTTCGCAACGTCATCAACCGCGCATTCATCATGGCGCGCACGGATTCGCTGACGGTGGAGTGTCTGCCGGACAAACTCCTGGGTGCGCGTCGACGGCGGAACAAGAATGCCGTCACGATCCCGTTGGGTCAGCCGATGGAAGAAGTCGAGCGGCTGGTCATCGAAGAGACGCTCAACATGACCGACGGCGACCGCCGAAAGACCGCCGAAATCCTCGGTATCTCGTACAAGACGCTCTACAACAAGACCAAGAAGTACAAAGCCGCGGGCGGCGCGGACGAGGACGACGAGGAGTAAGCTCGGCGCATGCCGAAAACGAAGAACGTCTCACCGAAACGCGGCGAAACTCTTCTCCTCGTCGGCACCATGAAAGGCGCGTTCATCTTCCGCGCGAAGCGACACGCATGGGAGATGGGCGGCCCATATTTCCCCGGCAGTTCGGTCTACGCGATGGCCTATGACGGCAAGCGCATCTGGGCCGGACCCTCGAGCATGCACTTCGGTGCGCTGCTGCGTTCCAGCGACGACTTTGGGAAGAGCTGGACCAATCCGGAAGAAGCCAACATCAAGTTTCCGGCGAAGACCGACGCCGCGCTGAAAAATATCTGGCAGATCGTCGTCGGCGAAGACGGCACGATGTACTGCGGCGTCGAGCCGGCGGCGCTTTTCGTCAGCAACGATACCGGCATCACGTGGAAGCTGAACGAAAACCTATGGAATCATCCGCAGCGTCCAAAGTGGGTGCCGGGTGGTGGGGGGCTCTGCCTTCACACGATTCTGTTAGACCCGGAAGAGCGGAAGCGGATTCGGGTCGCCGTCTCCACTGCCGGGATGTACGTTACCGAAGACGGCGGCAAGTCGTGGCGACCGTCCAACAAAGGCGTCCGCGCGGAGTTTCTTCCCGACAAATATCCCGAGTTCGGCCAGTGCGTGCACAAGGTCGTGCAGTCGAAGCAGCAGCCGGATCGGATGTTCCTGCAGAATCACTGGGGCCTCTACCGGAGTGATGATCGGGGCGAGAGCTGGAAGGACGTCGCCAACGGCGTCCCGTCCGACTTCGGTTTCGCAATGGCGATTCATCCTGAAGATGCCGACACCGCGTGGATCGTGCCGTTGGAAGCGGACATGTTCCGCTGCACGCCCGAAGGGAAGCTGAGGGTCTATCGGACGCGGAACGGCGGGAAGAAGTGGCAAGCGATGACCAAAGGACTACCGCAGGAAGACGCCTACGAATGCGTCGTTCGCGATGCGATGCACGCCGACGCGCGCGGTGTCTATTTCGGAACGCGCAGCGGCAAGCTCTTCGCCTCGAACAATGAGGGGAAGAGCTGGAAGACGGTCATCGATGGACTACCGCCAGTCGTCTGCATGAAAAGCGCGGTGGTGTGATGTCGTACGTCTTCACCATTCCAGGACCACTCGTCGAGCTTGCGAACAATCGTCGCGAGGTGCGCGTGAGTGGCAGAGCGCAAACCGTGAACGATGCGCTATCGCTTCTTTGGCGCGAGTGCCCCGCGGTCCGCGATCGCGTGATCACCGAGCGCGGCGAAGTGCGGCAGCACATCAATATCTTCGTGGACGGCGAGAACATCCGCGATTGCGGCGGACTCGCCGCGCATACGCGCGAAGGCGCCGAAATCGTGATTCTGCCCGCCGTCAGTGGCGGGTAAACTCCACAGCTCGTAGGAGTTTTGCGAGTCGGCGAGCGGTCTGGTATCGTCATTTGCCCTGAGAACAGCGCCCTCGCGTACGCGCGCGCGTTACACGCGCGCGAGGAATTTCGCGATTCACCGGCCCGGTTCCGGCGCTGCAGCACAATGGCCAAGAACCTCGTTATCGTCGAATCACCCGCAAAAGCGAAGACGATTAATAAATTCATCGGGAAGGACTACCTCGTCAAAGCGTCGGTGGGTCACGTCCGCGATCTTCCCAAGAGCGAGCTCGGCGTCGACGAAGAGACCTTCGAGCCGACCTACGAGATCCTCGAAGGAAAAGAGAAAGTCGTCAGCGAGCTGAGAGCGGCCGCCAAGAAGGCCGATCACATCTACATCGCTTCCGACCCTGATCGCGAGGGCGAAGCCATCGGCTGGCACGTCATGAATCTCCTCGGCGGCGACTCCAGGAAAGTCCGCCGCATCCTCTTCCACGAGATCACGAAGAACGCCGTCAAGAAGGCGATCGAGCATCCGATCGACATCGACATGAACAAAGTGAACGCGCAGCAGGCAAGGCGCGTTCTCGATCGGCTGGTGGGCTACAAACTCTCGCCGCTGCTGTGGGACAAAGTGCGTCGCGGCCTCAGCGCGGGGCGTGTGCAATCGGTCGCGATGAAGATGATCGTCGACCGCGAGGAATTGATCAAAGCATTCGTCCCGGTCGAGTATTGGACGTTCGGCGCGAAGCTGGAGGCCGGCACACCGCCGCCATTCATCGCGAAGCTCACGCGCATCGAAGACAAGAAGGCCGAAGTCGCGAACGAGAAGGACGCACGAATTATCGAGGCGGCACTCAAGAGCGGCGCGTTTGTCGTCGACTCGGTCGCGCGAAAAGAGAAGAAGCGGACCGCCGCGCCGCCGTTCATCACATCGACGCTGCAGCGCACTGCATACAACCGCTTCAAGTATCCCGTGAAGCGCACGATGCAGATCGCGCAAAAGCTCTACGAAGGCAAAGAGCTGGGTTCACTCGGATTCGCGGGCCTGATCACGTACATGCGCACCGACTCGGTCCGTACGAGCGACGAGGCCCTCACCGAAGTACGACAATATATCGCTACTAAATATGGTGAGCATATATTGCCGGAGCAGCCGAACTACTACAAGGTGAAGAAATCGGCGCAGGCGCAGGAAGCCCACGAAGCAGTCCGCCCGACGTCGCTGGAATTCGATCCCGAGAAGATCAAGGACTTCCTCACCCGCGAGGAATACAACATTTACAAGTTGATCTGGGACCGTTTCGTTGCGTCACAGATGAAGCCCGCACTGTTCGACGTCACCGATGTCGACATCGTGAACGGCCCATACACGCTGCGCGCGTCGGGCGAAGTGCTCAAGTTCCCCGGATTCCTTTCGATTTTCCAGGAGGAAGCCGGCGCCGACGATGACGACGAAGAGAAGCCGGAAAACGAGAAAGCGCTGCCGCCGATGAACGAAGGCGACAGCCTGCTGCTGCTCGATCTCGAGACGAAGCAGAACTTCACGCAGCCCCCGCCGCGATTCACGGAAGCCACGCTGGTGAAAGCGCTGGAAGAGAACGGCATCGGACGGCCGTCAACCTACGGTCAGATTCTGACGACGATCCAGGCGCGCGACTACACCTACAAACACGACGGCAAGTTCCATCCGACACACCTGGGCGTCATCGTGACGATGCTGCTCCGCCAGTCGTTCGGCGACATCATCGACGAGAGCTACACGGCCGACCTTGAAGAGAAGCTCGACAGTGTCGAAGAGGGCAACGTCGAGTGGAAAGACCTGATCAGCGAGTTCAATGTGAAATTCGTCGTCGACCTCGACCGCGCCAAGACCGAGATGATGCAGGTCAAAGGCGAAGGCATTGCGACCGATGAGGTCTGCGAGAACGACGGCGCGCCGATGGTCATCAAATTCGGGCGGTTCGGCGAGTTCCTGGCGTGCTCGAACTATCCCGAGTGCAAAACGACCAAGGAAATCGCGAAGGGCGATGCCGCCGAAACGGGCGATGACACGATCATCTGCGAGAAGTGCGGCAAGCCGATGACGCTCAAGCGCTCGCGGTTCGGACAGTTCTTCGCCTGCACCGGATATCCCGAGTGCAAGACCACGAAGGATCCGCGTCTGCTGAAGGCGAACATCCCGACCGAGCCGCAGCCGCCGTGCGAGTTGTGCGGCAAAGAGATGGTGCTCAAGAGCGGCCGATACGGTCCGTTCTACAGCTGCTCCGGTTATCCCGACTGCCGCAACATTCGCAAGATCGGCGGCGGCACGCGCGTCCCGCCGACGCCCACCGGCGTGAAATGTCCGCAGTGCGGCGAGGGCGAGATCGTCCAGCGCCGCTCGCGGCGCGGCATCTTCTATTCGTGCAATCGCTATCCGAAGTGCGAATTCGCGCTCAATGCGAAGCCGGTTCCGCGTCCGTGTCCGAAATGCGGCGCGCCTTACCTGCTCGAAAAACAGACGAAGCGCGACGGCCTCCACGAGGCCTGCAACAATCCGGAGTGCGGCCACAAAGCTCCGATCGCGACCACCGAAGCCACAGCGTAAACTCTCCGGCCATGAAGTTTCTTCGGCCGTTTGTCATTGCGATCGCATTTGCTTCCGCCGCGTTTGCCGCAGAGCGCCCGTTGCGCGAGGTCCTTTACGCGATGCCGAAAGGCGGCGATCTTCACAATCACCTGAGCGGCGCTGTCTACGCGGAGACTTTTCTCGAATTCGCGAAGCAGGACGGGCTCTGCGTCGATACGCTGAAACTCGCGATCGTCGACTGCCCTGCAACCACGGTTAGCACGGTCGTTCCGGCCACAAACACAGTCACAGACGCGAATCTGTATTCGGCGATGCTCGACGCATTGTCGATGCGCCAGTTCCGGCCGACGAAAGAATCGGGGCACGATCACTTCTTCGCTACCTTCGGAAAATTCGGCGCCGTTTCCCGCCGCCACATCCCGGAGATGATGGCGGACGTTGTCTCGCGATTCGCCGCCGAGAATGTCGACTACGTGGAGACAATGTTCGCTCCAGACCAGGGAGCGCGCGCTGCGGTTGCCCAGTTGATTTCCGGAACGACGCCGCAGGAAATGTACGACTCGATCGTGAAGAATCCCGACAATGCCAGAGCGCTGGACCAGGCCGTGAGCTCGGCGCGAAAGACGCTCGATGACGTCGACGCGACCATGCGCACCACACTTCGCTGCGGAACGCCTGATGCGAAGCCCGGATGCGAGTCGACCTGGCGATGTATTTACGAGACCTATCGCGGCACGCCGCGTGAGGCGTTCTTCGCCAGCCTGCTGGTCGGCTACCAATTGGCCAGCGTCGATCCGCGCGTCGTCGGCTTGAATCCGGTGATGCCGGAGGACGCCTACCTGCCGATGACACAGTTCGACGAGCAGATGCGGATGTTCGAATTCCTCCGCACGGTCTACCCGAAAGTGCATCTGACCACGCATGCCGGGGAACTGGCGCTGGGTCTCGTACCAACCGAGGGTTTGCGCCATCACATCCGCGATTCGGTACTCATCGCCGGTGCAGAACGGATCGGCCACGGCGTCGACATCGCCTACGAGCGCGACGCGGGCGATCTGATGAAGATCATGGCGACCCGCCGCGTAGCCGTTGAAATCTGCCTCACCAGCAACGACGTCATCCTCGGCGTCCGCGGACGCCAGCATCCGCTGCGCCTTTATCTCGAGCACGGCGTTCCGGTGGCGCTGGCAACCGACGATCCGGGCGTTTCACGCGATGACATGACGAATCAATACATGCGCGCTGTCGAAGACCAGGGGCTGCGGTATGCACAGCTCAAACAGATCGCGCGCAACAGCCTGGAGTACGCGTTTGTCGAGGGCGAGAGCTTGTGGACGAACCGGCGGTTCGTCGCGATGAAGGCCGCATGCGGCACCGAGCCGAAGGCAGAACGCTGCTCGTCATTTCTCTCGAAGAACACCAAGGCACGGCTGCAGTGGCGACTCGAGGAGCGCCTGCGCGCTTTCGAAGCGAGTTACGGCGATTCGCTCCCGCGCTGAAGAAACTCGCGCACCGGCGGCGTGATCAGGTCGTAATCGATCAGGAACGTGTCGTGGCCGTTCGTCGACGAAATGCGGTCGTGGCTTACGGGCGTCCCATTCAACTGCATCGCGCGCTCGACGCGATCGACTTCCGCAACCGGAAAAAGCCAGTCGGTATCGAACGAGATCAGCAGCGTCTTCCCGCGCCATTTCGCGAAAGCGTTTTCGAGCGATCCGAACTGCTCCTCGAGATCCATTTCGTCCATGGCGGCCTGCACGCGAATGTACGAATTCGCGTCGTACTGCGTCGCGAATTTCTGTCCCTGATATTCGAAATACGAATCGATCTCGAACTGCCGCGTATTGCCGCGGCGGCGGCGTCCAAACTTCGACTGCAGCGCTTGCGCCGACAGATACGTCATGTGGCCGACCATCCGCGCGACTTGAAGACCGCGCAGCGGTTCGGGGTTGTCGTAGTAATCGCCGCCGCGGAATCGCGTGTCGCTCTCGATGATCTTGCGGCCGATGATATGCCAGGCGATTCCGGCAACCGGCACGGCGGCGCCGCAGGCCATCGCCATGATCGAGTCGGTGAGCTCGGGATACAGCGCGGTCCACATCAGCACCTGCATTCCGCCTAACGAGCCGCCGGCGATCGATCGCAATTTCGAGATGCCGAGGTGTTCCAGAACCGCTTTTTGAGAATGCACCATGTCTTCGATCGTCGGCCACGGATATCGCGATCCGTACGGCTTGCCGGTCGCGGGATCGATCGACAATGGAGCCGTCGTCCCGTAGCACGACCCGGGGAGATTCGCGCAGACGACGAAGTGTTTTTCGAGATCGATCCCTTTTCCGTATCCGATCAGCCCGTCCCACCATCCGGGCCGCTCGTCATCGGAATTTGTGTATTTCCCGGCGGCGTGAGCATTTGCCGACAGCGCGTGGCAGACGAGGATCGCATTGGAGCGATCGGCGTTCAGCTCGCCGAATGTCTCGTATTGAATCGTGAACGGCGTGATCGTCTCGCCATGCGAGAAACGAAATCCGTCCGGCAGCACGAGGTGCTTCGGCGGCGCCGCGATAAACGTGTTCTGCAGGAGCTGCGGCATGGAACCGCAGATAGTAATTCAGTCGGTGGCCGGCGGCATCACGAGCCAGAGAACAATGTAGACGATGATGCCCGGAAACGCGACCGACAGCACAGAGATGACGACGTACAGGATGCGCACGGCGGACGGGCTCCACCCGAGCCATTCCGCGATGCCTCCGCAGACTCCCGCGATCATCTTGTACCTGTTCGAGCGGCGCAATGGCATGGTCATGTTCCTTTCTCCCGCTTCAACTGCCCTTCGTAGATACGGCGAACTTCATCGATGGTTGAGATCTGATCGACATTCTTGTCATCCCGGATGCGCGCAATCCGCGGAAAGCGGAGCGCGTATCCCGATTTATGCCGTTTCGATTCCTGGATCCGATCGAACGCGATCTCGAGAACGACGCGCGGCTCGACCATGTGCACGGGCCCGTAGCGCGCAGTCGTCGTCTCTTTGAAATGCTTCGTGAGTTGATCGATCTCGACATCGGTGAGTCCCGAGTAGGCCTTGCCGATGTTGACGAGCTCCTGATCGCGCCGAACCGCGAACGTGTAATCGGAGAGCACGCTGCGCCGCTTGCCGTGGCCATATTCGGCAGCCGTGACGACGCAGTCGAGCGTCGCGAGCGCCTTTTTGTACTTCAGCCACGACTTTCCGCGCCGGCCCGGCGTGTAGATCGATCCGGGATCCTTCACGACAAGGCCCTCGTTTGCGCGCGCGCGTGCGTCGTCGAACAGCGCGTCGACGTGCGCGGCGTCGCGGATCGGGGTTTGATCCGAGGGCCGGATGGCGCCGCCTTTCAGAACGTTGCGAAGACGCGCGAGCCGCTCGCCGAGCGGCAACTCGAAAAGCGCCTCGCCGTTTTCGTAGAGGAGATCGAACGCGAAGAAAGCGACCGGCGCATCGCGCAGGAGCGCTTCTGAGACTTTGCGCCGCCCGAGACGCGTCTGAATCACAGCGAACGGCAGGATGCGATCGCTGAACGCCACGATCTCGCCGTCGAGAATCACGCTGCTGCCGAGCCGGAGCGCCGCCGCCGCGATCTCGGGAAATCGATGCGTGACGTTATCGAGCGTCCGCGAATAGATCCGGACCTCATCTCCCTCGCGATGAATCTGCGCGCGGATGCCGTCGTATTTGTCGTCCGCGAACGCTCCTTCGCCTAACGCGGCGACGATCTCCTCGGGATCCTCCTCCGGCTGCGCGAGCATGAACGCAAAAGGATGAAAGAGCGTCATCTTGACGCTTTCCAGCGCGTCGCTCTTCGCGAGCAACGCCGTCGCGCCGATGTCGCCGGTGAACATGCTGGCTCGCCGGACGGCCCCGACGGTTCGCCCGAATGCCTTTGCAATTGCCGACTCGACCAATCCCTCCTGCAATCCGATGCGAAGCTCCCCCACCAGAATCTTCACCACGTAGCGAGCGCCCTGCGCATCGACCTTGCGGAAGAGATCGATGAGGATGTTTTTCTTCTCGATCGAGCCCGACGTCTTCGCGATGCGATCGAAGTATTCGCCGAGCTCCGCCAACGTGATTGTGCGTGACGGATCGTGCTGAAAGCTGTCGGCCATGGTATCGCCGGCGTCGCCATGTCTCGACCACGATGCCCAGATCTCATCTCCGCTTCGGCCGGTTGCCGCCGCTGCGGCATCGCTGATGATCGCTCCTCCAACACCCGTAACGCGCTCTTCACGGAGTGGAAATGGCGATCCGGAGAAGAAAACCACGGCTCGCTCGAGCGATGCATCGTCGAGCGTGCGGAGATACTCCGCGAGCAGCCGCTCCTTTTCGAGCTTCTTCGTCGTTGCGCCGATCGCGTTGGCGACCACCGTGAAGTCACTGAGCATGGTGCCGGAGCTTCGTTTTCTCGTTTTTTCTACGACAAGTAGAAAACGAGGCAGCGCATTCGTCGATCGTTTTCAAACTCAAAAGCTTCACGGTGGCAA
>DATBSF010000437.1:0-8463 GCA_036559905.1 Thermoanaerobaculia bacterium | reverse complement strand
CGTAGCTGGGATGAGCGATCAGCGCGGCTTCGTCGAGTTGCTGAATGACCTGAAAGCGATCATCGCGCGGGACGTTCGCCTGCGCGACCAGCGCCTCGTGGACGGCGTCCGCCACGCTGCGGAGATATTCGGGCGACTTTCCTTTGCGCAGATAGAGCTTGACGAACGGCATGCCGCGGAGATTCTAGATTGAACTGGACCCTTAGAGCTGAACGCCTACAGCTACCGACTGGCCGCGCGCCGCCGCGCGGGGAACTCGAGGAGTTTCACCGCATCGGATGGTCTGCCGAGACGGAGATACGCGCCGGCGAGGTCGTTCCACCACGCCGCGCTCTGCTCCTCTCGATGCGCTTGCAATTCTACGATCCGAGCGTGCAATGCCTTGGGATCGGACGGAGCCTCCGGTGAACCGAGGATGATCGCGGCCATTTGCGGGCTCTTGATCTTCTCTTTGGCAAGCGAGTCACGATCCCAGATGCAAGCGAATGCCGAGACCGCAACGCCTAGCGCGGCGACTGTTGTGGCGATGCAGCGGACGTACGTAGATGACCCCCACGCGTCCATTCCGGAGTGATGCGGACGTGCGCTGCCATACTATCGAGACCGGCGTCCTCCTGGCGATTCAACTACTGCCACCAACGTTTCTTCTTTGGCGCTGTTGCCAGCGTGACGCCGACGATGATTCGGTTGTCGCCTTCGCCGGAGAAGGAATCGGAAAGAGAATTGAGATCGACCTTATTGCAGATCACTCCGACTGTACTGCCGGGCTCGCCGCGCGTGATTGCCTTGCCTGACGCATCGCGCAATCCGATCACGCGGACGGGAATCTCAGTGGAGCGAGTGCGACAAACGACCGGGTCTCCGACCGAAATGCTCCCCGAGACAACCTTGCCGATGAACGCCGTTCCCACACCGGTGATGGTGACGACGTCCTCGACCGACATCTCGAATACATCGCTCATCGTTTCTCCTGCGCCATCTCGGCGTCGGCGAAGGTGGCTTCGGCGTCGGTAAGAAGTCTGATGATCGCGAAAAGGGAAGTCCGTGAAATCAGGACTGTCGCGCCGGGCTCTTTGCCTGACAATGCTTCCCTGGCGTCATCGTCGAGCTCCACAAACGCGATTCTGCCAAGGTATCCACCTTGTTGCGCGGATGGGTGCGAGGAGAGTTTCCGAGCCAGGCCGGCGAAATCCTCGCCCTCCTGCGCGCGCCTGAGGATGTCATTTGCGACAGCCCGGTCCGCGACCACGATCATTCGAAGCGCAACCGTTCGGGCCGAGTTCCCGAGATCCTCAGCGGTCAGAAACGGCCGCTTGAGCACCGACTTCCCGATCGCGAGCGCGGTCGACTCGAACGATCGTTTCGACGGTCCGTCGAGCTCGAATTCCGCACCGAATTTTTCGTCCTGGAAGACGAACGCGATATCGAAGGCCCTGGTTCCGGCCATCGCGGCCGCGGCATCGCCTTTATAGATCCAGGTTTCGATGTTGATCGGCCGCTGGAATCGCCGATTGTCTGCGGTCGCTGGCGGCGGGGCAACTCGCGTCGCAATCTGCGTGGGCTCGCCGAGGAGGACGTACACCAGTCCGTGATCCGTCTGCGAGCCGGGGGTTTTTCCCGCGCCGAAGCGCTTGTCCGCGTCCGCGATTCGATTTTCGAACAGCCACCGAAGTTCATTGGGCGGGGTCATGGGAGTCGGATCACGTCGCGCCCAAAAGAGCTCGATGAATGCCTTCGCGTCGGCGTCAGTCTTCACGGAGGCCCAGTCCGCTTTCTCCTTCGTCATCATGATGTAGCGGACCGCGGTCTCACCCCAGTCTTGATAGCTGCGGGAGACCTGAGCAAAGGTGCTGGGTGCGCCCACGAGTGCGCACACGATGATCCGGAAAAAGGTGCGATGCATTGGGCGGCGCAATGGTACGCCGCGGCCCGATCTCACGTCGATCCTGTCCTATGATCTCGTCGTGCCTGCGCGCAAGAAGGCTGTTCGGCGAAAGAAAATCGTTCCAGCTTCGGTCGGGCTGACACCAATCGAAACGCGCGAAATCAAGGACAAAGCGCTGGAACAGCTGGCGGGCGCGATTGAGAACGACAAAGGCGCGGTCCTGGCTCTCTATCGGGATCCGTTTGGCGCCAAGCCGCTCGCGCTGGCAGCAGTGCCTATCGATCGCGTTGAACCGACTCCGTATCAGCGTGACCCATCGGATGCTCACGTGAAACGGCTGATGGGTGTCATCGAGAAGATCGGCTTATTTCTCGATCCGATCGTCGCGATCCGTCATGACGGGCAGTACTGGACGCCCAACGGCAATCATCGGCTCCAGGCCATGAGGAAGCTCGGCGCGAAGACCATCATCGCGCTCGTCGTACCCGACGAGGAGATCGCGTTCAAGATCCTGGCTCTCAACACCGAGAAGGCGCACAACCTGCGTGAGAAGTCGCTCGAAACGATCCGGATGGCACGGGCACTTGCGAAGACTTCCGACGAAACTGAGGCGACCTTCGCGTTCGAATTCGAACAGCCGTCATTTCTGACGCTGGGCGTCTGCTACGAAGAGCGGCCGCGTCTGAGCGGCGGTGCGTATCAGGCGATCCTGCGGCGGGTGGATGACTTTCTCGAAGTACCGATCCCGCGCGCAATCAAAGAGCGGGAGCGACGGGCAAAAAAGATCTTGAAGCTGGACGACGCGGTCTCCGCGGCGGTCGAGAAGCTGAAGTCGCGCGGCCTGACGAGTCCGTACCTGAAGCCGTTCGTGGTGGCGCGCGTCAACTACACGAGGTTCTCGAAGGCGACGTCGTTCGACTACGACGAAGCGTTGGACAAAATCATCGCCAGCGCGCAGAAGTTCAACGTGGATCGCGTGAAACAGGAGGACGTCGTCAAAGCCGGCGGCGGCTCGGCTGACGAGGACTAAGTCCCGGCTGCGTCGTCAATTGGCGATGAGGTCGACGTCTTTCGGCGCGGCCATCAGCACGACTTCGTCTCCGTTCATCGTGAAGTCGATGCGCTCGGGGACGTTGTCCTTGTGCCGGATCATGAACTCCGACAGCTCGTCCTCGATATGGCGCTGAATCGCGCGGCGCAGCGGACGCGCACCGGAGTTGGCCTCTTCCTCCGCTTTCTTCAGCAGCCAGTCGACGACGGTGTCGTCGATCGCGATCTGCACGTTGCGATGGATGAGCGCCTGATTGACGTCGTCCACCAGCAGCCGGCAGATCTGGCGCAGCTCGGTCTGCGAAAGCGGATTGAAGATGATGATGTCGTCGATGCGGTTGATGAACTCCGGAGAGAACTCTTTCTTGAGCTCCTGGTGGATCATCTGCTCGGCGCTCTTCTGATCGCCCGCCACCGTTTTCTCGTGGAAGCCCATGTGGCCCTTGGTCGCCAGGAAGCGCGTGCCGAGGTTGGAGGTCATGATGATGAGCGTGTTGCGGAAGTCGACCTGATTGCCGAGCGAGTCGGTCAGGATTCCATCCTCGAGGATCTGCAGCAGGATGTTCGCGATGTCGGGATGCGCCTTCTCGATTTCATCGAGCAGCACGACCGAATACGGATTGCGGCGCACGCGCTCGGTGAGCTGACCACCTTCTTCGTGTCCGACGTAACCGGGAGGCGATCCGATCAACTTCGACACTGCGTGCTTCTCCATGTACTCCGACATGTCGAAGCGGATGAGATGCTTCATCGATCCGAACAGGAACTCCGCAAGCCGTCGCGCGACTTCGGTTTTTCCGACGCCCGACGATCCGAGGAAGATGAACGATCCCATCGGTCTGTTAGGCGACGCGACGCCGAGTCGCGAACGGCGGATCGCGCGCGAGATTGCGCGGATTGCTTTGTCCTGACCGACGATGCGCCGCATCAGGCTCTCTTCCATGTTGATCAGCTTGGCGGCTTCGTCGGCCTCGATCGATGTGACCGGAATGTCGGTCCAGGAGCTGATGATCTCCTCGACATCCTTCTTGGTCACTTCCATCAGCTCTTCGCCGATGTTCTCGCGCTCCTGCTTGAAGCGCTCTACTTCTTCCTTGAGCTCGATCTCGCGCTCGCGCAGGAAAACGGCCTTTTCGAAGTCTTTGTCGGAGATCGCCTTCTTCATTTCCTTTACGATCGAGCGGATCTCGGACTCCAACCGCCGCAAATTCTGCGTGTCGGCCACGCGCCGCAGTTTCACTTTCGCGCCGGCTTCGTCGAGGATGTCGATCGCTTTGTCGGGGAAGAATCGATCTGTGATGTAGCGGTTGGATTGATAAACCGCCGACCGAATCGCGTGATCCGAATACTTCACCTTGTGGAAGTTTTCGTAACGCTCCTTCACGCCTTCCAGAATCTGGAGCGTCTCGTCTTCGGTCGGCGGATTGACCGTGATGGCCTGGAACCGGCGCAGCAGCGAACGGTCTTTCTCGATGTATCGGCGGTATTCGCGAATGGTCGTTGCGCCGATGCACGAGATCTCGCCGCGTGAAAGCGCCGGCTTCAGGATATTCGCTGCATCGAGAGACCCTTCGGCGGACCCTGCGCCGATGAGAGAGTGGATCTCATCGATGAAGATGATAATGTCCGGGTTTTCCTTCAGCTCCTTGATGATTCCTTTGAGCCGCTCTTCGAACTGACCGCGATACTTCGTGCCGGCGACGATCAGCGAGAGATCGAGCGACAGGATCCGCTTGTTCGCGATGAACAGCGGCACATTGCCATCGACGATGCGCTGCGCGAGTCCTTCGACGATGGCGGTCTTGCCGACGCCCGGCTCGCCTAACAGAATCGGATTGTTCTTCGTGCGGCGCGAAAGGATCTGGATGATGCGCTCGACTTCCTTCTCGCGTCCGATCAGCGGATCGAACTGCGCCTGATGCGCCATCTGCGTGAGATCGCGCGCGTACTCGGCGAGGAACGGGAGCTCTTTCTTCTGCTTGTCAGCCTCGCGCTCCTTGAGGATCGAGATCGTTTCTTCGCGAACGCCGTAGACGTTCAGGCCTTTTGCGGTGAGGATGCGCGCGGCCGTCGACGACTCGACGCGCAGGATTCCGATCAGGAGATGTTCGGTGCCGACGTACTGATGGAGCATCGACTCCGCTTCGTGCGCTGCGTACGCCAGAATCTTTTTCGATTCTTCGGAGAGCGGCAGCTCGGCCGACGATGAGATGCGATCAACGAAAAGGCGGTCGCCTTCGACTTCGCGGCGGATCTGCTCGGGCTTCACGTTGAAGCGGGAGAAGATCTCCTTGATGATTTCTTCACCCTCGCGGAGGACGCCCAGGAGGATGTGCTCGGACTCGATGACGCGCGATCCGAGTTTCGACGCTTCGTAGCGGGCGAAGAAGAGGGCGCGGCGAGCCTTTTCGTTGTATTTCTCGAACATGGGCTGAAGTTATTCTAACGCGGGAAAACATTCCGCGTTCGGCGATTCTTCCGAAATCGGCGCCGTTGTAATTTCTACCGACCGCTCATTTCGTCATTTGGAATACCCGATCGCAGCGGGCCGCCAGATCGGGATTGTGTGTGACGATGACCGAGGTCAGGCCGCGCTTTGAGTGACAGGCGCGCATCAAATCGAAGACGCGCGCGCTGGTTTCCAGGTCTAAATTCCCGGTCGGTTCGTCGGCGAGAAAAATTTGCGGATCCGTAAGCAGGGCGCGGGCAATCGCGACGCGCTGCTGCTCGCCGCCGGAAAGCTGATTCGGAAAGTGTCGCGCTCTCGCTTCCAGACCGAGCTCCGAAAGCAGCGCATTCGCCTTGTTCAGCGCCGCCCCTCTCCCGATTTTTCCGATCCAACCCGGCATCGCAACGTTCTCGGTGGCCGTGAACTCCGGAAGAAGATGATGGAACTGAAACACAAATCCCACGTTGCGATTTCTGAATCTCGCGAGATCGTCATTCGACATCGACGTCACGTCAGTCGCATCAACACGAATGGTCCCTGAGTCGGGTCGATCGAGCCCGCCCAGCAGGTGCAACAAAGTCGACTTCCCGATTCCCGACGGACCGACGATCGCGAGCATCTCGCCGCGCTCGACATCGAGATTCAAATTTCCGAATACCTGAACGGGGATTTCCGCGTCGCGGTAAGTTTTGGACAACCCGCGCGCTTCGAGAAACGGCATCGCGCCGCGATTATCGCGCGAGGTCGATGTGGTACGCGCGTTTTCCTTCGATGATGCCGACCATCACCGGCAGCTTGAATCGGCGCGGACCGGCGCTGGCCGGATTAAACAAAAGCACTCCGTCGATGACCTCGTTGCGTGGCTGATGACTATGGCCGAACACGATGATGTCCGCCTCCTGCTGGAGCAGCTCGGGTCGATAGATGTGTGTCAGAAGAATTCGCTGATCACCGATGGTCACGCGTACGACGTCGTAGCCATTGGAATCATCGTTGTTGCCGCGGACGAACGTGACCGGCGCGATCTCACTGAGCGCTTCGATGACGTGGTGGCCGCCGATGTCGCCGGCATGCAGAATCGCATCGACACCTTGCAGCGCTGCGAGCGCTTCCGGTCGAATCAATCCGTGCGTGTCGGAGATGACTCCGATGCGCGGCTCAGCCCCAGATGCTGGCCTTCTTCGCCCAGTTCGAGTACTGGTATCGATCTTTGAACGCCTGCGCGGTGGCTTTGAGGGCGCTCGCATCGTTCGTCGCTTTGTACCGCGAAACGCCGGCCCAGTACATCGCCTCGGCCGCCGCCTCGGTTCCAGACATGTTCTCGGTCACGTCGCGGAACTGCCGCTCGGCATCGGCGTAATTGCCCTTCTTGAACTGGGCGTGCCCGAACCCGAGTTGCAACTGGCCGAGGAATTCCTCGGTCGGGAGGTAGCCCTCGATGCGGTAAAGCTCCTTGGAATCGCTGTCGACGATCAGAATCGTCGGCGTCCAGTTCGCGCCGAAGCGGCCCATCGCCTCCGGATGTTTTTTCACATGGAGACGAGCGGAGATGAAGTTGTTGACGATGAATGTGGTGACGCGAGGATCGGGATAGACCTCGGCTTCCAGCCGAGCGCATCCGCTTCACATCGGTGCGGCGGTGAAATCGAGAAGCAGCGGCTTGCCGGTTTTCTTCGACTCCGCCAGCGCCTTGTCGACGTCTTCAGTCCATTGAATGGATGTTGCGGTCTCAGTGGTCATGCTGACCGATGCATGCGAAGTCTGCGCCGATCAGTGTTGCCTGTCTTTCGCGATGGCGAGCTCGAAGGAGAGGCGGATCATGCGCTGCGTCTCGGGATCGGCCACTTCGAACGTCCTGCAGAAATCGTCGATCTCTTCATCGCTGTCGGGCGCCAGCATCGTGAAGCCCTGCCGCGGCTGCTTCGGCTCGCGCGTGCGCCGCTTGACCCAGTGCTCTTCCACCCAGGCACACTCGACGTACGGCAGAACTTCAGCCTCCTCGCTGATTTCCTCGATTTCGTCTTCGACTTCGGCCAGAAACGGCGCGGGCTCGGTCGAGATCGGTTGTCGCTTGGCGGGCGCCGGCGCGGGTGCGGGCGCCTTCGGCTTAGGTGGAGGAGCAGACGCTTTCGGCGGAGGCGGCGGTTCGGGAATGCCCATCGATTCGGGCTCGATGAAGCTCGCGACGATCCGCTGCAGGATCACAGGCGCCTCGGCTGCCGTCTTTGCGAAGTCGACGCCGGAGCTGTAACCCATCTTCCCGCCGACCGTGCTCATTTGCGTCCGCGCGATCTTGGCCTTGAGCTTGACGTTCTCGCCCTGCCAGCGGAACTGCAGCGTGACGGCGGAATTCATATTGAGCCGGCCGATGTGCTCGATCCGCCCGCCGATCAGGCTGATCTCGACGATGCGAGCCTCCATGTCGCCGATCATCGCGACGATCGGCTCCTTGAGAGTGATCCGTTCGGCGTAGCGGCGTTGTTCGTCCGGCATCTGTGGGATCGCGGCATTCTACAATGTGCCGATGCAACGAATCGGGATCCTTCTGCTGGCGATCGCATTGCCGGCCTTCGCACAGTCCGACGACATCGCCGGAGCGCGCGCCGTCTTCGACGCCAACATCAACGCGATCAAGCAACAGAATCGCGACGCCTACCTTTCGTGTTACCTGCACTCGCCGCTGCTGGTGCGCGGCGGTCCGAGCGGATTCACGACCGGCTACGACGAGTTCGCGAAGGCGCGCGGTCCGTGGCCCGATTCGATCGAGGCCAGCGATGTCCACCTGACGTCGCTGCAGCCGGGATGGGTTTACGGTACGTATCGCTATCGCGTCCGCTACGCCGGCGGTGACGAGCATTCCGGAATCTCCGAGCGCCTGTTCGTCAAGACGCCAGATGGCTGGAAAATCGCCGTGACCGGCGCCATCGACGCCCCGCCCGGCACGCCCGCCCCGTCGCGCGCGATCGTCGGCGGCACGCTGATCGACGGCCGCGGCAGCGCGCCGATCGCGAACGCGAATGTGATCCTGCGCGAGGGAAAGATCGACTGCGCCGGCACCGCCGCGCAGTGCCCCGTGCCC
>DATBSF010000436.1:0-8260 GCA_036559905.1 Thermoanaerobaculia bacterium | reverse complement strand
CCGCCGAAGCGCGCGCCGTCGATCTTGCAGATTCACGCTATCGCGCCGGACTTGACAACTTTCTCACCGTGCTGGACGCGCAACGCACGCTTCGCGACGGCGAGGACCGCCTTGCGGCTGCCGAGTCGCGCGTGGCCGTGTCGGCGATCTCCGTCTACAAAGCGCTCGGAGGAGAGAGCAGGTGAAAGAGCTCGGCGATCCTACAGTTGAATTCGCGAGAACAAGTAGCTGCCGCTGAGAAGAAACACAGCGGTCAGGATCGACAGCACCGCGAAGTCGGTTCCCACGCCGAAATGCGACAGGCCCGTGAGCATGCTTCTCAGGCCATCGACACCGTACGAGAGCGGATCGATCGAAGCGATCACTTGAAGGGCGCGGGGCGCATTCGTCAGCGGAAAGAGCGCGCCGGAGAGAAAGAACGTCGGCATCACCACGAAGTTCATGACCAGCTGAAAACCCTGGAAATCTTCCATGACCGAGGCGATGGCGGTTCCGAGGGCGGTGAACATCAGGGCCACCAGTGCCATGACGACGAACGCGATGGGAATGGCGGCGAGTCCGGGACGAAAACCGACCAGAATGCACACAACGCTCACGATCACTCCCTGAATGAGCGCCACCGTTGCGCCGCCTAACGTCCGGCCCACCATGATCGTCAGCCGCGACACCGGCGCAACCAGGGTCTCTTTCAGAAATCCGAACTGCCGATCCCAAATCAGCTCGATGCCGCTGAAGATCGCCGTGAAGAGAATCGTCATGCAAATGACGCCCGGGGCGAGGAACTGAATGTAATTCCCCTGCCCGGCGCGCCGAAAAACGGGCCCGAACCCGAAGCCGAGCGCCACGAGGAACAGCAGCGGCTGACCGAGGGAGCCGACGATGCGTGCACGCGAGCGCACGTACCGCTTGAGCTGCCGGATCCACAACATGCGGATAACGTCGAAGGTCATCACCGTCCAAACATGCGCGCCATGTTTCGCATCCTGTCCATACTCCCTGCCGCCTCTTCACGAATCGTCGTACCGGTGAGCGCCAGAAATGCATCTTCGAGCGTCGTCGTTGCAGTCTGCTGCTTCAGCGCCTCGGCCGATCCTTCGGCGACGATCCGGCCGTGATCGATGATGGCGATCCGTTTGGCGACCCGCTCCGCTTCATCCATGTAGTGCGTCGTCAGAAAAACCGTGACGCCTTCCTGCTCGTTGAGCTTCCCGACGACAGTCCACAACTGATTTCGCGTCTGCGGATCGAGTCCGAGCGTCGGTTCATCCAGAAAAAGAATCTTCGGCGTGTGCAGCAGCCCTCGCGCGATCTCGAGGCGGCGCTTCATGCCTCCCGAGAATTCCTTGACGACTGAGTTACGGCGCTCCCACAGTTCGAACAACCTCAGGAGCTGCTCGATCCGATCCTGCCGCTGCGCGCGTGGAATCGCGTAGAGCGAAGCGTGCAGCTCGAGGTTCTCGACCGCCGTGAGCTCGTTGTCGAGGCTCGGGTCCTGAAAGACAATCCCGAATCGGCGGCGCACGCCGATCGAATCGCGTGTGGGATCCAGCCCGTCGATCGTGATGTTCCCGCTCGTCGGTTTCAGCAGCGTGGTGAGCATCTTGATCGTGGTGGTCTTCCCGGCGCCATTCGGACCGAGAAACGCGAAGATCTCGCCTGAGCGGACCGTGAATGAAATGCCATCGACCGCGACGAGATCGCCGTACCGCTTCAGCAGCTTCTCGACGTGGATGATGGATTCGTCAGACATGCGATTCCTTCGCTCGAGATAGTAGCCCGAGTGCCCGCGCAGCGCGATGGCCGCTGCTGTTTCTGCGAGGCTGCTCGTATGGTGATGCGCGGCTGGCGTTCGTCGTGCAAGCCGCTCGATCATGAAGCTGCACCGAATTCTGATCGCACTCCTCTTCATCGTCGGTTGCCGTCACACGCAGGTCCCACTACCCTCACTACCCCCGGCACGATCCGCCGATTCAGCCGCACTCATCGCACGCGGTCAGGAGATCGTGCGCAGCATCGCGGTCTGCGGCGGTTGTCACGCGGCGGATGCAAAGCATGATGTCGATGGTCCGCTCAGTGGCGGAATGGAATTCAGCGACTGGCGCATCGGAACCGCTCGCGCATCGAACCTCACCTCGGATCGCGATACTGGACTGGGCACCTGGAGCGAGGCCGAGATCGTCCGCGCGCTGCGCAACGGGCAGCGGAAGGACGGACGCTTGCTGGCGCCGGTCATGCCCTACGAATGGTTCCACGGAATGTCGGACGACGACGCGCTTGCGGTGGCGCGCTACCTCGAAAGCCTGCCGCCCGTTCGCAATGCAGTGAAGCAGAGTCCCAACTTCGTTTTCAAACTCGGAAAACTTCTGCTGCTCGGACCGGAACCGGCCGTTTCGGTTACAGCGCCTCCTCGAGCAGCGACCGCCGAATACGGCGGATATCTCGCACAACACGTGGGCCTTTGCGCTGAATGTCATACGCCACGCGGCGGAATTCGATCAGCACCCGACAGGAGCCGGCTCTTCGCGGGAATGGCAAATCCCCCGAAAGACTTCCCAGAAAAACCATCGAATCTCACGCCCGATACCGAAACCGGAATCGGCTCCTGGACCGAGAGCGACTTTCTGGAGACGCTGCGGACGGGAAAGGATCCCGCCGGCGTTACGCTGCATCCATTCATGCCCTGGCGGCAGATCGCCCGGATGTCGGATGACGATCTGCGCGCGATCTATCGTTATCTACGCACGCTCCAGCCGATTCGCAATTCGGGCGCGGCTGCGCGCACGCGAAAAGCCAGCCACTGAATCGATTTGAATCCGCGCGGTGTCGGCGATAGGATCATGAGGTTCCACCAACTTTCAGTCGATGGGCCTGTCCACCGGAAGTCGCGTTGGGCCTTATGTCATCGTCGGTGCGATCGGCGCCGGCGGAATGGGAGAGGTCTATCGTGCGCGCGACAGCCGCTTGGGACGCGATGTCGCCATCAAGATTCTCCCGAGCGGCTTCACTGCTGATCGCGAGCGACTCGCGCGCTTCGAACGCGAAGCGCAACTGCTCGCGGCGCTCAACAATTCGCACATCGCCGCGATCTACGGCATTGAGGAGACGGACGGGTCGCGGGCTCTCGTTCTCGAGCTGGTCGAGGGCGAAACGCTTGCTGAACGCATCTCGCGCGGCATCACGATCGATGAAGCGTTGACCATCGCGCATCAGATTGCGGAGGCGCTCGAGGCGGCGCATGAGCGGGGCATCATCCATCGCGACATCAAGCCGGCGAACGTGGCAATCGCCTCTGATGGCAACGTGAAAGTCCTCGATTTCGGCCTGGCCAAGGCCGCTTCCGACGATTCCTCGGTATCGGACGAAGCATCAACAGCAATCCAGGCAACGCGCGAGGGAACGATTCTGGGCACAGCCGGGTACATGAGTCCGGAGCAGGCGCGCGGGAAGACGGTCGACAAACGCACAGACATCTGGGCATTCGGATGTGTGCTCTTTGAGATGTTGACCGGTCAGCCGCCGTTCGCGGGCGAGACGCTGTCTGACACCCTCGCGAGCATTCTTCAAGGCGAACCCCCGTGGGATCGGCTGCCAGATGCGACTCCAGTCTCCGTACGACGTGTCATGCGACGCTGCCTGGAAAAAGACCCGAAGCGGCGGCTGCGCGACATCGGCGAAGCGCGCATCCTTTTGGAGAACGCGGTCACGAATCCTGCCTCCGAAGAGGAGCCTCGCGTCGAACCGGCGCACGTCACGCGTCGAACGGTGCTTAGCGCCCTCGGCGGCGCCATCGCCGGCGCTGCAGGCGTTGCGATGCTCGGTCCCAACCGCTGGCGGACATCGCCGTCGCGCAATCTCGCACGTTTCGCGATCGCGATTCCTGAAGGAGACTTTCTGCAGGTCAGCTTCAATGACCGTGTCGCTTTCTCGCCGGATGGGCGTCGCGTTGCGTTTAACACCGTGCGAAATGCGCAACCGGGCGGCATCTATATTCGCGAGCTGCGCGACCTTGTATCGCGACATTTGGACCAACTCGACAGGAGCGCAGCGGCGTTTTTCTCTCCCGACGGGGCCTGGCTCGGATTTTTCCGAGTCGCTCCACAAGACGTGTCGCTGCGAAAAGTTCGTTTGAGCGGCGGAGCGCCTGCGACCATCTGCGGAAGCGGAGCGTTCGCCGGCGCCACTTGGGCCGAGGACAATACGATTTATTTCATTTCCGAGATGCCGGGTGGACTCCTCGCCGTACCAGCCGCCGGCGGTCAACCGAAAGAGGTTCTGAAGATCGACACAACGCACGGCGAACGGGTATTCAAGTACCCGATCGTGCTCCCCGGCGGAAACGCAGTCCTGCTGACACTGGCCACCGTCGATTCGGAGTCCTTCGACGACGCGCAGATCATCGCGTTCTCTCCTCGCACCGGTGAGCGAAAGACGCTCGTCGAACACGGCACACATCCGCGATACTCGCGGTCAGGCCATCTGGTGTTCGCGCGCGACGGCAAGCTGCTCGCGATCCGCTTCGATCCCGATCGACTCGAAGTCACTGGCCAGCCGGTCACGGTCCTCGAGGGTGTGATGATGAGTCGCAATACCGGGATCGCGAACTTCGACCTGTCCGGAAACGGCGATCTCGTTTACGTCCCCGGAGTCGCTGAAGGCGGTGCCAGATCACTCGTGTGGGTTGATCGGAGTGGAAAGCCGGACCCGCTTCCGTTACCTCCGCGTTCGTATCTCCATCCTCGAATCTCGCCCGATGCACGCCAACTCGCAATCGAGATCGAAGGAGCGAACCATGACGTCTACCTCTACGACTTCACCAGCGGCGTGCTCTCGAATCTCACGAATGACGGCGTGAGCCACTGGCCCGTCTGGTCCGCGGATGGAAAGAACATCGGGTATCGCTCCGGTCCTATGGGGCGCTTTCAGCTCTGGCAGATTGCAGCCGATCGCAGTGGTCCGCCGCAGCGCGTGCCGGCATCTGGCTCGTCTCAAAGCATCGAATCGTATTCGCCGGATGGAAAAGTCCTCGCGTACACCGCAGCCAATCCGGATAAGCCGCCGGCGATCACGCTCTTGCCGCTGGTTGGCGACCGCAGACCACGACCGCTTGAAGCGACAAAGTACGCTCAAGGATCTCCGAAGTTTTCGCCCGACGGCCACTGGCTCGCCTACTGCTCGAATGAGTCGGGCAAAGCCGAGGTGTATGTGCAGGCTGTCCCCGGGCCGGGAGCGAAGTCTCAAGTCTCGAATGCCGGCGGGACAGATCCGGTGTGGCGGCGCGACGGCCGCGAGCTGTTTTATCGAAGCGGGGACAGCATGATGGCAGTCACTGTCGCGACGGAATCGGACTTCCGAGGGGGCCGTCCGCAGGAGCTATGGAGGGGACACTATTCTCACGGTATGAGCACGTCGTGCGGCGCGCCGGGAGCAACTTCCTCGAACTACGATGTGACGGCGGACGGCAATCGATTCCTGATGATCAAAGACAACGATCAGGATGCGACAACATCGCGGCAGATCATCGTTGCACTCGGCTGGGGTGACGAATTGAATCGACTGTCGCGGGTTTCGTGATTGGTCGCCTTCAAATACGGTTCACCACGTCGGAGCGGTCTTCCACGAAGGCAGTTCACCGATATCGATCCTGTAGCCGGAACGCTGCGATTTGTCGGCCACCACACGCATATTGGTTTGTTGACGCAGCTTTGCCATCAACGCATCGAATGGCAGAGTCTGAAACGGCCGCTGCGAAAGATCCGGAGTTGGCCATAGCCGTGTACCCGTGCCATCGGAGGACGCAATCCATTTGCCGTCCGGCGACACGGCCACTTCGCTACGACCACCTTCGCCGTTTCCATTTCCAGAAATGAGCAGATGCGCGTCTTCTCCGGCGAGCGAACTGATCCGACCGACGGGCTCATTCGCGCTCCATGTCACGACGAATTTCCCAGATGGATCCAACGCCCCGCTCGCGGCGTGCGAATGTGAGATGAGGCGGCGTGCGACGTTTGTTTTCATATTGATGAGTGTGGTCTCGCCTTCGCGCCGGTTCTGCGTTGTGGCAACGACCAGAAGATTTCGTTCGTCAGCGGTGAGGTCCATGTGGACCTCGCCTTCCGCCCGAGCAATCTGTCGGCTCGTGCCGCTATGCAGGTTCCAGAGACGCACTTCACCTGCTCCGCCGGAAAGTAAATTGCCGTCCCTCAGAAACTCGAGGTCCCAAATGGTCTGGTTGAAGACGTCGTCTTTGGCCTGAGCGGCCTTCAGCACTCGCCTTTCTCCGGACTCCAGGTTCCACAACCAGATCTCGCCTCCATGTCCGCCGAAATCTTGTGTTCCCGCCGCAGCTAGCTTCCCGTCGAAGCTGAACGCATTGGCGAAGAGAGCGTGACCGGCGCTCGTCGGCAGTTGCGTTTCTGTACCCCCTTGGAAGATTGCGGCGCGACCTTCACCGCCGACCAGAATCCTGCGGCCAGTATGATCGGCCGCGGCTCCCCACGAGTTCGGGCCCGTAAGCCGATCTCCGCGTGTTGCGATCGAGGGGCGAAGCGGTGTGCGCGAAACGCCCTGGACCGGTCGAGTCGCAATGAGCCACGCACTATCGGCCGAAAAGTCAAGATCTTCTGCGCCGCTTCGATCTAATCTGAAAGGAAAACGCCTCGACAACGGCCAGATCGACGCGAGCGAGCCTGTTCTGTCGGTCGAAGCCATCCACCGGCCGCGAGAATCGAATGCGACTCTGTATGCGCTCGACGTGAGCGTGCGTGGTTCGGCATCAGGAGGCGCGTCGAGATCCCAGAGTTCGATGACGCCGGCACTTTCCACGACGGCGGCAAGAAAACGCGCGGCGGGATCGAACGCGATCTGAAGAGGTCGCTCTCGCCCTTTCAACGAGCGGATCAAACGCGGCTCATCGCCGGACAGCGACCACAATCTGATCTCGCCGCTCGAATCTGCGCAGGCTAAACGCGTGCCGTCATTCGTAAAGCTGACGACCGGGAAAACCGGAAGCTCCGTTTTAGCCTCACTTTTCCAGAGTGCGATCGATCTCGCCGGCGCATCCAAGCCGATGAGTGTGCAATCGCCTTGTGCCATCCATCGCTCCTTCGAGTCGATGACTCCCGTGCGCTTTCCCCGAAAGATCTCACGCGAAGGTCCGCCTTCAATCGCAGAAACAGAAAGCACCCTGAGATCGTTTTCGGCCGAGTAACACGTGTAGAGAAGATCTCCGATTACTTGGAATCCGCATGTGCCGTCCAGAGTCCGCACGATGCTGTTCGTTTTGATCGACCAGATGCGGATTTTTCCATCTGCGTAACGCGATACGAGAAGATCGCCGTCCGGTGCGAACGCGACCGGGCCGGTCGCTCCCTTGATGTCCTTCGTGCCGATCATGCGCGGAGGACCTCCAGATTCGGAAAAGAGGTAGATGTCGCCAATTCCGGATCCGACAGCGAGCGATTTCCCATCCGGGCTGAAGGCGAAGCCTCCTGCACCTTCTCCTTTTGGGAGCGGCACGCGCATCGGCATCGGCCCGCGCCATAGCGATTCGGCCGCGAACTGACGTGCTTCGGCCGTGTCACTGAGTTCGAGACTGGCGACTGAGTACGCAAGTGCGAGAGCGTTGTTCGCGTCGATCGCGGTCCGGCCGAGGGCGAGAAGCTTCGCCGCTTCGGCACGTCGAGCTTCGGCGACGGCGCGCTGACGGAAAACCGCCATGACAATGAGGCCGATCGAAAGAATGGCGATAGCCACGGCAGCGGCAATGACAGAGCGTCGACGTTTCCGTCGTGCGTGCGCCACCATCGCACTGCCGAACTCTTGTTCGACCGGAGTCAGCGTTCCCGCATACCGCTCCCGCCATAGTTCGTACTCTCTGAGCGGAGTTCCGCCCCATAAGAGATCGATCGACTGGCCCCGATCCTTCCAGGCGTATGCGGCTTGTCGTAATTGATCACGCAACAGCGAGCCCTCAGCGTCCTGCGCTCGCCATCGCACCAGGCGAGGCCACGACGTGAGAAGTGACTCGTGAATGATCTCGATCCTCGTTTGATCTGCTTCGTACGATGTGAGCAGACGAGCGGCGATGAGAGCACCGAATACTTCGTTCGCGGCTTTGCGATCGGAAAAGAGTGCCAGCAGTTCGTCGCGATCGCGTGCGATGCGGGTTCCCTGAGCCGTGACGAGATTCCGGAATAACTCGCGAACGATCGCGATGCGATCAGATCCGATCGCCGACAGCGTCGCCTCGGCGTGTTGTGCC
>DATBSF010000435.1:0-22489 GCA_036559905.1 Thermoanaerobaculia bacterium | reverse complement strand
GCAGGTTCAGTGGGGGCAATACGCCCCTCATCCGCCCCTTCGCTCCGCTCAGGGGCACCTTCTCCCGATGGGAGAAGGACGGCAGGCTTTGCCCCTCTCCCATCGGGAGAGGGTGGCGCGGAGCGCCGGGTGAGGGGCCGGAATCCGGAATCGGTCATGTTTAGCGGCTCGAAAATCTCGCGACGGCAGAAAACATCGAGCTTTTCCCCCGACACCCGCTGCACGATTTCGCCGAGGAGCTCGAAGTTGATGTCGGAGTAGCGGAAGACGTACCCGGGATTGTTCGTCAGCTTCTCACGCATCACGAGCTGCATCGCGGTGTCGTAACCGCTCCACGGATCGTTGAGATCGAGGTCGGGGCGCAATCCCGACGTGTGCGTCAGCAAATGCCGGATCGTGACGTCGCCGCGCGGAAACTCCGGCACATATTTCTGCGCCGGATCATCGAGTCCGATCTTGCCGCGCTGAATCAGCAGCCAGATGGCGGGCGTGGTCGCCGCCACCTTCGTGATCGAGGCGGCATCGAAGACCGTGTCGACGGTCATCGGTTCGACAGCCGGAATCAGCGCCCGATTGCCGTAGACCTTCTCGTAGATTTTGCCGTTCTGCTCGAGGTGATAGACGCCGCCGGGGATCCTCTTGTCAGCGATCGCGCGTTCGATCCGCGCGTCGATCTGCCCCGTGATGTTGCGATCGAATGTCGAATCGGGCGCAGTCGAGCTACAGGCGAGGAAAAGTGTGACGGCGAACACGGCGACATTTCGCATGGGAGCTGAGTGTAGAATGCCGGGCCAGTCTCTCCAAAACTATGCGAACAAGATTTTGTGCGACGGCGGCTGCCGCGCTTTTCTTCATCGCGCTAGAAGCAGGGGCGCAATCGATCGTCACCGTCGCGGGCGGCGGAAGTGACGACGGCCAGCTTGCGACCAACATCGCCCTGTTCGGGCCGCGCGGTCTGGCACTCGATTCCGCCGGACGGCTGTACGTCGTCGAGCGGTTCCAGGGAGTCATCCGCCGAATCGATCTCCGGACTGGAACAGTCGAGACGATCGCAGGGACGGGAGCCGCCGGCTTCGGCGGCGATGGCGGTCCGGCGCGCCGCGCGACGCTGAAGGAGCCGCGCACGCTCTTCATCGACGCGAGCGACAACGTCTACGTCACCGATTCCGGCAACGGCCGCGTGCGCAAAATCGACGCGAAGACCGGGATCATCACGACCATCGCCGGCCGCGGATCGGAGCGTCCGGACAACACGATCGGTGACAACGGTCCGGCGACCGAGGCCGTCCTGCGCGAACCGTGGGGAATCTGGATCGATCGCGGAAGTCTCTACATCACGGAATCGGGATTCATTGGACAACGCGTCCGCAAAGTCGTGTTGTCGACCAGCGTGATCACGACGATTTCGGGTCCGGAAGACGGATCGGAGGGTTTCGCCGGCGACGGCGGCTCTGCACTCGGCGCCAAATTCAACTCACCCTTCGGCATTGTCGCGGACAGCGCCGGAAACATCTACATCGCCGACGCAGGCAATTCTCGCGTCCGCCGCATCGATGCCGTCACGGGAAACATCGACACGTATGCCGGCGGTGGAACTGCGAAAGCGAATGGTGTGCCGGCGAACACCGTCGACCTCGGCTTCACGACGGTGTTGGCCTTCGATCGCGACGGAAATCTTCTAATCGATTCTGAAAGCGGCGTTCGCCGCGTCGACAAAGCGACGCGCCTCATCACCACACTGGCATTCGACTTCGGGCTCAGCTACGGGATGGTCGTCGAACCGTCCGGCAATCTGCTCCTCAGCACCGACGCGTATGGGGCGATCGTGCGATTCACGCCAGCGTCGACGATGGACTTCACGTTCGTCGCGGGCGGCGGTTCCTATGTCGGCGATGGACTTCCCGCCACGGCGGCGATTCTCCGTTCCCCGCAAGGCGTCACGACCGATGCAGCCGGCAACATCTTCATCGCTGACAGCGCGAATCTTCTCGTGCGCAAGGTCGATGTCGCGACCGGTCTGATCTCGACATTCGCCGGCAACGGCGGCTATTACGACAACAATGAAAGTGGCAAACCTGCGACGCAGAGTGCGTTCTTTCCCGCCGACCTGGCGTTCGACGCGAACGGCGATCTCTTCATCGCCGATTCGGGCAACCAGCGCATCAAGAAGGTCGATGTTAGAACCGGGTTCCTGACCTTCTTCGCAGGAAGCGGACTGCCTCCGGACGCGAACACGAACAACGAAGGCGTCGCGGCCCTCGATGCGAAGTTCTCGCGGGCCGTGGGAATCGCTTTCGATGCCGCTGGAAATCTCTACGTCGCCGACGCGGACGCAAACAAGATCTGGAAGATCGACGTAGCGACGAAGCGCGTGTCGACCTTCGCTGGAAATGGTAAGAGCGAGCTGACGGGCGATGGCGGCCTTGCAACCGCGGCGGGCCTCAGCGGTCCCAATCAAGCCGTGTTCGACGGCGGAGGCAACGCGTACATTTCCGATTCGTCCAACAACGTGATCCGAAAAGTGACGCCGGGCGGAACGATCTCGACATTCGCGGGCGGCGGAAGCGATCAGCCTCCGTTTGGCGACGGCGGTCCGGCGGCGCAGGCGTACTTCGCGCCAGGACACATGGCGATCGATCGCGCTCGCGGCAAGCTGTATTTAACGGACGGGAGCGCGTCGCGCGTGCGCGTGATCGATCTCGCGACATCCACGATCAGCACTGTCGCCGGCGCCGGCACTTACTCGTACATCGATGCGGATTTCACCGGCGACAACGGTCCCGCCAAAGACGCGAAGTTGAACTTCCCGTTCAATCTGAGCGGCGTTGCGGTCGACCGCGCCGGCAATGTTTTTGTCTCCGACTCGAACAACAACCGCGTGCGCGCCGTCTTCGCATGCACCACAGTGACGGCGCCGCAGCTCACGAATCCGACCAATCCCGGAACGACGCCTTCGCTCAGCTGGAGCAGCGTGACCGGCGCATTCCGTTACGACGTGAAGCTCGACACGAACAACCCGCCGGTGCGCGTCATCGCTTCGGACCTCACGGAGACTTCGTTCACGGCAAATCTGTCGCCGAACACGCGTTACTTCTGGAGCGTGACCGCGAAGGGTGATCCGTTCTGTCCGACAGTTGCAACCGCCACATCTACCGTCGCTAACTTCACGACGGCCGCCGGATGCGGCGTCGGCGCATTCGATCTCATCGCGCCGGCCGATAACGCCACTGGACAGATCGCGAGTCTCGATTGGCAAGCCGCCCCAGGCGCCGCCACGTACGACCTCTACCTCGGCACCACCAATCCGCCGCCGCTGATTGAATCGGGTTTGACAACCACCACTCACTCGGTGCCGAACACACCTGGCCGCGTCTTCTGGTTTGTCGTTGCGCACGCGGCGTGCGATGCGACCAAAACTTCGAATTCATCCATTCGATCGTTCACGACATCAGGGGCTGCGCCGTGCGGAAGCTCGCCGTCAGTCACACAAACGTCGCCGCCTAACGGCGCGTCGAACATTGCGACCAGCGTCTCGCTCGTGTGGTCGGTGGCGCAAGTCAACAGCACGGTCGACGTGTACTTCGGCACGACGTCGAATCCGCCGCTGCTGCGCAGTGGAATTCCGGCTAGCCAGACCTCGCTGGCGCTTCCTTCGCTCGATCCCGGCGTGACGTATTTCTGGCGCGTCGTCGCAGCGTGCACGAGCGCCGTCAGCACGCCGGTCGCGAGTTTCACGACCCAGACCATCTGCAACGTGCCAGGGCCTACCTCGATCCTCTTTGCGCCGCCGGCCGTATCGACCGGCGCGACCTACACGATCGTGTGGTCGCCGTCCGCTGGTCTCGATGTCGATGGCGGATATCTCGTTGAGCGTTCGACGTCCGCTTCTTTCTCCTCGATCCTCGACTCGCAGGTCACCAGCTCGACGGCCGCGTCATTCATTGCCGGATCGCCGAGCACGATCTACCACCGCGTTCGCGCGGTGCCGGCGTGCGATTTATCCAAGAGTGGCGCTGCATCTGATGCCAAGAGCGTCGCGATCACCAATGCGCCGTCGAACATCATCTTTACTGTTCAACCGCAGTCGGCGGTCGTGTCGCTCGGAGAGAAGATCGAAGACCGCGCTTCCAGATTCACGCTCGAGAACATCGGCGCAACGCCCGCGCAGATCATCGTCGGCCAGTCCGAGCTGCCCGGCTCGCGGCCGTTCTTCAGCATCGCGGAAGGTGGCGCGTTCATCACGCTGCAACCGCGGACGCCCAGGACGTTCACGATTCAATACAGCGGTCCGCCTAACAACACCGCTGCTTCGTATCAGGGCGTGATCTTCGCGGTCGGTGTCACGCAACAGCTTGCGGTGACGCCCTACGCATTCGTCAACCTGAAGGTCGGCGGTGGACCGGCGGCCGCGCCGCAGTTCGTCATCGACGGCACTCCCGGCAATTACGTTGCGTTTCCCGGATTCAGCGGCGACGACGATTCGAATCGCGCCGGACGCGACATCACGATTCGCAACAACAGCACATCGCCGATGGAGCTTGCGGCGGAAGTCGGCCCCGACGTCTGGCTGATCCCGGAAAACGGCTGGAACTCGCAGCCGCTGGCCGCTGGAACGAGCCGCACGTTCAAGCTGCTGACGCGCCGTCCGTTCGCTGCGAACGGCTCGCCGCTTCCGCGATACACCTACTTCACGGTGCGCACAAAAGATGGCGCATCGTCGCGGCTGCTCGTCCAGGACAACGATCGCATTGCCGTCAGCGGCGGGCGCACATCATCGCTCGAGGTCTCCGCGCGATCGTTCATCGTGCCGGATGCCGTGAATCGCCTTCGTCTGACCAACAACGGCGGCGATTCCGTGCAAGCGGAATTGATCTTCACACCGAGCGGCGCCGATGGATTCGACGTCGCTGCGGTCAAGCGCGCTGTCATCCTGGTTCCGCCGAACGACGTGGTCACGCTGACTGATCCGGTCGTACAGGTCTTCGGCGTCGCAGCCGGAACGGCAGGACAAATCGAGGTCCGCATTCCACGCGAACGCCTCGGACTCATCACCGTCACCGCCGGCGTTCCAGTGGTTGCGCGCAGTGAGGGTGCGCGCGTCGCGACGCCGCACGTCATCTATCTGCCGCCGATTCCTGGCGTCACGATCAATCTCACTCTCGCGGAAACGAGCGGACTCGATAAGGCCACCGTGCGCGTCACGAGCGACACCGGTCAGACGATCACGCAGGACATTCCGAGGTACGGGATGAAGCGCTTCGCGGTCAATGCCGCGACGCGATTCGATATCAATGTCGATTCGGGCGGCGGATCGATTATCGGTCTGGCATCGCTCGGAAACGCGACGATCCTCAGCCGTCCGCTCAACGAGCGCGTGAGCGCGACGTCTCTCGCGCGCGCGTTCGCGAAGGCGAGGCCCGAAGCGACGACGCCGAGCGTCACGACCGTTGTGCCGGTGATCAGCGGAAGCACATCCGCCGGCAGCGCGCCGTCGTACAAAACGTCAATCGGGCTGGCCGCGCAGTCATCGCAGGTGGTCTTCAACGCGAGCTTCTATCCGTCCGGCGCCGGCGCGGCGCTCGTCCGGTCGGTCACGGTCAATGCGGGTCAGACGACCGTCTTCAACGATGTGATGAAAGATCTCTTCGCGGTCGCGACACCATCGGATGGAAATCTGTTCCTCGTCGGTCCGTCGAATGGAAAAGTATTCGCGGTCCTGCAAAGCACGTCGCCTTCGGGCACAACCTCGCCGGCCAGTGCGATGCCGCTGCCGACGTCATTCTCCGAAGCGCTCACCAGCGCAGCCTCATCGGCAACGCGTCCGCTGTTCCTCGATGGACTCGAGCAATCGGTCGATCCGACGCGCGGCACGCGATGGATTCTGCTGCTCAATGAAGTCGGCAGCGCGTCGGGATTCGTCAACGTGCGTTTGTACGAAGCGGGCAATCGCAGCCGTCCGATCGCGGAGAAGGATTTCACGATCGCGCCCAATCAGCAGCTCAAGCTCGACACTGTCTTCGGCAACCTCGGCCTCGACGCCGCCGATCGCCGCAAAGATCGCACGAACGTGGAGCTGGTCGTGACCGCGACCGCCGGAGCGGCGCGCGTGGCCGCCTCGGCCGTCTCGATCGACAATCAAACCGGCGAGACGAAGATGGTCGGCCTCGCGCCGGTCGTCGGTTCGGGTAATCCGAACGTGACGTTCACAGCGCCGGTCGTGACGGAGCAACCGCCCGCCGCGCCCGTCCGTCGCCGCGGCGTTCGCCACTAAGGGTTCTCAGGCGCGACAGGCACGAGTTTGATGCCGGTCACCAGATCCTCGCTGTTGAAAGCGATGCGAATTGAAACGGGTGAGCGGTCATACACCGCGATCAACTCGATGGTTCGATACGACTCGTCGGTGATCTGACGGACCTCTTTGACAGAACGGAACTCGCCGTATGAATTCGCGACTTGCGTCTGCATCTTTGCGAGCTTAGACGGCGACAACTGGATCTGCATATTCCGGTCGAAGTGGCTGGTCGCGGCCTCGAAATCCTTTGCCACGAAATTCTTCAAGAACTCGCGCGCGGCTGCTTCGAGAACAGGTTCCACAGGTTCGGTCGTTAGGGGGTCGAGATACACGGCTCCGATGTTGTCTAACAAGTCAAACGCCACACGAAAGGCGCCCAAGGACTTCTCGAATCTGCACACGACCTCAACCACGCGGAAGTTGTCTTCTCTTCGCTGGCGCACCATGACGATCGAGCGGAATTGCCCGAGATTGACGTCGGATTGCTGCTTCACTTCGGCCAGCGCCGACGGCGTCACGACCACGCGCATCGACTCATTGAAGTCCTTCGAAGCCATGTCGAACCGCGACTTCGTGAAATTCGTCACAAAGTCGCGCGCCTTCGACTCCACTGGGCTGCGAATGACTCGGGGCGGCCGGCCGATTTGCAGCAAGATGCCGAGAATCAGAGTCGCAATGGTCATGTCGTCGCCGCCGACGGCATTCTCACGCGGATCGTGAGATCCCATGCCCGACCTTTGGTCACGATCCCGAGCGTGCTGATGGGAAGGACCGGCGCGTCAGATGCGGGAGTCAGGGTTCCCCACGGACAGAAACGGGCAGAACCGGCGACCGCGACACCGCGCTGCGGAACAACATCGATGACCCACCATCCGTCCGAGCGAACACAGGGAATGAACAGACCGATGGAGACCGACTGTGACGGAGAAAAATCCCACATCCATTTGACGTCCGTTGCGCTCACCGTGGCAACGTACGGTGCGTTGGGAGCGGTCAGACTTGTGCGGCCGCCGGCCCATTGTGCGTCAGCCGAGTAATCCTGCGTCGGGGTAAACGCCAGGACGCGCAGCGATGAACCGCAGTGTGCCGGCGGGTTTACGCATAACACTCGCACCGTGTGATCGAACACCGAAGTGCCGCACCCGACAATCAGAAGTGCGGCGGTGGCGGCGAATAGGGACCCTTTCTTTGCATCCATCGGATTACAAGCGTACATTGAGCCGTCCAAAAACGGTCAGATTCGAAAAGGAGTGAGAACTCTATGCAATCGAAGTACGTAGTGATGAGTCTGGTGATCCTTTCCGCCGGTATGGCAACAAACGCGGCCGCCGCCAAAGTCGCAAAACCGACTGATGCTCAACTGATTGCCAGCGCGCAGAAAGCTGCGCCGATGAGCGTGTCGAAGGGCGCAACCATCGTCAACATGGAGGCCGACGGCGCGATGCGAGTTCTTCGCAAGGGAACCAACAGCTTCACGTGCATGCCGGACAATCCCGGGACGCCGGGTCCGGATCCGATGTGCATGGATGCGAATGCAATGGAATGGGCGAAGGCCTGGATGGGCCACCAGACGCCTCCCGCCGGCAAGGTCGGCTTCATGTACATGCTGGCCGGCGGCACAGACGCCAGCAATGTCGATCCATACGCGACGAAACCCACGGCCACCAATCATTGGATCAAGACCGGTCCGCACGTCATGGTCGTCGGCGGGGATGCGGCATTCTACGATTCCTACCCGAAAGCTGCTGACCCTGACCCATCGGTTCCGTACGTGATGTGGGCCGGAACGCCCTATCAGCATTTGATGGCGCCGGTGAAGTAACTTCGGACCGCTACGTCGTCGTATCCCGCCCCGTGATCAGACGGGCGCCGCGCTGAAAGGTGATGTACGCCCATGCCCATTGGAGCATGACGAGCAGCCGGTTGCGAAATCCGATCAGGAAAAAGAGGTGGATGGCGAGCCAGGCAAACCACGCGAAAAATCCGCTCATGTGGATGCGGCCGAGGTCCGCGACGCCGCGCGCGCGGCCGATGGTCGCGAGTGAGCCTTTGTCCCAGTAGTGAAACGGCCGCAGCGGCTGACCGCCGAGTGCGCGCTCGATGTTGCGCGCAACGTGCTGGCCTTCCTGAATCGCCGCCGGCGCGACGCCGGGAACTTGATCGACCGCCGCCAGATCTCCGATGACGAAGACTTCCGGATGCTTTGGCAGAGTCAGATCTGGATTCACGAGGACGCGGCCGGCGCGATCGAGCGGAGCGCCGAGCGTGCGAGCAAGCGGCGAACCCTGCACGCCGGCTGCCCACAGCACCGTTCGCGTTCCAATCTTTGTTTCTCCAACATGCACGCTGTGATCGTCGACCGCTGTCACGAAGCCTTTCGTGATCACCTCCACGCCGAGATCGCGCAACTGATTCTCAGCTTTCCCGGAGAGGTCGGGCGGATAGACAGGTAGAACGCGATCGGTACCTTCAATGAGGATCACGCGTGCACTCGACGAATTGATGCGTCGAAAATCGCGAATCATTGTCTGCCGCGCGATTTCTGAGAGCGCACCGGCGAGCTCCACGCCGGTCGGACCTCCGCCGACGATCACGAATGTCAGCCACGCCTTCTGTTTGTCGGGATCGGTCTCGCGCTCGGCGTGTTCGAACGCCAGCAGAACGCGGCGCCGGATCTCGAGCGCGTCCTCGATGCTTTTGAGTCCCGGCGCATCGCGTGCCCATTCCGGATGTTTGAAATACGAATGCGTCGCGCCGGTGGCAATGATCAGGTAGTCGTACGCGACTTCGCCGTCGACCAGCTTCACGACTTTTCGCTCGAGATCGACCGCCGTCGCTTCGCCGAGAATCACATTCGCGTTCTTCTGTCTCGCGACGATGGATCGAATCGGATACGCGATGTCGCTCGGATTGAGCGCCGCCGTCGCAACCTGGTAGAGCAGCGGCTGGAAGAGATGGAAGTTGCGTCGGTCGACGATGGTGATCTGCGCCGGCGCATGCTTGAGCGCTTTTGTGGCGTAGAGGCCACCGAAGCCGCCGCCGAGGATTACGACGCGGGGGAGGTCGGTCATTTCTTCACGAATTCCTCGCCAAACACCGTCATCGATTTCACATTCCCGTCCGCCCCGAGCTGAAACAGCACCTGCTCGTCGACGTCGTCTGCTTCTGAAATCGCCAGGAATGTATCGAAGTGATAGTGGGTGAGCTGCACCGTCATCCGGCTCCATCGCAGGACGAGAGCGCCTTCTTCGAAGTCCACCTTCGCGTCGCCGTACGCATCGTTGTGATACGTGCCGGTGTAGCTCATGAGATCGTGAGACGGTTTCGTGTTCGCGACGCGTTTCGTCTCGCGCTCTTTCTTCGCTTTTTCCTCATTCTCGTCGGCGCGCTTTTCGACGCCGAGGTAGACGGTGTTCCAATCGCGCGATGGCGTGGCTTGCAGAAGAGCGTCGAGGATCGAATTGCGCAGCGCGATGATTCCGAATCCTCGGCCCATGTTCGTCATGACGACGACTCCCGCATGGCGTTCGGGAAGCAGCGCCACCTGCGTGCGGAATCCGTTGAGCGCGCCGCCGTGCGAGACCAGCAACTCGCCACGATAGTCCTGAACGATCCAGCCCATCGCGTATGACTGCACGTGAATGAACGGATTCGTTTCGCGGGTCTGTTTGTCGAGACGCAGCGGCATCTGCGGCGTCTTCGTCTCGTTCAGCGCATCCTCGGACACGAGGCGTTTTCCGTCGATCACGCCATCCGCGAGCTGGAAGCGAAGCCACTGCGCCATGTCGCGCGCCGAAGACTTGATTGCGCCCGCCGGACCGATGTTCGTGTCGTCGCTCATCGTTTGAATCCTGATCGTGTCGTGCGCGTAGCGATGGCCGGTCGCATGGTCTGACGCCGGCCAATCTGCGTACAGCGAACGTGTGCGGGTCATGCCAAGGGGCTGGAAGATGCGCGCGCGTACGAAATCGTCCCATGTCATCTTCGATGCCGACGCCACGACGTCGCCGGCGGCCATGAACATGATGTTGTTGTACTGGTAGGCCGAGCGGATCGGTTTCGTCAGCTTCACACTTGCGATGCGGTGGAGGATGTCATCGCGCGACCACGGCGAGTTGTCCCACAGCTCGTCGTGGCGCGAGAGGCCCGTGCGATGCGAGACGATGTCGCGGAGCATGACCAGCGAATCGGCGCACGGATCCGCGAGGCGAAAGTAGTCAAGATGTTTACGAACGGGGTCATCCCAGTCGATCTTCTTATCATCGACCAGCATCGCCATGGCGGTGGTTGTGAAGGCCTTGGTCGTCGATCCGATTTCGAAAAGCGTGTCGGCAGTCACCGGATCCTGCTTTCCGAATTCCTTCACGCCGAAGCCCTTCAGGTAAATGACCCGATCGTTCTGCACGATCGCCACCGCCATGCCGGGAAGGCGCCACGTCGACATCGTGTCGGACGCGAGTTTGTCGAAAGGCTGCTGCGCGAGGGCAGGAAACGCGATCAGGGCGAGAAGGACGAATCGACGCATGGCGGCATTCTAGACAAATTTCGAATTTCGAATTTCGAATGAAGAATTGAGAAAGAGGCAATTCTTAATTCTTCATTCGAAATTCGAAATTCAAGGTTTTTGGTTCCGTCTTGCTATCCACGAGCGCGCAAAATAAAAAATGCTCCCCGCCGCCATCACGTACAGCCCTCCCACCTTCAATCCCTTTTCCGGCGAGATGACGATGTACGACCACAACCCGAGTGCCACGATCGCTGGGAGGGGATAGAGCCACATGCGGAACGGGCGTCGCATCTCCGGCCGCCGTTCGCGCAGGATCACCGCGCCCGCGATCTGCGCCATGAACGGAATGATCGCGCGGATCGACAGAATGGCCTGCAGCACGTGCTTCAAGTTGAACTGGCAGAAGATCGCCGCGACGGTGCCGAGAAGAATCGTCGCGACGTACGGATGCGCCTCAGTCGCATGCAGGCGTGCGAAGATGCGAAAGAAGTTTCCATCGCGCGCGGCGGCGTAGAGAATCCGCGAATAGCCGAGCATCAGCGAGAAGATCGAAGCGAAGGCCGTCCACAGAATCAGGACTGAGATCACTTGCGACGCGCGCTTGCCCATCAGAAAAGCGAGGTAGTCGCTGACGATCGATGTCGACGTCATCGCCTGACGCATCGGCAGGACCGAGATCAGGCAGGCGTTCATGATCAGGTAGATCGCGCCAATCGCCAGAATGGAAATCACGATCACGCGCGGGATCGTGCGCTCGGGATCGCGGACCTCATCGCCGATGTAGCAGATGTTGTAGTAGCCGAGGTAGTCGTAGACGGCGTAGATGAGCGCGACGCCGAGACCCGCGTAGCCGAGTCCTGAGTCCAGTCGCGGCGCTTGCCAGAATGCGAATGCGCTCAACTTCAGGTGCGGCAGGCCGACGCCGATGACGATCGCGAGCGTAGCGAGAACTCCGATCCACAGCAGGACCGAGAATTTTCCGACCGCTTCGATCCGGCGAAGGAGCAGCATCGTCGTGAGGATGCAGATGATCGTCGCCGCCATCGCGATGTGATTCTTCGCGGCCGGCGCGAGCACAGTCAGGTAGTTCGCGAATCCGATGCAGCCGGACGCCATCGACAGCGGCGCCGAGAAGAGAATCTGAAAAAGAAAAAGGAAGGAGATCAACCGCCCGGCGCGGCCGTAGGCCTCGCGCAGAAAAACATACGAGCCGCCGGAGGCCGGCAGCTCCGCGGCGAGCTCGGCGGTCACGAGGCCGTCGGATATCGCGAGCAGTCCGCCGAGGACCCAGGCGAGCATCCCGCGCCCACCGCCCATCGCCATGAGAATGAATGGGATGGTGATGAACGGGCCGATGCCCACCATGTCGATCATGTTCAGCGCGATGCCGCGCCAGAGACCGATGTCGCGTCGAAGTTCGCTCATGGGTGGCCGGTGGCCGGTTTCCGGTGGCCGGTGCGTAGTTTATGATCGCCCGCCATGCGCCGAACACTCATTCTGTCAGCTGTTCCGAGAACGCCCGCGTGAATCCGGGCCTGATCTGGGTGGATGAATCGTCGGCGGCGGATGCGATCGCGAGTCAGGTCGCTGCCGGCGAGATGACCACTGACGAAGCGGCGAATCTGCGCAAATTCGCGAACGACGGCTACTGCATTCTCACGATCGACTTCACTGCTGCCGATGCCGCAGAATTCGATCGGGAAGTCGACCGGCTGTGGCGCGAGAAACCGCCTAACATCGCATTTGCCTACGATTCGCCGCCGCTGCGATTCTCAGCCGCCGACGAATCGCGGCAGCGCCGGCCGCGCTATCGCATCCACGACATCCATTCGCGCTTCGAGCTGGCGAAGCGTCTCTATCTCGAGCCGCTGCTCCACCGCTACGCTTCACTGATTCTCGGCGAGCGGGCGGTCGCGACGCAGTCACTCTTTTTCGAGTTCGGGAGCCAGCAGGTCCTGCATCGCGATTCGATCGTCGTGCCGACGCCGAAGTTCGGAGAGCTCGTCGCCGCCTGGATCGCGCTGGAGGACATCGATCCGCAATCGGGTGCGCTGGCCTACGTCCCCGGATCGCAGAAGATTCCGTTCTACGAATTCGCGCCGGGGGAGTACATGTTCGACGGCCGGCGCATGGGCGATCGGGAAGCAGGCGCCGCGATGGCCTTTCACGACGAGGAATGCAAGCGCCGCGGGCTCGAAACGAAACTCTTTCTCGCGCGGCGCGGCCAGGTGCTCTTCTGGCATTCGGCGCTGCTGCACGGAGGCGGCCCGGTCGGCAACGAACGTTTGACACGGAAGAGCCTCGTCGTCCACTACTCGACTCTGTCGCATCACGCGACGCGCGAAATGGCGGTCGCTGAAGAAGGTGGCGAGACGGTGTGGACGACGTCGGAGATGCTTTCGCGCGACGGCGCGCTCGGGTTCGGGAATCCGCTCGATGGCAGATTGGCGTATCGACGATGAATTCTTCACCACAGAGATCACAGAGACCACAGAGATGTCTCAGTGTTCTCTGTGTGCTCTGTGGTGAACCATGACGAAATATCCGCTCGAACCGGATGCTGCCGAGATGCGGCGTCTCCTCGATGAGGCGTCGCAGCGCATCATCGCGCACATCGAGTCGCTGCCCCTCCAGCCCACGCGCAATGTCGAGGATGCGAAAGAATTCGCGCGCGGTCTCATCGAGCCGCTGCCGCGGAAAGGGGAGTCGTTCGAGAAGCTGCTCGACTTTCTCTTCGATGAGGCGATTCCGCGCTCCTTCAACACCGCGGCGCCGGGCTATCTGGCGTTCATCCCCGGCGGCGGACTCTTTCCGGCGGCGGTCGCCGATCTGATCGCCACCGCAACCAATCGCTACGTCGGCGTCTTCGCGGCCGCTCCCGCGCTCGCGCAACTCGAGGCGAACGTCGTCCGCTGGTTTTGCGAGATCGTAGGCTACGGAAAAAAAAGCGGCGGCGTGCTGACGACCGGCGGCTCGATGGCGAACTTCATCGCGATGGTCGCGGCGCGCAAGGCGCAGCTTGGCGAGGACCTGACGCGCGCCACGCTGTACGCCGGCGATCAGATCCATCACGCGTTTCAGAAAGCCGCGCATCTCGCGGGCTTTCCGCTGAAGAACATTCGCGAGATCGAGAGCGACGACAAGTTCCGCGTTCGCGTCGACGCGATGGAGGAGGCGATCGCGCGCGATCGCGCCGACGGCTTCACGCCCTTTTTCATCGCGGGAAGCGCGGGGACCGTCGGCACCGGAGCGGTCGATGACCTCGATGCGCTGGGGCGGCTGGCCGAGCAGGAGAACATGTGGTTCCACGTCGATGGCGCGTACGGCGCATTCTTCGCGCTCACCGAACGCGGCCGCGCCGCGATGCGCGGCATGCACCGCGCCGACTCGATCGTCCTCGACCCGCACAAGACGCTCTTCCAACCATACGGAGTCGGCGCGTTGATCGTGAAAAACGCCGCGCAACTGCGCGAGGCGCATTCGATGCACGCCAGCTATCTGCCGATGTTTCAGCAGGAAGAGGACTTCGTCGACTTCTGCGAGGTCTCGCCCGAGCTCTCGCGCGACTTTCGCGGGCTGCGCGTGTGGCTTCCGCTGAAGATGTTCGGCATCGAGCCATTTCGTCAACTACTTGATGAAAAACTGGATTTGACCCGCTGGATCACCGAAGAGCTGCGGAAGATCCCGGGGATCGAGATCGTCGCCGAGCCGCAGTTGTCGATCGTGGCTTTCCGGCTCCTTCGGCCTAACACGATCCCGAACGAGCTCAATCACAAGCTGATCGAGAAGATCAACTCGCGCAAACGCGTCATGATGACCGGTACGACGATCGGAACGGACTTCATCATCCGCATTTGCGTCGTGTCTCACCGCACGCACATGGACCGGATGCAGATGTGTCTTGAAGACATCCGGGCTTCGGTGGCAGAGTTGGCGTGATGGGCGAGCGCACGGACCAGGCCGGGGTCCTCCAGGGATGGATTGGGACCCTGGGCTTCTTCATCCTCGTCGTCGCTGGAATCATGTTCTTTGTGACTTTCAGCAATCCACAGCTTCGCTCGATCTGTTTGATTGCGTTGGGAGTGGCACTGGTTCTCATCGCAATTGCCGCGTACCGTGCCTGGCGAGTGCGGCAGGTCCTCGGCACCGCGGAGTTGAAGCTCGATGCCCCGATCCCGCTCGGATTCAATGGCAATGCAACGTACTCTCGCCCTCTTCGCGGCGCCGAGATGCGCTCGATCGAGGTGCGGCTGCAGTGCGAAGAGGAGATCGTGCGCGGCAGCGGAAAGAACAAGGGGCGCGTGACGAAAATCGTTCACGACGAGGTGCTCACGGCGACGGTGACGCCGAGGATGGAGCGGCTCGAAGTCCGCATCCCCGTGAAGATTCCTGCGACGGGGCCGGCGACGTTCTCGTGCTCGACCGCGCAGACGAAATGGTGGATCCGGCTGCGGCTGAAGATGAGCGGCTGTCCGAATACAGCATCGTCATTCGAGATCGAAGTCGTGCCGGGACTGGCGCATCTATGACCATTCGCATCGACCTCGAGCGTGATTCCGTGCTGAACGGCGACAGCATTCGCGGCCGCGCGGAATGGGTCTCCAGCGGCAAAGAGCCACGAAAGATCGAAGTCGTCTGCCGCTGGCGAATCACCGGCAGGGCAAACAAGAACGTGGAAGTCATCGAGACGAAGACCGAAGACAATATCGCGGCGCGAAACCAGATCACGATCCCGTTCGAGTTTCCGATCTCGATCGCCGGGCCGCTGAGTTACGAGGGAAAGCAGTTCAACATCGTCTGGGAAATCGTTGCAACCGTCGATCTTCCGATGGCGTTCGACGAGGAAGAGACGAAGGTCTTCACCGTTCGCCCCCGGCCGTACGATGCCGAGGAATTCGCGCGGCTCGAGGATGACGAGGACGACGAGGACTATGACGAGGATGAGGAAGAGGAGGAGGAAGAGGAGTCCTCGTAACGCCCCTCACCCGGTCCCGCTCTGCGGGACCACCCTCTCCCCGCTTCGCGGGGCGAGGGGTCTCGGTTGAAGATGCCCCAAGGGCGGATGAGGGGCGGCGTTATGCCTTTGGGTCGTGACGCGATCCGCGCAGCTCTTCTTCCTTCAGTTCCAGATCCTCGCGCCGCTCGGCATCGCCCATCTCGCCTTCGTACACCTCTTTCGCCAGATCGCGCGTCAGATGTGAATACACACGATGGTCGATGATCATGTTCGGGCCGAAGTCACACAGGTCGAGGCACGATGTCGTGCACACGCGCGCGACGCGCTTGCGGCCTAACGATTTGTTGAGCGCCTTGAGGTCTTCGCGAATGACTTCGCCGCGCTCCTCGCCGCGGTCGGGGTTGTTGCAGCGCGGGCCGGCGCAGACGAAGAAGAGTTTTTCGCGAGGGTATCTCATGGCGGTCCGATGCGCAGGATGCTCGTGGCCAAGAATACCTCGCGCAGAAAAAGAAGTAACGCCGCGATGACGAAGCAGAGCAGTTCTTCTGGAGTGCGGCGGCTTGCTGCCGCGGCAAGCCGCGGCTACAGAAAGCGGCGCCAAGGCGCCGCACTCCAGAGGGCATCGCTACGCCGGCGCCACGAATTTCTTGCCGGCGTCCAACAAGTTCTTCAAATCCTTCGGCGAGCACGCCTCGGCATACACGCGCGCGACCGGCTCGGTGCCCGACAGGCGGAAGAGCAGCCACGTCTGATCGTCGAAGATCAGCTTCACGCCGTCGGTCGTATTGACGTTGCGCACTTTCAATCCATCCAGCTGCGACGGCGGATTCGCGAGCTTCGACGCCAGCGTCTCTTTGAGCTGCGGCGTCAGCTTCATGTCGGATCGCTTCGAGAAATACGTTCCGAACTCGGCGTGCATCTCCTGTGTCATTTCGTGGAGGCGCTTGCCGCTGTGCGCCACCATCTCCGCGATCAGCAGGCAGGCGAGGATGCCGTCCTTCTCGGGCAGATGCCGGTACATCGACATGCCGGCGCTCTCTTCGCCGCCCATCGCGATCTTGTCCGCCAGAATCAGCTCCCCGATATATTTGAATCCGACCGGCGTCTCGTACAGCGGCACGTCGAGTTTTTTGGCGATTGCGTCGATGAGGTGCGTCGTCGCCACCGAACGCGCGAGTCCGCCCGGGATTCTGCGTTCGCGCTTCAGGTAAACCGACAGCAGCGCCAGGATCGTGTTGGGCGAGACGAACCGGTTGCGCTCGTCGATGATGCCGAATCGATCGGCATCGCCGTCGGTCGCCAGGCCGAGGTCGAACTTCTCGGCCAGAACGATCTTGCGCAGCTCGCCGAGATTCTTCTCGTTGCATTCCGGAGAAAATCCTCCGAAATAAGGGTCACGATAATTATGGATGATCTTGACTTCGACTCCCGACTCGAGCAGGAAGTAGTCGAGGTAGTCCCGCGCCGTTCCGTAGAGCGAATCGATCGCGATGCGGATGCCGCTCTTCTTGATGACGTCGACATCGACCTTGTTTCGCAGCTCCGCGAGGTAACGGTCTTTCGGATCGATGTTGTCGATCAGCTCGGTCTTCGCGTAGACGTCGATCTTCTCGTTCTTGTTCTGGAGCGCGTGTATCTCGCGCTCGATGGCTTTGGTCACCTCGGGAAGGGCGGGGGCGCCGTTGGAGGTTGAAAACTTCAGGCCGTTGTAGTCGGGGGGGTTGTGCGAGGCGGTGAAGTTGATTGCGCCGGTCGCTTTGCGCCGGATGGTCTCGAAGGACACGCACGGCGTCGGTGCGTCGCGCGTACAGAGAAACGCATGGATGTCGTTGAAAGCAAGGATGCGGGCCGCTTCCGAGGCGAATTTCTCCGAGAGAAAACGCGTGTCGTAGGCGACGACGACGCCCGATCCTTTTGCTTGCGACTTTTTGAGATAGTTGGCGATTCCCTGGCTGGCTACGCGTACATTTTCGAACGTGAAGTCTTCCCCGATGATGCCGCGCCACCCCGAGGTTCCGAACTTGATCATGGAGCTTTGCCTCCCGATGGGGGTTGTGAACCTTAGCACACGCCCCTTTGGGCCAAGCGAGTAAAATGCCACGAACCCGGTCCAATCAACCATGAAGCTCGTGGAACTTGTCCGCTCTCTGCCAGCGGATCCAACCTCTTTTGCTCTGCTGGATGCCATCCCGATCGGCATCTTCATCGTCGGGGCCGACGGCCGCCAGATCTTCACCAACGTCGCGGCCAGGGAGCTCCTCGGGCGTGACATCAAGCCCGGCACGACCGCGGAAGAGCGCGCTTCGTTTTTTCATGTCCACGTCGCCGGCACCGGCGCTCCCTACCCAATCGACCACCTTCCCAGCGTTCGGGCGCTTCGCGGCGAGCACGTGCGCGTGATGGACATGGAGTTTCGTGCACCCGACCGGATGATCATCGTCGACTGCTCCGCCGCGCCGATCGAAGGTCCGGACGGCAAGATTGTCGGTTCGGTGGCGACATTCAGCGATGTCACCGATGTCGCGCGCATCGAGCGGGCGTATCAGATCCTGCTCAAAAACGTGCCGGTCGGGTTTTTCAGCGTCAAGCCCGATGGAACCTTTCTCGTTTCCAATCCTGCGCTTCGAAAAATCCTCGGATACGAATCTGACGCCGAGCTGCAGCAGGGAAACCTCGAGAACGATCACGTCAAGCGGCAGGAGCACATGGTCTTTCGCCATCAGCTCGATGAGCGCGGCGAAGTGCGCGGCTTCGAGACGACGTGGCGGCGTTGCGACGGAGAACTCGTGCATGTCAGTCTCAACGCGACATGCACGCGTGACGAGAACGGCGCAATCGTCTCGTATGAAGGCACGGTCGAAGACATCAGCGATCGCAAGCGTACGAACGAGGAAGCACGCGAGGCTCGCGAGCGCTATCGCCAGCTCGTCGAGAACGCGAACGACATCATCTATCGAACCGACGCTTACGGAAATTTCACGTACGTGAATCCGACGGTCCGTAAGATTCTCGGTTACACCGAGCAGGAGCTGATCGGAAAGCACTTCACGTCTTTGATCGCGCCGGACCATCGCACAGCAGCCGCGAAGTTCTATCAGGTCCAGTTCCAGACGAAAAAGCCGAATACGTACTTCGAGTTCCCGGTGGTCGCGAAAAACGGCGAGATCGTGTGGATGGGGCAAAACGTCCAGACGGTCCTCACCGGAGAGTGGATCCTCGGTTTTCAGTCCGTCTCGCGCGACATCTCCGAACGCAAGCGGATGGAGAGCGAGCTCGCGAAGGCGCGCGATGAGGCGCTCGAATCGGCGCGCTTGAAATCCGAATTTCTCGCGAACATGAGCCACGAGATCCGGACGCCGATAAACGGCGTGATCGGCATGGCCGACATCCTCCTCGGCACACGCCTCACGACGGAGCAGAAGGAATCCGCGATCACGATTCGGCGCAGCGCTGAAGCGCTTCTGACGCTCGTCGACGACATCCTCGATCTCGCGAAGATCGAAGCTGGAAAGCTGACGATCAAGAATGCGAACTTCGATCTCGACGAGTTGATCGACAGCATTACCGACGTCTTCGCTGAACGCGCAGCCGCGAAGGGCCTGAAGTTCCGCGCCGTGGTCTATCCCGATGTCTATCGCCATCTCAATGGTGACGCGCTTCGCCTTCGCCAGGTGCTTCTGAATCTCGTGGGCAACGCGGTGAAATTCACGGAGAGCGGCGAAGTGAGTTTGTCGGTGATGCGCGAATCCGAATCAGCCGACGCGACCGAATTGTGGTTCCTCATCAACGACACCGGAATCGGCATCACGCAATCGGATCAGGATCGACTCTTCACGCCGTTCACGCAGGCCGATGGATCGACGACGCGAAGATTCGGCGGGACCGGGTTGGGACTCGTGATCTCGAAACAGCTCATCGATCTGATGGGCGGGCGGATCGGCGTCGCCAGCGTTCCGGGCGAGGGCTCGACATTCTGGTTCACCGGCCGCTTCAGGAAGGATCACGACGGCGAAGCGACCTCGAAGCACGCGACGCTCGCGGGTGTCCGCGCGCTGCTGCTCGATTCGAACGAGCTCAATCGTCTCGTTGTTCGGCGACATCTGAGCGCTTCGTCCGTAAGCGTGGAAGAGGTGTCGTCGGCCGAGGCAGCTCTCGCCGCGCTGCGCCGCGCGCACACGGACGGGCATCCCTTCGACGTCTTCGTTCTCGAAATGCAACTGATGACGACGGACGGAATCTCAGTCGCCCGGGCGATTCATTCCGATCCGCTGATTCGCGAGACTCCGGTCGTGCTGGTCACCGCGATCGGCCGGCGCAAGAGCGACATCGAGTTCTTCAAATCGGAAGGCATCCACACCTTCGTCATGAAGCCGGTGCGGCGCGCGCAACTGACCGCGGCGTTGATGAAAGTCGTTCGACATGTTCCTTCCGAAAGCATTGCACCTTCTCCCTCCGAGGTAACCGAGACGACCAAGAAGCAGATCCTGATTGTCGAAGACAACGTCGTCAATCAGAAGGTTGCCGTCGGGCAACTACGCAATCTCGGTTACGACGCCGACGTCGTCGGCAGCGGCACCGAGGCGCTGGAGGTCATTCGCAGCCAGTCGTACGATCTGATTTTTCTCGATTGCCAGATGCCCGACATCGACGGCTACGACGTCGCGCGCACGATTCGCAGCATGGAGACCGCCGGCCGCCGTGTGCCGATCGTCGCGATGACCGCGCACACGATGGACGGCGAGCGCGAGAAGTGTCTCGCTGCGGGAATGGATGACTTCCTCACGAAGCCGGTCAGCATGCAGCGGCTCGGCGGCGTACTGGTGCGATGGCTCGGCGCGCGCGAGGATGTCGTCGACATGGAGAAAATGGCGGGACTGCAGCAGCTTGCGAAGGCCAATCCGTCGTTCATGCGCGACATCACGGCTCTCTTTCGCGAAGACGCGCTGGTCCGGCTGCACGAGCTTCGCGATTCCCTGGGCGGCGCGAATGCCGAGCGGGTCGCGCGCGCCGCGCATTCGCTGAAGAGCAGCTCTGGGAACATCGGCGCATCGCGGATGTACTCCCTCTGTGCAACGATCGAGTCGACCGCCAGACAGGGTAGTCTTGACGGGATCGCAGAGATGGTCGAGCAGTTGGCCTCGGAGCTCGATCGCGCTTTGGCAGCTCTGGCACAATCGGCAGGTTCCGCAGATGTTTAACTACGGATTGGAAATCGAGGATGCTTTGCTATCCTCGCAAGACTAAACGATGTCTTCGCAGCTTCTCGGTTCGTATCGCCTGATTGACCGCCTCGGCGCGGGCGGGATGGGCGAGGTGTGGCGCGCGGAAGATACGCGGCTGCTGCGCGAAGTCGCGATCAAGATTCTCTCCGAGCGCATCGCGAACGATCCGGAGTGGAAAGCTCGATTCCTTCGCGAGGCCCGAACGATCGCGCAGATGAATCACCCCAACATCGCCACGATCTATTCGATCGAGCAGGAAGCCGAAAAACTTTTCATCGTGATGGAGCTCGTCGAGGGCGAATCCCTGGGGACCGTGCTCGCGAAGGGACCGCTTCCGCCGGCCGACGCAGTGCGCATCATTCGTCACGTCGCCGAGGCGCTGGCCGAAGCGCACGAGAAGGGGATTGTTCACCGCGACGTAAAACCGGACAACATCATCGTCGGCAAGCGCGGCACGAAGGTCCTCGACTTCGGAATCGCGAAGCAGCTCGTCTCGACGACTGACTCACCGACTCTCACGCAGGCGGGCCTGATCGTCGGCACTCCTTTCTACATGTCTCCCGAGCAGGCCCTCGGCCGCCCAGTCGATGCGCGCAGCGACCTTTTCTCCCTCGGTGTCGTGCTTTACGAGGCACTGGCCGGCAGGCGGCCGTACGAGGGTGAATCGGTCACCGAGACCATGATGAACATCATCATGCAGGAACCGCCCGATCTCTCGGTGGTCGCGCCTTCGCTGCCTCCGAGTCTCGCCGATGTCGTCAATCGCGCGCTGCAGAAAAAACCGGAGCGGCGATTCGGCAGCGCCGGCGAAATGATCGATGCGTTATCGCGCGTCGATTTCAAGCCTGGCGCGAAGGCTCCTCCCAAACCATCGAAAGTCGACGTTCCCACTGTTGCCATGCCGAGCGCTGCGCCGCCGAGCGTTGCGCCGCCGCAGCCAGCGATGACTCCCATTCCCGGTCAGCGCGCGTTGGTTGCCGATGATGATCCGGTCACGCGTTATCTGATCGCGAACATCCTCAACCAGCGACGCATCGCATTCGACGAAGCCGCCAACGGCGCGGACGCCGTCAAATCGCTCAAGGCGCACGAATACACGATCGTGTTTCTCGACCTGTTGATGCCGCGCGTCGATGGCTGGGGAGTGATCGATTTTTTGCGCCGGTCGAAAACCAAGCCGCCGCGAATCGTCATCATCACCGGCGTCAAAGATCAGCATCTGAGCGTCGCCGATCGCGAGCTGGTGACCGGCATCATCTACAAGCCGCTCGATCCGGCGGAAGTCGACCGGCTGGTCCAGCAGACACTTAGCGGCGTTACGGCGTAAGCCCGCCGCTGCCCCTCTCCCACCGGGAGAGGGTGGCGCGCAGCGCCGGGTGAGGGGCGAGCAAACCACGCAACATCATGATGATAACCGGCCCCTCATCCGCCGCTTCGCGGCACCTTCTCCCGATGGGAGAAGGACAACGTGGCGCAGATTCCGCACTTAGAATGTACAACTCATGGGCGAT
>DATBSF010000434.1:0-2388 GCA_036559905.1 Thermoanaerobaculia bacterium | reverse complement strand
ATCACCGGCTGGCACTATCTGATCGACTCGATTGCCGGGATCGTCCTTGCCGTGCTCTGCTACCTGGCGATCGCAATACCGCAGCGCAGGAAAATGTTTGTAACTGCGAATGCCACAGCTGACTGAAAGCCAGATCTCGCTCGGCGAGATCCTCGCGAAGAGGACGACCGACGCGGCGCCGGAGCTGGTGGATCAGCTCGAGAACAAGGCGGTCCGCTGTTACTCGTGCGGCCACCGCTGCAAGATCCTCAACGGGCTCAACGGGATCTGCAAAGTCCGCTTCAACGAAGACGGCGTGCTGAAAGTGCCGCGCGGCTATGTCGCGGCGCTACAGGTCGATCCAATCGAAAAGAAGCCGTTTTTCCACGCCTTTCCCGGCGCGCTCGCGCTCTCATTCGGCATGCTCGGCTGTGATTACCACTGCGGCTACTGCCAGAACTGGGTGACGTCGCAGGCCATTCGCGACCCGATCGCCGGCGCGCCGCCGGCGGACGTCGAGCCGGCCGACATCGTGAAGCTCGCGAAGAAGCACGGCGCGCGAGTACTGACATCGACATACAACGAGCCGCTGATCACATCGGAATGGGCCGTCGAGATTTTCAAGGAAGCGAAAAAGGCGGGCCTGATCTGTTCCTACGTTTCGAACGGCAACGGCACCGAGCGCGTCCTCGACTACATCGCGCCGTACATCACGATGTACAAGGTCGACCTCAAAGGTTTCTCCGACGCCCACTACCGCGACCTCGGCGGCACCCTGCAGCCGGTGCTCGACACGATCCGCGGGCTCAAGCGGCGCGCAATCTGGGTCGAGATCGTGACGCTGGTGATTCCCGGCTTCAACGATTCCGACGAAGAGCTGACGAAGATCGCACAGTTTCTCGCGAGCGTCGATGTCGACATCCCGTGGCACATCACGGCGTACCACGAGGATTACAAAATGCACAACGCGCCGACGCGGCCGGGGCATCTGATGCGGGCGTATGAGATCGGCAAGCGAGCCGGACTTCGCTACATCTACCCCGGCAACATTCCGGGCGCGTTCGGCGATCTCGAAGGAACGCACTGTCCGAGTTGCAACGCGCTCGTGATCGGACGCAGCGGCTTCCGCGTCACGTCGTACAAACTGGTCGATGGCAAGTGTCCGGCGTGCAGCACTGCGATTCCGGGCGTGTGGGGGGACGGGAGCGCGGCGATCGGACGCGATGGTATTCCGCGGCCGGTTTGGCTCACCTAGTGCTACCCTTCGCGACTTCGATGGAGTTCGTTGAAGTCGCAAAAACATCCGATCTTCCCACCGGCCGCGCGATGGTTCGCGTGATCGGCGACCGCCGCATCGCGCTGTATCACATCCCCAGCGGGTTCTTCGCCACCGAGAACACCTGCCCGCATCGCGGCGGTCCGCTCGGCGAAGGCGACATCATCATCAACGAAATCGTTTGCCCGTGGCACCTCTGGTCGTTCGAGATCGAGACCGGCGTGTGCGTCGGCAATCCTGACATTCGCATCGCGACGCATGACGTGCGCGTCGAAGGCGATCGCATCCTGGTGAGGCTGACGTGAATCTCGATCCCAAGCCGCTTCGCCACATTGATCTGCACAGCAGCGCCGGAAGGCTCGAGGCGCTGTATCGCGAGCTGCAGGACCCCGCCGGCGTCGCCGTCATCTGCCACCCGCACCCCCTCGGCGGCGGAACTCTGCACAACAAGGTCGTTTTTCGCGCGGCGCGCGGATTCGAAAACGCCAACGTCGCGACGCTGCGATTCAACTTTCGCGGCGCCGGCGCGAGCGCCGGAAAACATGACGAAGGCGAAGGCGAGCAGGACGACGTCATGGCCGCCATCGAGTGGGCGAAGAAGATGCACCCCGGAAAGAAACTGATCGTCGGCGGATTCTCATTCGGCGCCTGGGTTGCCTCGCGCGTCGCGTGCGAGCTGCCGGAGGTCAAAGGTATTTTTCTGATCGGCACGCCGATCAACAAATACGACTTCGGCTACCTGAAAACCTGCGATCGGCCGATCCTCTTTCTGCACGGCACGGAAGACGAACACGGCTCAGTGGAGAAACTCGAGAAGCTCGTTCCGCAGGTGCACGACGCCGAGAGCGTCGTCGTCACGGGCGCCGATCACTTCTTCACGAAGCAGCTCGATGCAGTCGACGAAACCATTCGCACGTGGGCCGAAGAAGTCATAGCGAAGCCCTGAGAAAGCGCAATCCTTCGATGGTCCGCACGCCGTGCCATGTGAAGAGATGTCCGGGGAACGGGCCGATGACCCGCGCATCGATCGCTTCGGCATCGGATTCCGTAAAGGCGTACGGCTCGTCCGGCAGAAAAACGACGTCGGGTTTCAGCGCGAGGACTTCCGCGAGCTCGATCGTTGGATAGCGCTG
>DATBSF010000433.1:0-11407 GCA_036559905.1 Thermoanaerobaculia bacterium | reverse complement strand
CCGTCGAATGTGGCCTCGCGCGGATCGCGGCGCGGATCGTACGGATTGAAGCCGTAGCCGTTCAGCGCGTTGTAATTGTTAGGCATCGATGGATTGCTGGCGACCCAGTTCGCGAGCTCGGTCATTTGCGTTTTCGCGATGATGATCGCGCCGGCATCGCGCAATTTCTTCGTGACCGTCGCTTCGTAGGGCGGGACGTAATCCGCCAGCGCGAGTGCGCCGCCGGTGGTCGGCATGTCGGTGGTGTGAATGTTGTCCTTAATCGCGATCGGAATTCCGTGCAGCGGCCCGCGGATCTTGCCGGCCTTGCGCTCGCGATCGCGTTCGTCCGCTTCTTTCAGCGCACTCGGATTGACGGTGATTGCGGCGTGCAGTTTGTCCTCGTACGTCGCGATGCGCGTCAGGTATTGCAGCACGAGATCGCGCGATGTGAGCCGTCCTGATTTCATTGCGGCCTGCATCTGCGGGATGGTCGCTTCGACGACCGTGAAAGGCTTCTCCTGGGCAAAGGCAGAAGTTGCGAGGATGGCGGCCAGAAATACGGTCTTCTTCATGCAGCGCATTTTATGGTGATACGCTCCCTTTTCCGTCCAGATCAGAAAGGAGCGTTCCATGGTCCGACTCCTCGGAGCTTCCCTCACCGTGGTCCTGCTGTGCGCCGCCACACCTGCGCCTCCGGCCGTCTCGAACGACACGCAAATCCGGCAGATGGCCGATGATTTTGCCGCTGCCTGGAACAAACACGATCCGAACGCGATGGCGTACTTCTGGTCGGCCGACGGCGATCTGATCAACCCCTGGGGCAGAAAAGCCAAAGGCCTAACGGAAATCCAGCGGCTGTTTCAGGATGAGCACAACGGACCGATGAAGGTCTCGACGTATGCGACCACGGCGATGTCGATCCGCATGCTCGCCCCGGCGCTCGCGCTGGTGGACTACGATGCCGAGATCGCGAACGTCTCGCTCCCGGACGGATCGACCACCACGTTCAAGCCCCACGTCGTGTTCATCGTGCGAAAAACGAACGGCAAGTGGTGGATCGTCAGCGCTCGGCCGTATGCATTTATGCCTCCGCCGCCACCTCCCGCGCCGAAATAGTCAACGATCGACAGGAAGCCGCACCTCGAACACCGCGCCGCCGCCCTCCCGATTCGCCGCGCTGACCGTTCCGGTGTAGCCCTCGACGATCGCCTTCACGATCGAGAGCCCGAGGCCGGCATGGCGATGGGTGGGCGGGTGGTCGGGGCGGTAGGTGAAAAAACGATCGAAGATGCGGCTGATGTTCTCCTCCAGAATCCCTGGGCCTTCGTCCGCGAAGCGCACGACGATGTCCTTGCCCTCGCGCGCCGTCGAGATCACGATCTTTTTCCCGTTAGGCGTGAAGCTGACGGCGTTGTCGAGAAGATTCTCGAACACCTGCAGCAGCCGATCCTCCGACGCCTGCATCTCCAGCGAACCCTGCGTGAGCTGGAGATCGAACGTCACCCTCTCGTGTTCGCGCATGCGAAATCCTTCGACGATCCGCTGCAGCAGCGCGTTGATGTCGATGGGCGCGCGCTCCTCTTTCTGAATCTCGGCGTCGATCATCGTGATGTCGCGCACCTGCGACAGCAGGTTTTCCATCCGTGCGATCTCGGACTCGGCGATGCGCAGGAATCGCGAGCGTTCGGCGGGCGCGTCAACCTGCGAAAGCATCTCGGTCGCCATGCGGATCGACGCCAGCGGATTCTTGAACTCATGCGACACGTCCGACGCGAACGCCTCGGTCGACTGTTGATGCGATTCGAGCCGCTGTGTCATGCGCTCGAGGGCGCGCGCGAGATCGCCGATCTCATCGCGCTTCATCGATCCCTTGAATCGGCCGCGAAGCCGTCCGCGGTAATCGGCGACCTCTCCCGCCTCTTTTCGCAATTGTCGCAGCGGCTGCACGATCGTCGTGCTGACGAGCAGCGTGAGGAACAGCGCGACGACGACCGAGGCGAGAAAGATCTGCAGGATGGCGAGGCGAACGACGTGGATGTCCTGGCGGATGTCATCGGTCGTCTGCGAGACGAGTACCGCGCCGATCACATTTCCGCGGTTGTAGATCGGCAGCGCGGCATAGAGCGTCACGTGACGCGGCGGTGTCGACGAAACGCGTTTCTCGACGCCGGTCTGTCCCACAAACGCTCGCTGCAACTCCGGTCCGTTGAGGACCGGCGAGCGTTCGTACGCTTCGCTCGCGGTGAGCGGGCGCGTCATCGGGCGAAACCAGCTGAGCGGCTTGGCAAACACCGCCGCGGCGGCGCGATATAGCCAATTTCGCTTCGGCGCGGTGTCGTCTTCGTCGTAGCCGAGCTGCAGCCCGCCCGTGTCGGCGGTTACTCTGCCATCGGGATTCACAATGCGAATTCGCTCATCGCCGAAGCGCACGTTGCGAAGCACCGCATTCGCATTCGCGTTGCTCTGCAGCGTGGCAACGATGAGCCGGGCCTGACGCTGCATCGAGTCGATTTGCGCCAGCTCGAGATGATCCTCGTAAGTGCCGACGAACAAGACACCGGCGACCGGCAGAAAAACAACCAGGAGATTGAAGAGCGCCAGTCGGATCGAGATCCGCGACAAGAATTGCGACGGACTCGGCATCACTTGGCCTCGGGCTGATAGCGATAGCCCATGCCGTAGACGGTGTCGATGCGATCGAATTGCGGATCGACGGCTTCGAATTTCTTGCGGATGCGTTTGACGTGGCTGTCGATCGTGCGCTCGCTGACGTAGTTGTCGTGCGGATATCCCTCGCGCGTGAGCTGGCGACGCGTCTTCACGTGTCCCGGATGGCGTACCAGCGCCTGCAGCATCATGAATTCAGTGACGGTCAGCTCGATCGGATTGCCTTTCCACCGGACGATGAAACGCTGTGGATCCAGCTCCAGCGAGCCGACCGACAGGAATGTCTCATCGTCCGGCGATGTCGTCGCGCGCCGCGCGGCCCGACGAAAGAGAACGCGAACGCGCGCGACCAGCTCGCGCATCGAGAACGGTTTGCAGAGATAGTCGTCCGCGCCTAACTCGAGTCCGAGGATGCGGTCGACTTCGTCGTCGCGAGAGGTGAGGAAAATGATCGGCACGTTTTCCGACGCGCCGCGGATTTTTCGGCAGAGCTCGAGGCCATCCATGCGCGGCATCAGGATGTCGAGGATCACGAGGTCGGGGACCTTCTGCTCGAAGGAGCTCCACGCTTCGACGCCATCCGCAAAAACCTCCACCGCATAGCCCTCGCGCCGCAGCGCGAAGGCGACGGTCTCGCGAATGTTCGCTTCGTCGTCGATGACAGCGATGGACGTCACGCTTCGATTTTACAGGTCGGCGCGCCGCCTTTCTTTCGCCACAATTGCGGCGCGATCTTTCCCAAAAGCAGCCCCTCCCACGCCACAGCGCGGGCGGATCTTGGTCATCGGAGGGAAAGGCCATGATTCGCAAGCTCGCGCTTCTCATCACTCTTCTGATTCCGGTTGCCGCCGGCGCCCAGGTGACGCTGGACGAGGTGAAAAGCGGCACGCTGTTGCTCAAGACGGCGCAACCGGGCGTCTTCATCGCGGCACCGACCGTGGACACGGACGTCGATCTTCGCGTGCGCGGACTGATTCTTCGCGGCGAGGTCACGCAGCGATTTCTCAATCCTGAATCGACATGCGTCGAGGCGGTCTACGCATTTCCGCTCCCCGAGGATTCGGCGGTCGACACGCTGCGGATGAAGGTCGGCAATCGCGTCATCGAAGGAGAGATCAAGGAGAAGGAAGACGCGAAGAAGACTTACGAGACGGCGAAGCGCCAGGGAAAGAAGGCCTCGCTGCTGACGCAGGAACGGCCGAATCTATTCACGGTTTCGATCGCGAACATCGGCCCGGGAGAGAACGTCACGATCGCGATCGCGTATCAGCAGAACGTCGACTACAAAGACGGCGCGTTCCGGCTGCGGTTTCCGATGACGGTCGGTCCGCGCTACATGCCGCGCAATACGCCGATGATGTCGGCGGCAGTTCCCACCGATACCGTCGGCACCATTTCCGGGTCGCAGAAGAGCCACATCCATCTCAGTGTCGATCTCGACTCCGGATTCTCGCTGCGCCAGGTTCTCAGCACGTATCACAAGATCGATTCGACGGTCATCAGCGGGTCGCGATACAAGATCACGCTGAACGGCGACGTTGCCGCCGACCACGATTTCGAGCTCGTGTGGCAGCCCGACCTCGGCAGCCAGCCGCGATCGGCGCTCTTCACTGAAAACGACTACGCGCTGTTGATGGTTGTTCCGCCGGCCGTTGGCCGGGGAGCGCGTTTGCCGAAGGAGACGATCTTCATCATCGACACTTCGGGCTCGATGGGCGGTCCGTCGATCGACGAGGCGAAATCAGCGCTGTTGATGGCGATAGATCGTCTTGATTTAACAGATACATTTAACATCATTGAATTCAATTCGGACACGCATGTGCTGTGGACCGACGCGCGTCCTGCAACTGCGGGCAACGTCGTAGACGCAAAGCGGTGGGTTGGCGCGCTGCACGCGGACGGCGGAACCGAGATGCTGCCGGCGCTGGAGGCGGCATTCCGCGATCCCTCGCCGAACGAGAACGTCGTGCGGCAGGTGATCTTCATGACCGACGGCCAGGTGGGCAACGAGTCGCAGCTCTTCTCCTTCATCCGCTCGCACCTCGGCCGCAGCCGTCTCTTCACGGTGGGAATCGGCTCCGCGCCCAACTCGCACTTCATGCGCGACGCGGCGCGGTTCGGCCGCGGGACGTTCACGTACATCGGCGACGCGAATGAGATGCAGGAAAAGATGTCGGTGCTGTTCGAAAAGCTCGAGAGTCCGGTGCTGACAAACGTCGAGCTGCGGTTCGACGACCCCGCGGTCGAGATGTGGCCGCAGCGGATTCCCGATCTCTACGCCGGCGAGCCTGTGGTCGTCGCCGTCAAATTTTCCAAGCCTGTCGGACGCGTCATCGCATCGGCAAAACGCGGAAGCGAGGAGTGGAACGACGTGCACAACATGCAGATCACGTCGGAAGAATCAGGAATCGGACGGCTGTGGGCGCGCCGGAAAATCGAAGCGCTAACCGACGGCGAAGGCGACGTGAAGCAGCAGGTCGTCGACCTCGCGCTCGCGCATCACCTGGTCAGCCAGTACACGAGCCTCGTGGCCGTCGATCACACGCCGTCGAGCGTGCCGCTGCAGAACTGCGACACGCGCGCGGTGCCGGTGAATCTGCCGCAGGGTTGGGGCGGCGTCGACGGATCGCTGCCAGGAACTGCGACTCCGGCGCAAATGTACATGTTGATCGGAATTGTGTTGCTCGCGATCGCCGCTGCGATCGCGGTTCGGAGTTGATCATGAAGCGCCTCGTCCTCATCGGTTCGTTCGCGGTTGCCGGCGCGCTGTGCTTCGCAGATGGTGCCCTGATCTATGCGAAAGCGCAGCTTGCGCAGGTGCTGCTCGAGCGAGCGTGGGCGCGAACGCTCCACGGCGAACAGGGCGTAAAGCCGTGGGGATGGGCCGACACCTGGCCGGTTGCACGCATCGAATTTCCGCGTCAGCACAAGAGCTACATCGTGCTGGCCGGCGCGAGCGGACGCACGATGGCATTCGGCCCCGGTCACGTCGACGGAACCGCGTCGCCGGAGTCGATCGGCAACTGCGTGATCTCCGCCCATCGCGATACGCAATTCGCCGTGCTGCGCGATGTCGAAGTCGGCGACGCCATCGTGCTGCAGACTCGCGAGGGCAAGGCGATCCGCTATCGCGTTCTCGAACATCGCATCGCGAACAAGACCGACACCTCACTTCTCGAGCCATCACGTGGACGGATCCTCACGCTCATCACGTGCTTTCCGTTCGACGCGATCCGCCCGGGCGGACCGCTGCGTTATGTGGTGATCGCCGAGGCGGTGTGAGGTGGGTTATGAAAACAGTCTGGGGAGTGCTCTACATCGAAGACCTGAAGATCTCGTTCTGGATCTCGTGCTGGGATGACGAACCGCTGATTGTGCCGCTGGCGGCCTGAACCTTGCTTCGCGCGACCAGCAGGAGGTCCCGCATGCGAACATCTGCATTCGCTGCCGCTTTGCTGTTTGTCGCGTCGAATCTTTTCGCTCAAACGCAGACCGCAACATCAACGACCGGTACGACTGACACGACGGCGACGGCCACCGTGACCGACACCTCGAACACCGCACCCACGGAAACGACCCCGCCACCCGCGCCGCGTCCGCGAAAGCTGAAGAAGATCCCGATCAGCACCACCACAACGTCCGAGAGCAGCACGACCGCAGTCACCGGCACTACGACGACCACGTTCCCGACCGGGACCGTCGCTGACACCGCGACCACCGCGACATATGCCCCCGACACCTCGACGGTTTCTCCCGTCACCACCGATACGACCACGACGATGATGCAAACCGAACCGGAACAGCACGGTTTCAACTGGGGACTTCTCGGACTGCTCGGGCTGCTCGGGCTCTTCGGACTCACGGGGCGCGCTTCGCGGCCTTGAAAAACGCACTCTGGAGTGCGGTGCCTTGGCACTGCTCTCAGAGCCGCGGCTTGCCGCGTTCGAAAGCGGCGGCAAGCCGCCGCACTCCAGACGGCATTAAATCGTAATGATCGTGCGCATGTGCGGCGTGCCGCGATCGAGGTCGTCGAGCACCTTCGTGATCGCGTCCGCCTCCAGCGGCACGCGCCGCGTGATTGCGCGCGACAGATCGAGATCCATCTGCATCAACTCGATCAGCTCCTCGCGCGTATGATCGGAACATCCGATGATCCGACGCTCCTTCGTCAGGACATCGGCATACGGATCGAAGCGCATGTCGCGCAGATTGATCGCGACCAGCATCAATCGCCCGCCATGCCGCAGCGAACGCAACGCTTCGACGCAGAGGTCGCCCTTGCCGACGAAATCGAGCGCGACATCGATTCCTTCGGGTAGCCCGGGAACAGCGCCCATCTCGGATGCAAGCGCCAGCTTTTCGGGAACGCGTTCCGCGACGTAGATGCCCGCGGCGCCGAGATGACGCGCAAGCTGCAGTGCGGAGATTCCGAGGCCGCCGAATCCGAGGATGCCGAGCAGTTCGTTGGGTTGGAAGTTGGCGAGCCGGAGAGCGTGGTACGCCGTCGCGGTTGAACACATCATGATCGCAGCCTGCTCGAACGTGATGTGATCGGGGATCGGAATCGCATTCTCGGCCGGCACCGCGATCTTCTCCGCGAATCCGCCGTCGACTTCCTTGCCGATCATGTCGCCGTTCGGGAGCAGGTAGTGCACCGCGACGCGTTTGTCCGTTCCGGCAATCACGCCTGCGATCTCGTGGCCGAGCGTTCGAGGAAGCGGGACGCGTCCAGGCTCGGCTCGATAGTGGCCGTCGCTGTGACAAATCCCGGCGGCGCGGATCTCGATCAAGACTTCGCCGGATCTCGGAAGCGGATCAGCGATATCCTGCGCAGTCAGCGGTGCGCCATAGCGAAGAAGCCGAATGGCTCGCAACGCCGCGGATTGTGTCATGTACGAATACGAACGCCGAGGCGAAAAACTGCTGCCGATGCGGCAGTTCCTGTCGCGAGTCGCGCAGCAAGGCGGTTATGTGCTGGTGGCGATGGCCGTCGCGCTGGCCATCGGAATGAGCGGTTACCACTGGATCAACCGACTGCCCTGGATTGATTCGTTTTTCGAGGCGTCGATGATTCTCGGTGGAATGGGTCCGATCCACGAGCCCCACACCACCGCCGCAAAGTTGTTCGACGGCGTGTATGCGCTTTTCGCCGGCCTCTTTTTCATCGGCGCCAGCGGCGCTCTGCTCGCGCCGTTTCTTCATCGCATGATTCACTTGTTTCATCTCGAGAAGGACCGCTAGCCTATTTCTGCAAGATGATTTTCCCTTCGGCGACGAGCCGCTTTTCTTCCTCGCTCGCCTGGGTGACGCGAAACGATCCATGCTTCGGATCGACCGCGTCATTCAGCTTGCGTTGCCACACCGCGGGATCCGCAGGCGCGGGCACTTGAATGAGCCACACGGACCGCTCGATTTCGCGATGCGGCAGCTCGTTTTTCTCGATCGCGACCTGACCGTACTCTGGATCAGATCCCTTGACCTGACTGTAGAAAGCTTTCAGCAGAGTTGTATCCGTCGATGCCGCCAGCATCGCGCAAAGTAAAAAAACACGCATATTGGGACGAAAGCGCGTGCTTGAAGACCGGATGGCCTTCTCGTGTGGGCGCCGATCAATTTAGGTCGTCAGTTTTCATAATGCAACTCTCATCGCGCGATGGCGCTAGCGGTGTTCGACGCTGCCGAGACGTTCGCCGCCGCGTCAGTAGCCTCCACGTAATAGAAATAGGTCGTGCCGGACGTCAGGCCGGTGTTTGTGAAACTGGTCGATGTCGTGGTCGCGATTTGGTTGAACGGGCCCGCGGAGGTCGTTGCCTGCCAGATTCGATATCCCGTCACACCGACGTTATCGGTCGATGCGGTCCACGAAAGGCTGATTTTTCGCTTGGCTGGTGAGGCGCCGAGATTCGCCGGAGCGGTGGGCGGCGTTGTGTCGCCAAGGTTGCTCACGGTCACGTTCACCGCCGCTGACGCTCCGACGTTCGCCGCGGCATCGTAGGCCTTGGAGGTCAGCGCATGCGAGCCGTTTGTCGCCGTGGTGGTGTTCCACGACCAGGAGTAAGGCGACGTCGTATCGGTCGACTGCAGGACATTGTCGAGGTAGAACTCAACTTTGGTCACGCTGACGTTGTCGGAAGCCGAAGCCGTGACTGTCGTGGTGCCCGATACGGTTGCTCCCGCTGCCGGTGCAGTAATGGATGTGGTCGGAGGCGTGGTGTCGGGCGGTGGCGGAGCTCCGTCATCGAGAGTGAAACTGCGCGGCAGGCTCGACGCCACGAGCTCGTTCGGACCCTGATGCACGGCGCCGTCCGCCGAGACCGTGAAGATATTCAATCCGTCGGTCGTGATCTTGATATTGCCGACGCAATATCCAGCGTGGCTCGCGAGACTTCCAATCGGATTTCCTTCCTCGGTCTGCAAAACAACTGTTGGCGGAGCGGTGACGCAGGACGTCGATTGCCCGAGCAGCACGTGCTCGACGACGTCGATGCGCGGCAGGTCCCAACCGGACGACTCGCCATTGCCGACGCCGATGATCGCAACCGCAGGATCCGACATGTTGAAGTAGGTGGGATTGGTGCTGCTCTCACTACCGTGATGATTCACATGCAACAGGTCGATGCCGCCGGCAGTGATGAGAGGAAACGCGCCGCCGGGCGAGATGGCTTGAATCACGGAGCTCTCGACGTCGAGTTGGGCGGTCGATCGTCCGGTACATGTATCGGAGCCACCTCCCAGATCGCTGGCCCAGAGGTAATCGAACCCGCCGTACTGGATCAGGAGCGCGATCGACCGATCGTTCTCGTCCGATACGGCCACTGAGCCGCCGCCGATGATCGATCCGTTGCGCGCGACGCAAGTGATCTTCGCGCCGTTTCCGAGCTGAATCACGGTGCCGACTGGCATGGCGACCGGGGCGCCGGCGGTGGTGGTGGCGGCAGCGGCGTTCCAGCCGTCGACGCAGGTCGAGGCGTACGAGGATCCGTTGGAGTACTGCTTGATCCGCACGTTGTATCCGGCGTTGATGACTTCATCGAGTCCGCCGATGTGATCGCAGTGCTGGTGGCCGCCGATCATGTAGTCGAGACCATTGGCCGGCTGCACGCCGATTGATTTCAGATAGGGAACCACGTACTGCGTTCCCAGGCCGGTGTTGCCGGCTTCCATCAGCACGGTCGTCCCGTCAGGTCCTTTGATCAAAACCGATCCGCCCCAACCGACGTCAATGTAGTGGATCTCCAATTGCTGGGCGGAGAGGGGCAGGACGGCCAATAGCACAAACATCGGGATCAGAGATCGCGCAAAGCGCATGGATCTTCCTCCTCGTCGTTATGTGATGATGGGGGCTCGCTCGGGGATTGTCTTCAATATTATGTGAAGATTTAATGGAGAACGCAATCATGAACAATAAATTCAATCGCAGGAGCTTCATGGGACTTGCCGGGCTCGGTACGGCAGGCGCGCTCCTCGGCCAACAGCCGCCGCGGCCGATGCCGCCGGAACACGGCCCCGCGCCTAATGCTGCGCCGCCGCCGTTCGAGCTGGACGAGATCACTGTCGGCGAGCTGCAGGAAGGATTGCACAGCGGACGATTCACATCCCGCAAGCTCACCGAGGCTTATCTCGGTCGCATCGATGCGATCGACAAACACGGTCCCGCGATCAACGCCGTCATCGAGGTCAATCCCGATGCGCTGGCGATCGCCGACGCCATGGATCGAACGCCTGCGTCAGGACCTCTTCACGGCATCCCGGTACTCATCAAGGACAACATCGACACTGGCGATCGGATGCGCACATCGGCCGGATCGCTCGCGCTCGCCGATTCGATTGCCGCGCGCGATTCCGGTGTCGCGAAGAAACTGCGCGACGCTGGTGCTGTGATCATCGGCAAAACGAATCTCAGCGAGTGGGCGAATTTCCGCTCGACGCATTCGACCAGCGGGTGGAGCGGGCGGGGAGGTCTGACACGGAATCCGTATGTGCTCGATCGCAATCCGTGCGGCTCGAGCTCCGGCACCGGCGCGGCGATCGCGGCGAACCTCGCGGCCGCCGGCGTCGGCACCGAGACGGACGGATCGATCGTGTGCCCGTCGGGCGTGAACGCGCTCGTCGGCGTCAAGCCGACGATCGGACTGGTCAGCCGGACCGGGATCGTGCCCATCGCGCACACGCAGGACACCGCCGGGCCGATGACACGCACCGTCGCGGACGCGGCGATCCTCCTCGGCGCGCTCACCGGCGTCGATCCGAAAGACGGCGCGACGGCGGCAAGCCGCGGGAAATCGTCAACCGATTACAAGTCCGCGCTGAGAGCTGACGGCCTGAAAGGCGCGCGAATCGGTGTGGCGCGCAAGCGCTATTTCGGATACAGCCCTGCGACGGACACGGTGATCGACGCTGCGATCGCAGACCTGCAGGCGCAGGGCGCCATCATTGTCGATCCCGCGAACATTCCTACCGCCGCGACGCTGGATGACTGCGAGCTCGAGGTGCTGCTGTACGAGTTCAAGGCGGACCTGAACGGGTACCTGGCGTTACGCGGCTCGAGCGCGCCGGCGCACTCGCTCCAGGACATCATTGCCTTCAACAAAAAGGAGGGATCGCGCGAGATGCCGTACTTCGGGCAGGAGCTCTTGCTGATGGCGCAGAAGAAGGGACCGCTCACTGCACCGGCGTACCGGAAGGCGCTCTCGACATGCCAGACGCGCGCGCGGACGCTGGGGATCGATGCCGTGATGACCCGTCTGCGCCTGGATGC
>DATBSF010000432.1:0-10789 GCA_036559905.1 Thermoanaerobaculia bacterium | reverse complement strand
CTTGTCGCGTGGGTGGGCGGGCGGCGGATCCAGCGCCATATCGACGATCCGCTCTTCGCCGACCGCATGTTCGCGCATCGCATCACGATGGTGCGCATCTACACGCTGATGGCGATTGCAATTGTGGTGTTGAAGGGCTGGATGCTCCCGCTATTCTTTCTCGCGATCGCAATCGGTGGCTTTCCCGCACGCAAGCGGCTCTTCGACGAAACGTGGTCGCTCCCGCAATATCTCGGCAACCGCATCCGGATGGTCGTCTTCATCGGCGGATTCTGGATCGCGCTGCTGCTCGCGCCGACCATCGTGCACAAAGCCGGCGTGCAGTGGGCGCCGATCGTCCTATTCGCACTGATCGCAGGTTTCTACATCTATCAGGACCTGCTGCTTTTCGGGCTCGACGCGGAACCGATGAAGGACGTCGAGCGATTCGAGCCGATCCTCGCCAAGGCCAACGCACCTCGCCCGCGCATCATGGAAGGGGGACCGCGCACCGGACGGTTCACGAACGCCTTCGCGCTTCCGCGCGGCAAGGACTCGCGCGTCGTCTTCACGCGATCGCTTCTCCGCGATCTCGAGCCGTCTGAGGTCGTCGCGATCTTCGCGCACGAGATGGCGCATGTCGAACACTACACGCCCAGGACTTTCCGCGTCCGTCAGCTCTTCGGCATCGCGATCATCCCCGCGCTGGCAGTTTTGCCTGAGTTGTCCCTTCTCGAATACGCGCCGAAGGACGCGATGTGGTTCGAGATCGCCTGGCCGGTTGTTCTGACGATCGCGATTTTCATTGCAGCCATTCGCCGGCAAAAGCACGAAGGGGAAGCAGATCTGCGCGCGCTGGAGCTCGGCGCCGATCCGCTCGCGCTGATCAGCGCTCTGGAGAAACTGCATCAACTCAATCGGATGCCGAGGAGGTTCGATGCGCCGAGGGAGCAGCGGATGACGCATCCGAGCGTCGGGCGGCGCATCCAGTCGATTCGGCGCGCGGCGGGCCTCGCCGAGGAAACGCCGCCTGCGCTTCCGCGCGAGTTCGGTGATATCCGGTTCACTGAAGATGCTGTGCAAGTGCGCACAGCGTCGTATCGCTACGATGCGCTGCGATCGCTCGCGCTCCGCAAGACGCTGCGAGGTTTTGCACTCGTTGGACGCAGTGGACGAAAGAGTTTCCGGTCGCCGGTGGCCGCCGATGCTGCGCCGGAGATCCACAACCTTCTCAATTGGGTCGACAGCAGGCTCGCACCGGTGGCGGCTGCGTCCGAACATCATGGCGAGCGCGAAAGCCGTCTGCTGGCGCTGGTGCTGCTGCTGACTTCCGTGTTTCCCGGCATCCCATTTCCGCCGCTGATTCTGTCGTTACTCGTGCTCATCTCGCCGACTGTACCGGCAGTCGCGGCACTCGGCGTTACCGCGATCGCGGCCGGACTCGTGGCGTGGCTGCATCCATCGATGATCGAAGCGGCGATGCGCTCGATGGCGATCGTCGAGCTCATGTTAGGCGTGATCGCGTTGCTGTTACTGCGGCGATTTAAGAGGCGGGCGGGGGCGTCCGCCACCCCACCACTCATCGTTCTTGGGGGCTTGACGATCATCGTTTTGATCCCGGCTCTCATCGGGATCCACACCGATCAGCCGGGGCTGCAGCTCTATCTCGCCGCGCAAAGCCGCCCGAGCATCCCCATCCTGCTGCTCGGAATGGGAGCGGCGCTCGCCGTGACGGGACGGAAGCGGACGGCAATCGCTCTTGCCGCGTCCGCGATCGCGTTCTTCGCGTGCGGGACGCGCACGTTCGCGCGATTTGCCGGAAGCGATCCACTGCTCACCGATCGCGAACCGCTATGGGTGAAGTCGCCAATGCCGTTGGCAACGCGCAGTCTCGATCGCCGCGCAAACAAGCTCAGGATGTCGGCGGACGCCCAGAAAATCGCCGTGCATTGGTTGCAACCAGGGGACGAAGAGGATGACGTCGTCGGAACGTTCGGCGTCGGAGTGATTGCCGGCCCGCTCCAGGACATCAAGGCCGCTGATGTTGCGTTTGCGACTAACGTTCTGCTGCAACTTCAGGAGACCGAGTCGGGCGTCGAGCTGAGCGACGGAACGGACTGGATCGTGCGGCTGCCCGTGATCATCAGCCCTCGCCTGACCGCGGTGGGACGGGACGGCTGGCGCATCTCCGGAACGCGTCCCCGGAATTACAAGCCGATCCGCTTCATGGGGCGAATCGGATCCAGCAGCTATTCCACGGGATGGTTGCCGCAAGCCGGCCTTCCAATTGCGTCGGCAGAAGGAAGCAACGATTTGCTGTATGCCTCGCTCGACATCCCGCCGCTCGCACGCCGCATTCCATGGATCGTGATGGTCTTGCCGTCGATCGGCTCGACGGAGCTCTGGCGCTCCTCGCTGTCGTCCGAGGAACGCATCGGGCGGACGGTGGTAGGGGCAACAGAAATCTTCTGGCTTCCCGATTCGGACCAATGGGTCGTCATCGGACGCGACGCGACATCGACATACGTCGCGACGGTCGACAAGTCGATCCATGCCGCCGGGTCCATTCCGGGCAACGCGCTTGCTGCCGCGACCGGCAGCGGATCGCGCATTGCGCTCATCGATTCGAACCGCGACGTGATCGTATGGAATCTGCGCAGCGGCAAAGCGATGCGACTCGGTTGCGCAGAGTGCAGTGCGCACGACGTTGCATTCGCAGATCATGCGGTCGGCGTTCTTCGCCTGCGCGGGATGCGGACGGAGGTTGCCGTATTTCCGACGGATTGACTACTCGTCCGACGTCTTCACCGATGCGCTCCAATCGCCCTCGGCGTCGCGGGTAAGCTCGACTTGCCACGGCTGGCAGCAAACCGGGCAGTCCTGCACGTACGACTGGCGGCTCCATCCCTCGTCCTCGAAGGTGAGCTCGGCGGGTTCGCCGCAGTAGGGGCACATCACGGGTATGTATTCGCTCATTTCTTTCTCTGTGCTCTCTGTGCCTCTGTGGTGAAAAACCGTTCACCACAGAGGCACAGAGAGCACAGAGCTTCACATATTGTTACTTCGAGTTGAACTTCCCCACATTTACTATCCATATATCTGATGCGAAAGTTTTTCCTTATCCTGCTTATCGCCCGCGCCGCGCATGCCGCCAACTGGCCCGAGCACCCAGTCCTGCACGCAGTCCGCGTGAGCCAGCCGCCGGTCATCGATGGAGACTTGAACGATCCGGCGTGGCAACAGGCTCCCGAATTTACTGACTTTACCCAGCACGACCCTGACGACACGAAGCCATCTACGATGCGCACCAGCATTCGCATCGTCTACGACGAAGCGGCCATCTACTTCGGCGCGAAGATGACCGATCCGCAGCGGCCCAGCGCCATCCTTCTCCGCCGCGACACATTCGGCAACTTCGACTTCCTCTCCATCAATCTCGATCCGCAGCTCGACCGCCTCTCCGGAAACGCGTTCACCGTCACGCCCGCCGGCGAGCAGGGCGACACGGTCCTCTATAACGACATCGGTGAAGACCCGAGCTGGGACGGCGTTTGGGAGTCGGCGACGAAAATCACTCCCGACGGCTGGGTCGCCGAGCTGCGCATTCCGTTCTCGCAACTGCGCTTTCCCGACAAGCCCGTGCAGGTCTGGGGCATCAACATCACGCGCCGCACGGTGCGCACCAACGAGACGGTGCGCATCGTCAACACGCCGAAAGGGCAGACCGGATTCGTCTCGCACTTTGCCGATATCGTCGGCATCGAAGGCATCCACCGAGGGAGGCCGCTCGAAATCGTCCCCTATACCGTCGGCCGCACCGACGTCCGCACCGGCCTCGGAAACAATCCGCTCGTCGGCTCGCGCGACATGCGCGCTGACGCCGGCGTCGATCTGAAGTACGGCGTGACCTCCAGCCTCACGCTCACCGGCGCGATCAACCCCGACTTCGGCCAGGTGGAAGTCGATCCGGCAGTCGTCAATCTCTCGCAGTTCGAAACGTTCTATCCCGAGAAGCGCCCGTTCTTCATCGAAGGGCTCAACATCTTCCGCTTCGCCGACTCGCCCGCGCCGTCGCATTTCAGTTTCTTCAATCCGCCGACGATGTTTTATACGCGCCGCATCGGACGCTCGCCGCAGGGCACGATCAACGCCGACTTCGTCGACTCCCCCTCGCAAACCCGCATCCTCGGCGCCGCAAAGCTGACCGGGAAGATTCCGGGCGGATGGACCGTCGGCGTGATCGACGCGCTCACCGACGTCGAACGCGCGCGCTTCGTCACCGGACAAGATTTCGGCCGCCAGGAAGTCGAGCCGATGACGAACTACTTCGTCGCGCGGGTCCGCAAGGAGATCGGACCAGACTCGCGCGTCGGCTTCCTCGTCACCGACGTCGATCGCCGTCTCCCGACTGAGCTGTCGGACCTGCGACGCTCCGCGCTCACCGGCGGCGTCGACGGATACACGAAGCTCGGCGACAAGTCGTGGATCCTCGAAGGCTCAGCGTATGGGACCGAGGTAAAGGGGAGTGAGGAGGCGATGGAGGGGACGCAGGAGGCATCGGCGCGCTACTATCAGCGGCCCGACGCGCGCACGTTCCACTTCGATCCGACGCGCACGTCGCTGTCGGGATGGGGCGGCACCGCGATGCTTTCGAAGGCGACGGGGCTGTGGCGTCCGGTCGTCGAAGTGCAGGCGTACTCGCCGGGATTCGAGACGAACGACATCGGATTCCTGCAGCGCACCGACATCATCTCGACGCACGCTGTGATGCAGTACATCAATCCAACCGTCACGCCGAGCTTCCGCGAGAAGGACATGTTCTTCGGCGTCTGGCAGAACCGCAACTTCGACGGCGACACGATCGAGCGCGGTCTCTTCGCGGAATGGTTCGGCACAATGGCCAACTACTGGCAACCTGACATCTCGGTGATCGTGACGCCCGGCTCATTCGACGATCGACTCACGCGCGGCGGTCCGATCGTGCGGTCGCCGACGTACTGGAGCACTGACGAAAAACTCACCACCGACACGCGCAAGAATTTTTCCGCCTCCATCCATGGACATCTCGAAGGGGCGGAAGACGGCTCGTACGGGCGGTCGCTGTCGATCACGCTGAATGCGCGGCCGCGGCCGAATCTGCAGCTCAGCGTCGCGCCGACGATCAACCGCGGCTACACGCCGACGCAGTACGTGACGGCGTTCGACGATCCGGCCGCGACCGCGACATTCGGACGGCGATACATCTTCGCGGATCTCGATCAGCGTTCGGTGGAGCTCGACACGCGCGCGGACTGGACCGTCACGTCGCGCCTGTCGTTCCAGCTCTTCCTGCAGCCGTTCGTCGCGTCGGGCGACTATCACGATTTTCGATCGCTGGCCGCCGCGCGCACGCGCGACTTCGTGCCGGCGGCCGAGACCGTGAATCCCGACTTCAATTTCCGCAGCCTGCGAGGGAGTGCGGTGGTGCGATGGGAGTTTCGCCCCGGATCAGCGCTGTATGTCGCGTGGAACGAGAATCGCGCCGCCGTCGAGCCGGTTGGCGACTTTCGGCTGCGGCGCGATGTGCGTGCGATACCGAACGCTCCCTCGCACGATGTCTTTCTCGTGAAGGTCTCGTACTGGCTGCCGCCGTAGCGAATGTTCGGCGAGCTCGAACTGTTATCGTGTCCGCAATTGGAGGTTTCCTGATGTCTCAATTCCCGCAACAACCCGCATGGATCACCGCCAGCACCGCTGACACCGGGCTGCGCACGCAGGCCTTCATCCGCCGTGTCTACGGCTGGATGTTCGGCGGTCTGCTGTTGACGACACTCGCGTCGCTGTGGGTCGTGATGTCGCCGGCGATGCAGGCGCTCGTGCTCGGAAATCCGATCGTCATGATCGGTTTGATCGTGGCCGAGCTGGCCATCGTCCTTTTCCTGTCGTTTCGCCTGATGAAGATGTCGCCTGCCATGGCGGCGTCCTCCTTTCTCGTCTATTCGTTCCTGAACGGCCTGACGCTCAGCGTGATTTTCTGGCAGTACTCGAACGCGTCGATCGCATCGGCGTTTCTGACCGCGGCCGGGATGTTCGGCGCCATGAGCGTCTACGGCCTGGTGACGAAGAGAGACCTCACCTCGTGGGGCGCGTTCTTTTTCATGGGCCTGATCGGAATCATCCTGTGCGGCGTCGTGAACATTTTTCTGCGCTCCAGCGGACTGTCGTTCGTCATCTCGGTCGTCGGCGTCTTCATCTTCCTCGGACTAACAGCTTGGGATAACCAGAAGCTGAAGAAGATGGCCACCGTGACAGGGCCGATGCAGGAAAACGTGGCGGTGATCGGGGCGCTTGCGCTCTACCTCGATTTCCTCAACCTGTTTCTCTTCCTGCTGCGGCTGTTCGGCGATCGGCGGCGCTGAGCAGCGGCGCACCCCTTGCACTCTTCCTCTCTGTTCCCCGCCAGGAAATTCGCCCGAGCTCCGCCCAGACGGGGATGGAGAGCTAAATCTATGAGTTCATTGGGATCGCCGAAGCTGCGGCGCAAGCCGCTGATCAAGCTCATCGACACCGCTGCAGGCCGCAAAGAGGTCCGGCGGAAAGATCTGCTGCTCAAAACCGGAGCGCTCCAGAACGCCATCCTCAACAGCGCCAACTTCTCCAGCATCGCCACCGACGAGAAGGGTGTCATCCAGCTCTTCAACGTCGGGGCCGAGCGCATGCTCGGCTATGCGGCGGCCGAGGTGGTCGATCAGATCACGCCGGCGGACATTTCCGATCCCCAGGAGCTGATCGCGCGCGCGGCGGCTTTGAGTCTCGAGCTGTCGACCACGATCACGCCCGGATTCGAAGCGCTGGCTTTCAAAGCCTCGCGTGGCATCGAAGACATCTATGAGCTGACCTACGTTCGCAAAGACGGTACGCGTTTTCCGGCCATCGTTTCCGTCACCGCATTGCGCGACGACAAGAAGGCAATCATCGGGTATCTGCTCATCGGTACCGACAACACCGCCCGCAAACAGGCAGAAGAGGCGCTGCTCAAGGCGGGCGCGCTGCAAAGCGCGATTTTCAATAGTGCCAATTTTTCCAGCATCGCCACCGATGCGAAGGGCGTCATTCAGATCTTCAACGTCGGCGCCGAGCGGATGCTGGGCTACACGGCGGCGGAAGTGATGAATAAGATCACGCCTGCCGACATTTCCGATCCGCAGGAGCTGATCGTTCGCGCGGCAACGCTGAGTGATGAGCTGTCGGCGAACATCACGCCCGGTTTCGACGCCCTGGCGTTCAAGGCCTCGCGCGGCATCGAAGACATCTACGAGCTGACCTACGTCCGCAAGGACGGGACCCGTTTCCCGGCCATCGTTTCGGTGACCGCACTGCGCGACGATCAGAAAGTGATCATCGGATATCTGCTCATCGGCACCGACAACAGCGCACGCAAACACGTCGAAGAAAAGCTCCGCTTCACCGAAGAGAGTTTTCGACTGATGGTGGAGAGCGTTTCGGACTACGCCATCGTCATGCTGAGTCCGATCGGAAACGTCGTGAGCTGGAACAGCGGAGCGCAGCGCATCAAGGGCTTCGCTTCGGAAGAGATCGTGGGCCAGCACCTCTCGCGCTTTTATCCACCGGATGACGTCGCCGCCGGCAAGCCGGAGCTCGATCTCGACGTCGCCGCTTCCCTCGGCCGATTCGAAGTCGAAGGCTGGCGCGTTCGCAAAGATGGATCGAGCTTCTGGGCGAACGTGGTCATCACCGCCATCCGCGATCAGCGCGGCGAGCTGCGCGGCTTCGCAAAGCTGACGCGCGACCTGACTGAGCGACGGCGAATCGAGACCGAGATGACCGAGGCCAAGGCCACGGCCGAGAAAGCCAATCTGGCGAAATCGGATTTCCTCTCCAGCATGAGCCATGAGCTCCGCTCGCCGCTCAACGCCATCCTCGGCTTCGCGCAGTTGATGGATTCCGAATTGCCGCCGCCGTGCGATTCTCAGAAGGAAAGCATCGTCCAGATTCTCAATGCCGGCTGGTATCTGCTCGATCTGATTAACGAGATCCTCGATCTCGCGGTCATCGAGTCGGGCAAGCTCTCGATGTCGCAGGAATCGGTCTCGGTGGGTGAAGTCATGGCCGAGTGTCAGGCGATGATCGCGCCGCAGGCGCTGCGCCGGGGCATCAAGATGACGTACCCCCGGTTCGACGTCCCGATCAGCGTTCACGCCGATCGCACGCGGCTGAAGCAGGTGATCATCAATCTGCTCTCCAATGCCATCAAGTACAACGCGATCGGAGGAACGGTCGTCGTCGAGTGCTGCGGCGAGCACACTCCAGGACGCGTCCGCATCACAGTGACAGACACGGGCTCCGGACTCTCCTCGGAACAAATCGGCCAGCTCTTTCAGCCGTTCAATCGGCTGGGACAGCAGGCGAGTGAAGAGCAGGGAACAGGCATCGGCTTAGTCGTCAGCAAGCGCCTGATCGAGCTGATGGATGGTCTCGTGGGCGTCGAAAGTACAGTGGGCGCGGGAAGCGTCTTCTGGATTGAATTGAACTCGACAGCGCAACTGCCGATGCTGAAAAACGGTCATACCGAAGTCACAACACCGCTTCGCGCCGACTCCACGATGCGCACGTTGCTCTATGTGGAAGACAATCCCGCGAACCTCAAACTCCTCGAGCGGATCATCGCGCGGCGGCCCGACATGCGCCTCCTCACGGCCATCGATGGAGTGAGCGGCGTCGATCTGGCGCGCGCCGCGAAACCGGAAGTGATCCTGATGGACATCAATCTGCCGGGGATCAGCGGCATCGAAGCGCTGTTGATCCTGCGAGGCGATCCGGCCACCGCCCACATTCCGGTGATCGCTTTGAGCGCCAATGCTGTCCCGCGCGACGTCCAGAAGGGACTCGAAGCAGGTTTCTTCCGCTACCTGACCAAGCCGATCAAGGTCGCCGAGCTGATGGACACGCTGAGCGCGGCGCTCGAATTCGTCGACAAAGGCGTCGGCGTCAATTAATGGATAACAACATCCTGATCGTCGACGATCAGCCGTCGAATGTCCGCCTGTTGGAGCATGTGCTCCGCCGCGGCGGCTTCGATTCGATCACCACGACGACAGATCCTTGCGCGGTGCCTGCGTTGCACCTCGAACATCATTACGACCTGATTCTTCTCGATGTCGTCATGCCGGGAATGAGCGGATTTCAGGTGATGGAAGCGCTGGGTCGCGATGCGCCGGTTCTGATCATGACTGCCGACCCACGCCAGCAAACTCGCGCCATGCAGGCGGGGGCCAGAGATTTCATCAATAAACCATTCGTTCTCGCCGATGTGGTCACGCGCGTTTCGAACCTGCTCGGTTTCGCGTTGCGGCGCTAGAGGCAGAGCCCGCTGCCCGCTGTACGGCAAGGCTGAGCTGATGCAGGCAATCAAGAATGCGCCGGTCACTTTCCGTGCGATCTGGGTCAACTACCAGTCGATCAGCCGTCTCGAGTACCTCGCAGTGCAGGGTGAGACCCTGTTGCACGTCACGGCGACCACACAAATCAAACTCGTTTACATCCACATGGAGAAGTGGACCGATTACACCGAGGTCATCCGCAAGGCCATCGAGCTGTTGAAGCATCTCAGGAAGGTTCCGGGCGAGTTGCACGAGGTCTGGGACATGATCCACGGGGAGGCACCGGAGCTGTAAAAGCGTTGCTCGGTTGAGCGGAACCGGTTATCGTGCGCGCGGGTTCGCGAGTTTTTTCCGGAGGTAATCCCATGCGCCACCGAGCCGCATTCGTTGCTGGCTGTGTATTGACCATTCTGTGCGCGCAAAACGTGTCGGCGACAATCCGTTTGACCGACGTTCGCGGGCGCGAGGTCGTCGTCCGCCGCGGACCAGCTCCGCGTCAGACGCTGGCGGCAAAATCGAGCGGACGCGGCGTGAGGCCGAATGCGATGGTCACCGTCAGCTCGGGTCCCGATGTCGATGCCGCCAACAATGACTTTCGCCGCATTCAGAACGCGATCAACGCGGCCGTCAACGGCGACACGATCACCCTCAGCGGCACTTTCGATTTCACCCAACCGTTCGCTGCAGCCGCGTGGGCCCTCGGGAACGACAACACCGCCGGCACCGCCGATGACTACTCGATCTACGTTCCCGCGGGCCTCAACAGTGTGACACTCACCGCGAGCTCGCTCGGCGCCGCCACGATCCAGGGCCCCGGCGATCTCGCGTCCGTCAACCTCGAAGCGTTTCTCATCTTCGACGGCGGTCCGAACTCGGGTTGGACAATCTCAAATCTGCGGATCCTGGACTTCGATCTGTCCATCGGGTTTTTCTTTCCCGGGCCTTTCAACAACACGACGATCCAGAACAACTTCATCCGCATTCCGACCGACCTCAACTCCAGCGTGGCGCCGGCGGACGTCAGCCAGAATGTCGGCATTCACTTCAGCATCGGCACCAACGAGACCATCAGCGGAAACACCATTCAGATCTCCGGCGACGGTGTGAGCAACGGCGAGGCAACTTCCAGTGACGTCGCGATGCAGTCGAATGCCAACAGCGGAACCGGCTACGACGGACTGAATATCTCGAACAACACGATCCACGTGCTCAACGCGCAATCGGGGAATCCCGAATCGATCATCGGGATCTGGGAAAACGGGTCCGCGCATTCGAGCAATGTCACGATCGCGAACAACAGCTTTATCAACGATGCGCCGGGGAACAGTCCGTCGCTGAATCGCCAACGTGCCTTTCAGGTCACGTCGCATTCGAGCGCGACGACGACGGTTCGCTATGATGCGAACCAGGTTCACGGCGCGCATGTTGGA
>DATBSF010000431.1:0-9025 GCA_036559905.1 Thermoanaerobaculia bacterium | reverse complement strand
CGCCGAGGGGCGAGAAAAATCGCGCGCTCCCGCCGGTGGGGAGAACGTGATTCGGACCTGCGATGTAATCGCCGGCCGCGACCGGTGAAGACGATCCGCAGAAGATCGCGCCGCAGTTTTCGATGCGCGATGCAGCACTTTGTGCATCACGCGTCTGAATCGAGACGTGCTCCGGCGCAATCCGATTCGCGATCTCAATGGCTTCATCAATGTTCTCTGCGGAGAGATTGAGTGTTGCAGCAACTGGAGTGAACCGGCCAATCCAGATCACGATCACCGCCGAATCCGGCCCGTGCTCCGCCTGTGCCGCGAGATCGGCCGCCACGAACTCCGGATTCGCGGTCTCGTCCGCGATCACGACGAGCTCCGTCGGTCCGGCTGTCATGTCGATCCCGACTGCGCCGACCAGCCGCGCCTTCGCGGCCGTGACGTACTGATTTCCCGGGCCGACGATCTTGTCGACGCGCGCAAGCGATGCCGTTCCGAGCGCGGCCGCCGCCACCCCCGCCGCCCCGCCGCAGCGATAGATCTCGCGGATGCCGAGGCGGTTGCAGACGTAGTGGAATTCGTCGCGATCGGCAGCCGCGGGAGTGGTGATCGCCACGATCTCGCGTACGCCGGCGATGCGCGCAGGCACCGCGGTCATGATCAACGTCGAGAGGTACACCGCGCGCCCGCCCGGCACGTACACGCCGACGCGCCGCAACGGACGCACGCGATGCAGCACCTCCGTGCCGTCGTGGCTCCACGTGTATCCATTCGGCAGTTGCAGGCGATGAAAAGCGTCGACGCGCGCAATCGCCATGTCGATCGCTTCGGCCATCTGCGGCTCGATGTCGACCGGGCGCGGCGCGATCAGAATGTCCTGGATCGTCACGCCATCGAAACGCGCAATATCCTGGCGCACGAACGTATCCCCACCCACCCGCACGCACTCGATGGCGTCATCCGCGACGCGCAGCGCTTCCGCTTCGCTCGCGTTTCGCTGGGTTTCGATGGCGCGGAGGGCGGCCTCGGCTTCGGGAGAATCAGCTTTGAATACTTGCATTGCACGTTTCCTCGATCCGCGCGATCACCTCGCGAATCCTTTTTCCATCCGTTCTGTACGCATGTCGCCCGACGATCAGCCGCGGCGCGATCTCGGCGACCAGGTCCTGCATTTCGAGCTTGTGCACCCGAACTGTCTCGCCGGTCTCGACGAGATCGACCACGTGGGAAGTGAGATTGAGCACCGCCGCCAGCTCGACCGATCCGGCGAGCGGGACGATCTCCGCGCGAAGCTGCCGCTGTTCGAGATACTGCCGCGCGATGCGCGGATACTTCGTCGCGATCTTCGTCAGCGACGCGCCGGGCCGCGCGATCAACATCATCCGACAGCGTCCGAACGGAAACTCGACCGGCTGATACGCGCTGCATTCGTGCTCGAGAATCTGATCGAGTCCCGCCACGCCGACATCGGCGGCGTCATGCTCGACGTACACCGGCACGTCGGCGTCTTTCACGAAGATCCATTCGATGCCGCCGCGCATGAAGACCAACTTGCGCGTGGCGAGATCTGTCTCGGTCGGGACGTCATAGCCGGCAGCCGCGAACGCAGCCAATGCTTCGTTCTGCAGACGGCCTTTCGGAAGTGCGATGCGCAGTGGATTCATGTCAGTCCAGATCGTCGATGGTGAATGTGAAACCGACCGCCGCGGCCGGCATGCCGAACGTCCCGTACAACTTGTCGTACCGCCCGCCCTCGGCCAGCTTCGTTCGCGACGCGGCGTCGTAGATGCGGAAACGCAGCCCGGTGTAGTAGCCGGCGTCTTCGTCGAAATCGTCGAGATGCAGCGCAAAGTCAGGCAGCTCCTTCGCGATCGCGGAGAGCCTTGACGCCGCCAACGGCTCGATGTCCTCGAGCGTGACTCCGGCGGTCCTTCGCTTCGCGATCAACTCTGTCGAAGAGTCGAGCACGTGTGTGTAGATGACGAGCGGCCTGACGTTGAATTCACGAACGCAGTCGGTGGCCAGGCGCAGGATCTCGATATCGGCGCCGATGGAGTCGTCACCGATGATCTCGGCGCCGATTTGAAACATCTCGTCTTTCGTGCCGAGGCGGGCAGGGTCACAGCGGATGACATCGCCGCGGTAAAAGATGCGCAGCGGAAGATTGGAGGGAGTGAGGGTGGGTGCGAGCGTGCGCGCCACCATGGGCGTGAAGTCCGATCGGATCGCGATCAGCTCGCCCTCGCGATCGATGAACCGATAACTCTTCCGCGAGTCGTACAGCTCCGCATAGTCTATGATCGGCAAAACTATCTCGGCAAAGCCGGATCGTTCCAACACCTGAACCAGGCGCGCTTCGACGCGCCGCCGGCGTGCGGTCTCCTCGACCAGCAGCGGCCGTACTCCCGTTGGATATCGCGATTTGTTGGCCATAAGCAAAAAACCCCTTCCCCGCATGGAGAAGAGGTCGCGTGGAGTTGCTTATGGTTTCGCTCGTCGGCGCCCCTTCTCAACGCGGGGCGCTCGCACAGTGCACCCCTACATCAAATGATGATGGTGGTGATGCGCGTGGTGAACGAGCGTGAATGTCATAAAAGTTTCGCGAGTGTAGAGACGCGATGCGCGATTGTCAAATTCCATACAATGCGCGCGGCCATGACACCCGACGAGCAGCTCGAATACCTCGCCAAGGGAGCGGTCGATCTGATCGACCGCAAGGACCTGCGCGCTAAGCTTGCGCGCGGCAAACCGCTGACCGTCAAGGTCGGCTTCGATCCCACCGCCCCCGACCTTCACCTCGGGCACACCGTGATCATCCGGAAAATGAAGCACTTCCAGGACCTCGGCCATCGCGTCATCTTCGTCATCGGCGACTTCACCGGCATGATCGGCGATCCCACAGGCAAGAAAGTCACACGCCCTCCGCTGACACATGAGGAAATCCTCGCGAACGCGAAGACGTACGAGCGCCAGGTGTTCAAGATCCTCGACCCGAAGAAGACCGAGATTCGATTCAACAACGAATGGCTTGGGCAGCTCGGATCGGCGGGCATGGTCAAGCTGGCGGCGAAATACACGCTGGCGCGAATGCTCGAGCGCGACGATTTCAAGAAGCGCTTCGAGGCGCATCAGCCGATCGCGATTCACGAGCTGCTCTATCCGCTCGCGCAGGCATACGACTCGGTCGCGCTCAAGGCGGATGCCGAGTTAGGAGGAACGGATCAGCTCTTCAATCTTCTTGTCGGACGCGACCTGATGCGCGAGTACGGCCTCGAACCGCAGATCGTGCTCACGACGCCGCTGCTGGAAGGACTCGATGGCGTCGAGAAGATGTCGAAGTCGCTCGGCAACTACATCGGCATCACCGAAGAACCGCAATCGATCTTCGGAAAGATCATGTCGATCTCCGACGATCTGATGTGGAAGTACTACCTGCTGTGCACCGATCTGCAGCCGGCCGAGATCGAGAAGTTGAAAGATAAGCCGATGGAAGCGAAGCGCAATCTGGCGCGCCTGATCATCAGCGATTTTCATGGCGAGGCCGCGGCGCAGCAGGCGGATGAAGAATTTCGCCGCGTGTTCAGCGAGCGGCAGGCGCCGACCGACATCGAGGAGAAGAGTCTGCCGGCGTCGAGCGAGCCGCAGTTCCTGACGAAGATCATCGTGGCCGCGGGACTGGCGCCGACGAACAAGGAAGCGCAGCGTCTCGTCGCGCAAGGTGGAGTGCTGGTCGACGAGGCGAGAGTCGATGATCCGAAACAGACCATCGACTCTCGCGCGGGTAAGTCGTATATGTTGAAAGTGGGCAAACGACGTTTTGCCCGAGTGACTTTCGCCTAGCGGAAGATCGCCGGAATCGTCAGGATCTCAGACACTCCGTTGACCGTCGCCCGAACCTTCAGCACGCCGGTCGTTCCCCGCATGGTTCCTGGCGCGGACCACTCGATCGTCTGTGCGTCGACAACCGTCGCGTCACTCGGCGCCTCGACGATCTCGAGCGTCGCGGGACCGTCGACGATCACGCGGAAGAAATTCGGGAAGCCGAGCGTGAAGATCTCGATCGGCTGATCGAGCACGCCGTCGTGGTCGGCATCGACGATGTCGATCGATCCGTTCTCATCGACGTCCACGCCGAGGAAGTTGATCTTGATGTCGGAGCGGACGCGGATGCCGGGCACGAACGACGGATCGCCGCTCGTGTTCTGCACCGCGCTTCCGTACGCGATGACTTTGCCGCTGGTGATCACGGCGTGCACCGCGTCGTTGTCCTGCTCGGTCTGACCGAGAAGATTCGTGATGCCCTGGTTGAACTGTATTTGCGTGCCGGCGGCATACGACTGCTCGGCGATTGGCGAAACGGTTGTTCCATCGGCGCGGACGAGATCCCATCGGACCTTCGCGGCGGTCACAGCGTAGAGCCCGAAGTTGAATCGCGCGTCGTTCGCGGATGACGGAGCCTGCAGGACGACGACATCGCCTGCGCCGGCGGCATCATTCGCGTTGACGGCCGGAATGTCCTGGCCGAACTGACCGCTCGCTGAAGAGTTGAACGTGCGCGACGTGATCGCCATCCGATTGGCCGACGCATCGGGAACGGTGATCTCGATCGCGCCGGTCGCGCTCTCGCGGCCGAATCGCGTGTTGACGACGTCGGCGATCGTGACGGTGCTGCGGGCGTTGATCGTGACGTCCGTCGACTGCTGCGCACCGGCTGCATCATGGAATCGAAGTCTGGCGGTGACCGCCGATGCGCTGGTGTTGTGCAGCGTGAGCTCGCTCTGCCAGTGGCTGTCGTTTGCGCCGGGGCCGGTGCCGGCCGCCGGAACGATGAAGGTTGCTGCGCTTGCTGCGAGCGGCAGAAGGGCTGCCGCCATGAAACTCATGACGTTTTTGAATCGCATTAAATTCTCCTGATTAAGTTTCGCGGTCCGCGGTTCGCGTGTCACATTGAATACGAAGTTGTGCAGTGCGGCGTCTAGGCCGGCGTAACCGTTGTTCGGCTCCCAGAAGCGGAAATCTGGCAGCAACGCTGGCTGTTATTAACGTACGGCGTTATCATGTGGTCGTTTGATCCAGAGTTGGAGCGATCGTGAAGCCGAGAGGATTTTCAACCTTCTGCGGTCCCGGAAGTTGCCTCCCGACATCCAACGTGTTGCCTTGAGGAAATTGAGAATGCTGGACGCGGCTGCCAGTCTCGAGGATTTGAAGATTCCACCGTCCAATCGGCTCGAGAAACTCCGCGGAGACCGGGAGGGCCAATGGAGCGTTCGAATCAACGATCAATGGCGCGTGTGCTTCCGCTGGGCGGGCGGCAATGCGCATGACGTCGAAATCACCGATTACCACTGAGGAGAGTCAAATGGAATCGAGACTTGCGCCCCTTCACCCTGGCGAGATCCTCGCGGAGGAATTCCTTCGGCCGATGGGAATCAGTCAGTATCGGCTCGCGAAAGACATTCTCGTACCACCGCGCCGCATCAACGAGATCGTTCACGGAAAGCGATCATTGACTGCTGACACGGCGCTTCGCCTTTCAAAGTTTTTTGGAACGTCCGAAATTTTCTGGCTCAATCTTCAAGCGCGCTACGACCTCGATATGCAAAGGAGGCGATTGGGAAAACGTCTGCGCGACGTGCGGCCTCACCAATCGCTGTCACAGCGGTCAGCGGCCTATCGCCGGAAGGCAAAGTAACGTCCTCCAGTAAACTACGCGGCCGATGGCCGTTCCTCTTCTCGATCTCAAACTGCAATACGCCGCGATCCGCGATGAAATCATGCGCGTGACCGAGGAGGTCTACGCGTCGCAGCACTTCATCCTTGGCAAGAAAGTCGATGCCTTCGAGCGCGATTTCGCCGCCTACTGTCAGTCGAAGCACGCGATCGGCGTTTCGTCGGGAACGGATGCACTCCTCGAAGCCCTCATGGTTCTCGGTGTCGGCCATGGCGACGAAGTGATCGTGCCGGCGTATTCATTCTTCGCCACCGCCGGCGTCGTCGCGCGGCTCGGCGCAACTCCGGTGTTCGTCGACATCGATCTTGCCGACTACAACATCGATCCTGCACAGATCAGGATCACTAAGAAGACGAAAGCGATCATGCCCGTGCACCTGTACGGTCAGATGGCGGCGATGGACCGGATGGACTTCGGCATCCCGATCGTCGAGGACGCGGCGCAGGCGGTCGGCGCGGAATTCGACAGCCGGCGCGCGGGATCGTTTAGCACGGTCGGATGCTTCTCTTTTTTCCCCTCGAAGAACCTCGGAGCATTCGGCGATGCGGGAGCGGTGACGACGAACGACGACGCGCTCGCCGAGAAGCTGATCGACTATCGCGTGCACGGAATGCGTCCGAAATACTTTCATCGCTATGTCGGCGGAAACTTTCGGATCGACGCGCTGCAGGCCGCGATCCTCCACGTGAAGCTGCCGTACCTCGATCGATGGAGCGAAGGGCGGCGCCGCAATGCAAAGATTTATGAAGAGCTCTTCGCCGGCGACGATCGCGTCATCCTGCCGAAGGAGCTGCCGCGACGAAGGCATGTGTTCAATCAGTACGTCATTCGATTCAAGAAGGATCGCGATCGCGTGATGGAGCATCTGAAAAAAGCGGGCATCGGATGCGAGGTCTATTACCCGCTGACGCTTCCGCAGCAGGAGTGCTTCGCGTATTTGAAACAGGGGAGTTTTCCGAATTCCGAAACGGCGGCCGAGCAGACGCTTGCGATTCCGATCTATCCGGAGCTGACGCGCGAGCAGATGGAAGAAGTTGTTCGCGAGATCCGCGCCGCACTGCGATGATCCCCATCCGCCACACCCTCCCGCAGCGCGGCGCGCCGATCGTCAATCGCGCGCTGGTGGCGGCCAACGTCGTGATCTTCGTGGCGATGCTCTTTCTCGGTCAGCGCTCGGAATTCCTGATCAACAACTTCGGATATGTCCCCGCGCGCCTCTTCAATCCGGAGGCGTACGGATTCAATCGCGTGCAGGTCGCGATCACGTTGATCACGTCGCTGTTTCTGCACGGAGGCGTCGTCCATCTTTTCGGCAACCTGGTTTATCTGTGGGTCTTCGGCGGGCCGGTCGAAGACGCGCTCGGGCACGTGCGCTATCTGATTTTCTTCATCGTGTGCGGAATTGTCGGGAGCATCGTGCATACGATGATTTTTCCGCGCTCGCCGATTCCGTCCATCGGTGCCTCCGGCAGCATCGCCGGCATCCTCGGCGCCTTCCTGGTCCTGCGCCCGCGCGCCCGCATCGTCACGCTGTTCCCGCTCGTCGTTTACTGGGCGATGGCTGAGGTGCGCGCGCTGGTGTTCTTGCCGATCTGGTTCGCGATGCAATTCTTCAACGGATTTCTTTCGCTGGCCGCCGCGGCGCGAACGGAGCAGGTGGTCGGCGTCGCGTGGTGGGCGCACATCGGCGGATTTATTTTTGGCGCGATGGTCGGCGTCGGCGTGCGGATTTTCAGATCCGAAGCTAAATCCGGTAGTACTCCCGATACCACTTGACGAAGTTCGCGATGCCGGTTTCGACGCTCGTCTGCGGGCGAAAGCCGGTCGCCTTTTCCAGATCGCTCACGTCGGCCATCGTCGACGGCACATCGCCAGGCTGCATCGGCAGCATTTCGAGCTGCGCTTTTTTGCCGAGCGCTTTCTCGAGCACGGCGATGTAAGTGAGCAGCTCGACCGGCTGATTGTTCCCGATGTTGTAGATGCGATACGGCGCGTTGCTGGTCGCGGGATCGGGAGCGTCGCCGTCCCAATCGGGATTCGGCTTCGGAATCACATTGAGAATCCGCACGATACCTTCCGCGACGTCATCGACGTACGTGAAGTCGCGGATCATCTTTCCATTGTTGTAAACGGGAATCGGCTCGTCCGCGAGAATGCCGCGCGTGAATTTGAAGAGCGCCATGTCGGGGCGTCCCCACGGACCGTACACCGTGAAGAAGCGCAGACCGGTGACCGGCAGGCGATAGAGATGCGCGTACGAATGCGCCATCGCCTCGTTCGCCTTTTTCGTCGCGGCGTAGAGCGAGACTTGATGTTCGGTCGAATCGTGTTCTGAAAACGGCTGCTTGGTATTCGATCCGTAGATCGAGCTGGTCGATGCGTAGACGAGGTGCTCGATGTGATTGTGGCGGCAGCCCTCCAGGATATTTTGGAAGCCGAGGACGTTGGACTCGATGTAGGCGTAGGGGTTTTCGACCGAGTAGCGCACGCCGGCCTGCGCTGCGAGATGCACCACGCGTTTGATTGCGTGCTCGCTGAAGACGTCCTGCACCGAATCGGTGTCGGAGATGTCGCCGTGGATGAACGTGAAAGCGCGCGATTTCTGCAATTGCACGAGGCGCGCTTCCTTCAGCTTCGGGTCGTAGTACGGATTGAGGTTGTCGACGCCGACGACGCTCTCGCCCCGATCGAGCAGACGCTTCGAGACGTGGAATCCGATGAAGCCGGCAGCGCCGGTCACGAGAATCAAATCGCGCACAATGTTATCGTGCGAGGCGAAGGAAAAAATGAAAAACCGCTGGTCTGAAAAACCGGCCTCGCCGATCGAGCAGCTCGTCTATCAATCGCGGCTCGTCGGCGCCGAAGAATCGCTGGTGCTGTGGGGCGGCGGCAACAACAGCGTCAAGACCAGCGCCACCGACCTCCTCGGTCACCCCATCGACGTGATGCTCATCAAGAGCAGCGGCAGCGACATGAAGACGATCGCGCCGAAACAGTTCCCCGCGGTTCGCCTCGATTACATCGCGCCGCTGGCTACGCGCGCGGGCGATATGACCGATGAAGAGATGGTCGACTACCTCGCGCGATGCCTTGTCGATCCCGGCGGAGCGCGTCCGTCGATCGAGACGCTGCTGCATGCATTTCTGCCGGTTAACGCGGTGCTGCATACGCACGCCGATGCGATTCTCGCGCTGACAAATACAAGAAGGCGCGAGAAAACAATTCGCGATTGCTTCGGCGACTCGCTGGTGACCGTGCCGTATCGGCGTCCGGGATTTCGTTTGAGCCGTGATGTCGCGGCCGCGT
>DATBSF010000430.1:0-16526 GCA_036559905.1 Thermoanaerobaculia bacterium | reverse complement strand
TCGAAGTCAGGCTGCTTGTCGATCCAGATCACTGCACGAGCTCCCTGAGGCCGATGGCCAGCAATGTCTCGTTGTAACGCTCGCGATCGAAATCAGGCGCCGACATGAGCTGCCGCGCACCGGCGGCGTCTTCGCCGAGCGTAAGGAGCAGCGCGAGGTCCTCGCGTGACGCGACGCGCAGGTCCTTGACGATCTTCCCTGCGCCGATCATCTTCGAGTACAGCGCGTTGCTGGCCACGAGGACGTGGATCCGAACATCCGCGAAGTGCAGAGGAATGAGATCGAGCTCTTCGCTCCGATCGACCTCGTCGCGATCGACGACGAATCCGCGATTGGACGCCATCATCGCGACCTGATTCTTCTGCTGCGGCTGCATCAGCGCCACTACGTCGATCGACCCGCCGTCGATCGCGCCGCCGAGCCAGGCCGCACGCGCAACGCCGCCGACGAAAATCCATTCGATGCGAAGCCGTGTGAGAAGGTCGCCGACGGCCTCCATTGCGCGGGCATAGCGCGGATTGATGTCCATCACACGAATTCCAGAATACGCGCGACGTGCTCCCATTCGGTCGCGCCATTTCCGATCGCAACTCGGATGCCGTATTTGTTTTTCAGCTTCGTATGCGAGACGAAGAGGCGTCCCGAAGCGTTCATCCGTTCGAGGAGTTCAGCGGTGATCTTCTCCGACGCGGCCTCATCGATTCCCTTTTTTCGAAATACGACGACGCTGAATGATTGCGGCGCGAGTAGCTCGATGTCTTTGCGCTTCGTCAGCTCCGACGCAAGTCGCTCCGCGTAACTCACGTGATCGCGAATCACCGAGCGGATCTTATCGATGCCGTAGTGCTCCATCACCATCCAGAGTTTCAGCGCGCGGAAGCGCCGCCCGAGCTGAATGCCGTAATCCATGTAATTCACCTCGGCGGAATCGGTCGTCTTCAGGTATTCCGGAACGAGCGAAAACGTTTGCCGAAGCATGTCGGGTTTGCGTGTGTAGAGAACGCTGCAATCAATCGGCGTGAAAAACCACTTGTGCGGATTGACGACGATCGAATCGGCGGACTCGATTCCTTTCCACAGCCAGCGCAGCGATGGCTCGACGGTCGCCGAGCCGGCATAGGCCGCATCGACATGTAGCCACATCTTCTCGCGCTTCGCGATGTCGGCGATTTCCGGAAGCGGATCGACTGAGGCGGTCGACGTCGTGCCGAGCGTCGCGGTCACCGCGCATGGCAATGCGCCGGCAGCGCGATCGCGTTCGATGGCCGCATCGAGCGCATCGGGGCGCATGCGGAACTTGTCATCGCTTTCGATCAACTCCACTCCGCTCGCTCCGAAGCCGAGCGCCAGCGCGCCTTTCTCGATCGACGAATGCGCGTGCTCCGAGCAGTACACCTTGAGCGGCGGCAGATTCCGTCCCGTCATCCCTTTTCCGCGGATGTCGAATCCGAGCGCCTCGCGCGCGGCGGCCAGCGCGAGAAACGAATTGATCGATGCGGTGTCGTTGATGATGCCGAACAGTCCGTCGGGAAGACCGAGCGACTTGCGCAGCCATTCGAGCGTCACAGTCTCGAGCTCCGTGTGCGCCGGCGATGTCTTCCACAGCATGCCGTTGAGATTGAGCGCCGCCATCAGCAGCTCCGCGAGGATTCCCGCCTGCGAGCCGGTGATCGAGAAGTACGCGAAGAACGCAGGGTGATTCCAGTGTGTGACTCCGGGAACGATCTTCGATTCGAAATCGGCCATCAGCGCGTCGTACGGCCGTCCTTCGTTGTTCGGAAGCGGCGGAAATTTCGACGCGATCTCGCCCGGCTTGACGTTGGACAGGACGCGATAGCGATCGACGTCGTCGAGGTAATCGGCAACCCGATCGATCAGCTTGTGGCCGGCCTCGCGAAATTCACGACTCGACGGGTCGAGCTTCGACATCCGGCGAGTCTTTCATTGCCGCGACGTACTTCGCAAGAGCCAGGAAGACGACGTACGTAATCGGAATCGCCATCTGATCCGTCAGCCGCGGCCACGACGTCACGACATGCCATCGCGCGTCGTGCGGCGTCGCAAAGTAGGAGCCGATGTAGAAGCCGATCTGAATGACCGTCGCGATGAGTACAAATCCCTCGCGCCGGCGCATCACCGATGGCGCAATGAGCAATCCGAGGAGGATGCTGCCCCAGAACCACGGCTCGTAAAGATGGGCGGCGAGGTAGCTGAGAATGTCGCCCGTAAAACGCGATCGGTACAGCACCCGACTCAACGCCGAGCCGCTGGCGATGTCCGTCGGAAGGTAGTGCGTCGCTCTGAGGATGAGCCACGGCGCAGCGATCGCGACCGATGGCCAGAGACGCCACACGTCGCGGCGGCGGATGATCAGGAGCGCGATCGTGGCCGAAACCAGAAGCGCCAGACCTTCGTTCTTCGTGCTCGCCGCCAGGCCGAGAAGAATCGGGCCGTGGCGCCACGCCGCTGAATCATTGTTGTGCAGCGCGCGCCGAATGAAGAGCAATCCTCCAACGCCAAACGCAATCAGCGGCCCCTCCGCCAATCCGGGATAGCGGCTCGCGGCGAGGTCCGTGACCACCAGCGTCACGAGCGCCGCGGGGACAACCGACGATTCGTCCGACGCGAGGCCGCGGATGATCAACAGCACCGCCGCAGCCCAACCGACCGAGAGTAGGCCGAGCCAACGATCGCTCCATCCGCCGTTGAGAAGCGCGACAAAATCAAAGTTGAATGGAACGAGCAGCGGATAGTCGGGATGGACAAACGCATTCCACGGACTCTCGAGAAAACGCCAGTCGATTCCGCCGTGGTCGAGAAAAAGACGGGCCTTCAATCCCCAGATCGCCCAGAAATCCCATTCCCACAGCGGCGCCGCCGTCGCGAAGAGACCGAAGCCGATGATCGAGATCGCCGTCGGGATGTCGAGCCAATGCGGCTTGACCGGTGGCCGGTTTACGGTTGCCGGTTGCCGGCGAATCAGCGCGAGCGCGGCGACCGCGATCAGCGGCACGCTCACCGTCAACAGGTTCCATCGGATGTGCAGAATCGTCATCACGAACATCACGATGAAAATTGCGCCGCTGCCGTAGAGATACGCGAGGCCGAGGAGCATCGGGCCGCGCAGCGAGCGGTCGATCGCGAGCGCGACGCAGAGTCCCACGACAGTCATCGAGAGCATCGCGACGATGGTGGCCGTCATGTCAGCGCTCGAGCAGCGCCCCTCCCTCCCCCTCCCACACAACCTTCCCCATCCTCGGATGCACCGGGCGGTGCCACACCATCACGTATTGCGAGCCATAGAAGTTCTCCATGTGCGAGTGGTCTTCGGCATCGACCAGCGGAAGAACCTGGCGGCCGGTGAGAAAGTAACTCGAGCGGTAGAACGCGTACGAGTAGCCCTCATCCCATTTCATCGACGGGATGATGACGGTGATCTTGTCGCCTTCCTTAGTGCGCGCGCGAACTTGCTGCAGGAAACGCGGAAATCGCAGCCAGTCGCCGGGCATCTGCGTCTCCGGCCAGCGAGTGAGGATGATGCTCAGGACGCGATGGTTGACGAACGGCATCTGCAGCAATTGCGGCTCGATCCGAAGGGCGACGATCGCGAGGAGGGCGACTAACGCAAGGATGCGTCGTTGCAAGCTGCGATCAGTGTAACGGCTACGACGCGCCGCGGCCCAGCAGCACTGCCGGTATGGTGCGCAGAAGAATCTTCAGATCGAGCGATGGCGACCACTCGTCGATGTACTGCAGATCCATGCGCATCCATCGATCGAAGTCGATGTTGTTGCGTCCGTTCACCTGCCACAGGCACGTGAGGCCGGGCTTCATCGACAGACGCCGGCGCTGCCACCGGTGATAGGAGCGCACTTCCTCAGGAATCGGCGGGCGCGGTCCGACGAGGCTCATGTCGCCCTTCAGCACGTTCCAGAGCTGCGGCAGCTCGTCGAGCGAGAAGCGCCGCAGGATCCGTCCAACCCACGTGACGCGCGGATCCGCTTTCACCTTGAACACCGGCCCGCTCATCTCGTTCAAGTGGCTCACCTCGCCGAGACGTTCGTGCGCGTCGGCGATCATCGTGCGGAATTTATATAACGTGAAAATGCGGCCATTGAGCCCGATGCGCTGCTGTTTGAACAGCACCGAGCCGGGCGATGTCATCTTGATCGCGAGCGCCGCCAGAACGATCACCGGCGCCGACAGCGCGAGGATCACGAGCGAGATGCAGACGTCGAGCATGCGCTTCGCGGCGAGCTGCGTCTCGTTCGACGGCGTGGTCGTGAACGTCAGGAACGGGATGCCTTCCAACTCTTCGACCTCGATGCGTGCGAGCCGGTTCTCGAAGAAGTTCATCGCGACGCGCGCGCGAATGCCGAGCTCCTCGCACAGCAGGAAAATCTGCTTCATCTCGTCGAGCTTCTTGCGAGTTACTGCGAACACGATCTCGTCGACGATCTCCGGAAACTCGCCTTTCTCGAGCAGCGTGCGGATCTCGGGAACCGTTCCGTAGACGCGAAATCGCGCCCAGCCGTTCGGCAGGCGGTGTCCGTCAGAGACGAATCCGAGGATCTTGTAGCCCCAGTATTTGTGGTCTTCGACGAGGCGGGCGACCTCGATCGCGCGACGTCCGGTGCCCACAATCAACACTGTTCGGTAGTTGAGTCCCTTGGCGCGGACGTAACGCGCCATGACGCGCAGCGCAATCTTCTCGAGGACGAGAAAGAGCGCCGAGAGAACCGCAAACAGAATGAACCACGCGCGCGAAAGCTGGCGGAGCGGCAGCAAATAGGCCAGCGTCGCGAGGAGGACATTGCCGACCGTGACGACGCGAAAAACCGTCAGGACCTCGCGTTGCAGAGTGATCGTGCGGTGGCTGTGATAGCTGTGATAACTGAACAGCAGCACCGACCAGATGATCAGCACCACCGGATAGATCTTGAGGTAGTCCTGGAGCGGGAAGAGACCCGTTGGAAAACGGTGGGGCGCGAAGACCGGCAGGAGCAGATCGCGAATGAAAAAAGCGGCAAAGAAGGCTACCGAGGTCAGACCGAGGTCGACCAGGTAGACGACCCTTGCGATCAGCCGCCACTTCTGCTTAAGCATTAGATCTTTCGAGTCGAATGTACTTCAAAACGCTGCCTTTCGATATACGGAAGTCCTTTGCGGAGCGTCTAATGGGCGAGCTCGGCAAACAGATTCTCGTACGCGGTCGTGATGGCGTCCCATCGATATCGGCTGCGAGCCCGATCCCTCGCGCGGGTCCGCAGATTCTCCAATTCGGCCGTCCGGCCGAGGCTTTCGCGAAGCATTTCTGAAAGATTTTGGACAGGACGGAGCTCGAAGTAACGTACGGCATCGCCGCCGACTTCCCGGTTCTCGGGAGTGTCGTGCGCGAGGACAGCGCCGCCGGACGCCATGGCCTCGATCATCGCCGGATGCGTCCCCCCCACCTCGGTCGCCTGAATGTAGAGGAGCGCGTTGCGCTGTAGCGTCCGGTAGTCGGCTCCGTAAATGGCCCCCGGAAAACGGACGCGGTCGCTCGCATGCTTTCGCAGATCGCCGACCAGGCCCTTCGCGTACAACCCTTCGCCGACCATGACCAGCGGAGGGACAGCATCGATCTTCTCGTAGGCCTCGACGACCTCGAGCGGATTGTTCTCGGGCTCGAAGCGGCTGACGTACAGAACATAGTCCCGAGTCCCGAGTCCCAAGTCCCGCAGAATGTTCGTGTCCGGCTCATCGGGGAAATCTGAGCCATATGGGATCACGATCGTTTCCGCGCTGTAGTGATCGCGGTAGTAATCGGCGATGACCTGCGCATCCGCGATGATGCGATCCGCGAAAATCACGGAAAGCGATTCGCCGGCGTTGTAGACCATGCGGCCGAACAGATTCCACTTGCGGCGGCGGCGCTCGATACCGTCGACATTGATCGCGACCGGAATCCTGCCCGCGCGCAGCAGCGGCAGGACGAAGGCATTGGCGGCATTGCAGACGAGGACGACGTCGAAGTCGCGGCGCAATGCGTCGAAGGCCGACAGCAATGCGTGGCTGACGGTTTCGAGATACTTGTGCCGAATCGCAGGCAGCACGATGCGCTCGACGCGGTTCCAACTCTTCTCGTGATTTGTCCGGCAGTACACGGACACGCGATGTCCGCGCGCGATGAGGCGCGTTCCGAGCTCCGCTACGAATGTCTCGAATCCTCCGTATCGCGGTGGGACACCGCGAGTGCCGAGAATTCCGATCTTCAACGAAACCACTCCGCGAGCTGGCGATCGGAGACGCGGCGCCGCTTCTGAATCTCGCGGCGTTTCTCGAGGATTCGCCGGCGATTGCGCCACAGCCATCCGAGTGCGGGAAGCGAAGTGCGCTCGATCGTCAAGGCCGCACCGATGACCACGAGATCGCGCGCGAGCTCGAATGGCGCGTTGCGAAGCGCGAGATACGCGCCCTCGTTTTTCAGCCGCAGGAGAAATCGGTTTTTCACCGAGTGCATGTTGATCTCGGGCGACAGCGAGCGGCGGCGCTCGGGCGTCACGCTGCGCACGTGATACGCGATCGCCTCCGGCACGAGCATGGCGCGCCATCCGAAAAGGCGCCCGCGCCACGCCACATCGGCGTCCTCGCGATACGCGAAAAAGTCCTCGTCAAAATATTCATTATTAATAGTGATATCAATTATAAACGATTTGCGGTAGACCGCGGCTGCGCCGGAGACGCCGAAAACCGCGTTGTCGGTTGAATCAGTGATATCGAAATGGCGGCCGCTGCGCGTCATGCGAATTCCGAGCGAATCGATTTCGTCGGTTGCCCGGATTTCGTAGCCGCTGGCACGGAACAGTTTCCCCGTTGCGGCGCCTACGTTTTCGTCAGCCTGCTCGAACGCCTCGACGATCCGCGCGAGATACTCCGGAGTCAGAAACGCGTCGGGATTGCACAGCGCGACGTAATCGCCGCTCGCGATGCGAATGGCCTGGTTCGCGGCCGCGGCGAATCCGCGATTCTCATTGTTGACGATCTGCTTGCATCGCGGAAAGGCCTCCATGACGCGGGCCGCCGAGCGATCGGCGGACGCGTTGTCGACGTGGATCAACTCGACGTCGGGATGCGTCTGCTGCGCGATTCCCTCGAGGCAGCGTCGCAGATAAGGAGCGCTGTTCCAGGTGATCAGGACGACGGTGACGCGTCGTCCCATCGCTCGAACGCTCTCTTCAACACACCCATGTACGCCGCAAATGCGCCGACGCGCCCGACCTCACGATGCGCGATGCCGAGGAGTGCGGCGGGTACGCGGAGGATCATGCCGAGCATGATGAACCATCGCAGCGCCTCCGCCTGCACCGGCGTGAACCACTTCTTCGCGTAGCGCCACATGTTGCCGTACCAGACATCGACGAATTGCGCGAACGGAACGTGCTCCAGGCTCGCTCCGCCGAAATGCCGCGCCTGCGCCGGCGGCACGACCCAGACTTCTTTTCCGGCCCGCCAGAGCCGCTTGCAGTAGTCAACGTCCTCGAACCATGCCGGCGAGAATTGTTCGTCGAACGGTCCGACTTCGTCGAAGACCTCGCGGCGAATCACCAGAGCAGCGGCTGCCGGCTGATCGACACGTCGCGGCTGGGTGAGATCGAGATCGCGGCAACGATAAGCAGTGGTCACTGGATTCGACGGCCACACCTTGTCGATCGCGAGCACATCGACGATGAACGTCATGAGCGTCGGAAAGCGCCGGATTTGAAACTCGCGCTGCGATTCGCCCGCCTCATCTTCAAGGAGCGGTGCGGCGGCGGCGACTTCAGGATGTGCGCGCAGAAACTCGATGAGCAAAGTGAGCGACCGCGGACCGAGCTCGCAATCGGGATTCAACAGAAGTACGAGCGGCCCGCGGGCGGTGCCGAGCGCGCGGTTGATGGCGCCGGCGAATCCGTCATTGCGCTGCGATGCGATGAGGCGGACGTCGCCGTCGAGCAGTTGCAGCGTGCGATCGTGCGACGAGTTGTCGTAGACCACGATCTCGTACGGCAGGCCGGCGCACGCGGCGGGAATCGATCGCAGGCATCGCTCGATCCAGCGCTGGCTGTTCCACGTCACGATCAGAATCGACAGCTCCGGTTCGGAAACCGCAAACGTCGCGATGCGCTCCGGACTGATTTCTACGATTGCCATCGACTCACAGCCTCAACCAGAGGACGGGTGACCACCGGCCACGCAAACCGCGGACGGATGCGTTCGAGGTTTGATACGCAGGTGGCATGCAAAGCGTCGTCCGTGAGCAGTCTGCGGATCGCATCCGCGACCGCCGCGACGTCTCCCGGCGGCACGACGATACCCAATCCCTCCCTCGCAACCAGCTCAGCCGCAAACCCTTCCTCCGTCGCGATGACCGGAACCGCTGCGCCGATGGCGTCGAACAGACGTGTCCTGATCGAATAACGAGCCTCTGCCGTCGGGCGGTGCAGCATCATAGCCACTTTGCTGCGGCGCAGCCACGAGAATCGGTCGCGATACGGGACCCACTCCGCGTTTGCAGTGACATACGGATAACCGGCAGCGATCAGCTCATCGAAACGGCTTTCGCGCCGGCGATCGGCAAGCGCGCGATTCGGGCGCGACCGTCCCAGAAAAAGCATGCGACAGGAAACGCCTTCGCGGTTGACGCGCACGATTGCATCGACCGCCGTGCGCGGGTCGAGCCACTCCCAGGTCCCCCCACCCCAGATGATGAGGTTTTCAGGTGTGGCGCCGGCAATCCTGCCGGCGTCTTCTTCCGTTCCAAACGGAACCTCAATCATCTGTTTTCCCGCATACAACTCGCGCTGATTGGGCGTCGCCACGATGAAGAGGTCTCCTTGTGCCATCGCGTGCTGCAATCGGAGCTGCTCGGCGACGTAATGCAGTCGCTGTCGCAGTGACGGTTTTCGGCCATACATCTGGGCCAGTTCCAGAAGGATCGGATCGAAGAGGTCGTAGATGATCCGCTGATCACGCCGCATCCGATGAAATCCCCGCGCCGGTTGTCCGATGAGAACGGATGCCTCGCGCATCTTCTCCCGCGACCACGACCCCTGCGCCATCAGCGTCGTCGGAAAATGTTTTCCGAGCTCCTCCGCAAAATGAAACGCGCGGATCCCGGGGCCGGCCATCCGCTCGCCGACGACGTCCGGCGTCGCGATCACAACCGAGAACACAGGCCCTCGATGACACCGCGCAGACTCGATCTACCCTTCAACATCAATTTGAGATCTTCGGCCATGAGCGTGGAGATGCGGCCGATGCCCGGGTGCATGCGCGCGACGAAGTATCGGTTGCGCGTTCGCAATTTCCTGGCAGTGCTGCCGAGGAGAGGGGCGGAAGCCGATCCGCGATGCGTAGCTTTATCGATCGGCAGAACGTTGGTGCGCCATCCTCCTTCATGCAGGCGCGCACACAGCTCCACATCTTCGTAGTACGCGAAAAACCTCGGATCGAAAACGCGATCGCCAAGCGCGGAGCGCCGATAGAGCGTGGCCGTCGCCGAGACACCCCACGCCGGTGACAACACACTGCCGATCGGAAGACCGCGTCCGATCTGCCGGAGAGTCCCGTCGCTGATGTCGATGCCGGCGCCGTCGATTGTCTTTGCATCGCGGCGGATGATCGTCTGCACTGCCGCCATCTTCGCATCCGAATCGAGTGCGCGCTTCGTTACTTCGATCCAGTCGCGATCCAGGACGACATCATTGTTGATGAGCGCGACGTACGGTGCGCGCGTCTCTCGAAACGCGGCGTTGACGCCGGCCGCGAATCCGATGTTCGTCTCACTGCGAATCACGCGCGCGCCTTCGATGCGAATCGGAGAGCGCGATCCGTTGTCGAAAATCACGATCTCGCGCGCGCCAACGATTGACCGGAGGCACTCGGCAAGCATCTCTCCGCCGCCGGTCGCGTCGAGCACGATGACATCGACGTCACTCATGATCCATGCGATCGAGGTTCACCGTTCCGCCGAGACAATGCAACTCGATCCGGCCGCTGTGCGGCAGCGTGACTCGAACCTCGCCGTAGCCTTTGGTCGCGGGCAGAACGTACGCATCGCGTCCGATCTGAATGATGGAATCCGCCGGAGCCGAATACTGCAGCTTTGACGCACCTTCGCGCGCCAGAAAACTGAGCGAATCGCCCTGCCTGACGACCCACCCCCCTCGGTACGCGAAGCGTTGCACCTGAAATTCGGTCGGATACAACTCGCCTCCGCGATGGATGACATGCGCGTCTTCGAATTCAATTCGATTTCCGGGACGGCGGCCGGCAACGAACGCGACTGCCACCACGGCCGGAGCGATCCACATCCACCGGACGCGCCACCACGGAATCGCGATCAGAATCACGACGATGACCGACGCGACGATCGCCGCGAAGTTCATTCGGATGAAACTCGGAAACAGTCGCGAGAAATCGCTGTACCAGATCGTCGACAGCGTTTCGCCGACGACGTTCTCTCCATTCTGAATGTGAAACAGCCGCCACGGATATGCCATGCCGTGCGCGACGAGTGCGATTGTCCACGCGGCCGCGGCAACGATCGGGCCGGCCGCGATGCGCTGCCACAGCGACGCGGCGCCGAGGGCGAGGAAAGGCATCAGGAAGACGATGTAGCGCAGCGGCGGTGACCATCCGCCATGCCATTCGGATCGCGGAACCAGATAGATGAGATAGAGCGTGGCCGAGGCGATGCCCAAACGGAACGCCGCCGGCATCGTGCGCCAGCGGGCGATCGCGATCACGCCTAACACGTAAATCGGCGCCTGAAAGAGAATTCCCGCCGCGCCATCGAGAAGCAAACCGAAAAGGCCGCGCAGCATTGCGGCCGGCGAGCCAGGAATCAGCTCGTTCCATCGATGCACGCTGCCGGTGAATGCGACGACCACAATCGGAATTGCGATGAGCCCCGCTACCGCTGCGTGCCACTTCTTTCGAAACGCGCGCAGCAGCAACACGATCGCGACCAGCACGAATCGCAATTTGAGCAGCACCAGGCCGAGGAGCGCCGGGATCCATCGTCCCAATTTTCGCTGCCGCACACCTCGCACCGCCTCCACGAAGCAGAACGCCGCCGGCACCTCGGGCCAGATGCGCGCGGCGTAGAAAACGATCGGCGGGCCGAACATGATGAACGGGAACATCCCGCGCGTAGTGTTCTCGTCGATTCCCTCGTCTTCGAACAGGCGGACTGTCGATCGCGCGAGCAGCGCGCCGAAGAGCGCGATCGTTGCGATCGCTCCGGCGAGTTTTCCGATGAGATAGCCGGGAATCATCAGCAGCGCGAGGAACGGCTCGTGCCGCGAGTACTGCTCGCCGTGTTTGCCGACCGGATCGCCGAGCTCCGGCGCAAGATCCGTGCGGCCTGTCGCGGAGTGAGCGAGATCGCGATATTGATTCGAGAGATCGAGATCGTGATCGCGGACGAGCGATTCCGTCTCGAGCAGGTAGTACGGCTCATCGCCATCGATCGGCGTGCGGAGCATCAGAGGAATTGCGACGGCGTAGAAAAGCGCGGTCACAATTGCGGCGCGGTTGGCGCTCCAGCGCACATCGATCGGATCGGTCATCGCAACGAACGCGAAGAATGCGGCCGTGACGCAGACTCCGAAGGTGACGATCGCCAGATAAGGATCGATCTGAATCTGCAGGGGTCGAACGAAAAGCGCGAGAACGCCTAACAAGATCCACGCGCCGGCGTAGATCGCGAACCAGCGACGCAACGCGAGGCCGCGAAGAAGAAGGAATGGTGATGCGATCGATGCGGCGACAAAGAGCGCCAGCGTCATTCGAACTCGACCGCCTCGATCTGCAGCCTGGTGCCGGGCGGGAGGTCGGCCGCTGCCGTGAAGCGCAGAGAATTCATTGGGTGCGAAACGCGGATGCGGCCGGCGGTATGCAGCCATGCGGAGGCGCCGTACTCGTGAACGTCGGCGAGCGGCGTGCGCGGCGGGCGATTGCGCGACGCAAAGAAATGTTCGCGCCGCATGAAGCCGAAGTCGGCGATCTCTCCGATTCGAATCGGCTTTCCATCGACCCACCCAACCACCCGCCCGGGCTTCAGCGCCGTCGCGTTCGAGGCGCTGGCCGTGATCGTGACGGCGTGTGTGTCAGGCGGAACATCGATCGACAGCGATTGTCCGCGCCCGGCCGCCATCCAGACCGGAACCGAATTCGCGAATGCCGGCTCGGCGAAGAGAATCGCCGGAAAGCCGCGCGCAACGATTCCGCTCCACGGCCAGAGCGCAAACAGGGCGATCGCGATTGCGTGGAGCAAACCGGGACGCGAAATCAGCGCGATAATGACGACGACGCACAAGACTGCGATCGAATATCGCGCGAAACAGGCAGCGACCGCGAAGGCACCGGCAGTCGCAATCCTCGGAACAGGAATCAACAACACGACCGCCACGAAAAACGGAAAAAGAAGCATGCGCGCGGGAAAAATCGGAGTGGCAAGCGCAACCGCCAGCAAGTGTGGCGCAGGCAATCTTGCCTGCGCGGCCAACGCAACCGCGATGGCGCCGACAAGAACGACGACCTCCCGCCACACGACCACCTGCGAAAACGGAATCCATCGCAAGAGCAGAACGCCAACCACGGTAAAGGTAAGCCAACCCCGCAGCGTGTTAGGCGCAACGGCGACCGCAAACGCAAACGTCCCCGCCGCGATCACGCCGTACGCGAGCAGCCGCGTATGTTCATCCGCCAGAAAAATCGCCGGCACGAAGAGCAACAGGACCGCGATCTGAAATAACGCGGGAAAACGCTCCGCGACATAGCCGCAGACGCACATCAGAACGATCACGAAAGGAAGCGCGCGATCGATCGGCGTCGGAAACAACGTGACGAAGTGGCCGGCGATCGCAGCGACGATCGCGTATGCGACCCACTCCGCGACCGCGCTACCGCGCAACCTCGATACCGCCCGGATGCCGGGCCCAATCCGCGTCAAAGCCTTCGATCGTTTCCGGAGTCAATTGCGCGTTGTAGATCACGCGCGCGTCTCCGGTCAGTTGTACGTTGCGCACCGCGTCGCCGTCGCGTGCAAATCGCACCTGCAGCGTGATGCCGCTGCGCGTCAGCACGGAAACAGGCGAGGTGACTTTGCCGAAAAACGCTGCCGTCGCAACCGATGCGACGACTCCCGAGCCGCAGGATAGCGTCTCGGCCTCGACCCCGCGCTCGTAAGTGCGCACTTCGATCGCGTGCTCGCCGCGCACGACGACAAAATTCACATTCGCGCCGCCATCCGGTTTCAGCTCGGAGTGATAACGAATCGCGCGACCGGTCGGAACGATGTCCTGCGACCACAGATCGCCGTTCTCGAACACGACGTAGTGCGGAACACCCATCACGAGCGAGCTGCCTCGCACGATCTTGTCGTCGACGCGAAGTGGCCGCTCCGCGCGGAAACCGTGCGGCGAGGGAAGCGAAAGCGTGACCGAAGTGCCATCGCCGATCTCCGCACCAACCAGCCCGGCATCGGTATCGATCGTCATTTTCTTCGGAGCGATGCCATGCAGAGAGGCGAAGCGCGCCGCGCATCGCGTGCCATTCGCGCAAAACTCGCCGCCCGAACCGTCGTTGTTGAAGTAGCGCATCCGGAAATCGGCGCGGGGCGACGGCTCGATGAGGATGAGCCCGTCGGCACCGACCGAAAGATGCGCGGTGCAGATCTTCTTCGTGAGCTCGACCGCGTCGGTAACCCGCCCACTGCGGTTGTCGATGATGACGAAATCGTTGCCGCCGCCGGCCATTTTGGTGAACTCCAGCGGATCTTGTTTCGTCGCTTGCATTTGGCGTCCGGCGGCCATCGGAAATTTTCGACTGGGCGGACGGCTTTGAACCGCCCGGTCCGTATTCTCGCACGCAACCCTCGTGCACGTAACGAGGAAGCCTGCTGGACCGTCAATAAGTCGGAGGAATGCCTTGAAGCTTGCCGCTCGCAGTGTCCTCGCCGTCACTCTGTTCGCCGCTGCCCTGGCCGCCCAGCAGCCCCAGCAGCCCCAGCCGACCGAGCTCCCAAAAATTACCGAAACGATGGATATCCGCGTCGTCAACGTCGACGTCGTGGTTACCGATAAGAAAGGCAAACCGGTCACCGGCCTGACCAAGGACGACTTCACGCTCTACGAGAACGGCGCTCCGAAAAATATTTCGAACTTTTACGAGGTCGAAGGACCGAAAGCGCTCAACGTGGCGATCGCTCCCGCGCCGCCGGGCGCGCCCACGCCGGCCGTCACGCGCGAGGAAATCCCGGAGAACCTCCGCCGCCGCGTCATCTTCTATATCGACAACCTCTCGCTGATGCCGTTCAACCGCAACCGCGTCTTCAAGGAGATGAAGGAGTTCGCGAAGAACATCCTGCGTCCCGGCGACGAGGCGATGATCGCGACGTTCAATCGCAGCATGAAGATCCGCATGCCGTTCACGCGCGATCCCGGGGCCATTCAAACGACGCTCGACACGATCGCGGGCGAGTCGGCGATGGGCGTCTCGAACAAGAGCGAAGGCCGCGATGTGCAGAAACGCATCCAGGACGCACAGAGTTATGACGAGGCCGTCGCGACCGCGCGCTCCTACGCCGAATCGGTCAATCACGATCTGCGTCAGAGCGTCGAGTCGCTGAACGGCCTCATGACCACGCTGGCGGGTGTGGAAGGAAAGAAGATCCTCGTGCTGACGACTGAAGGATTTCAGATGCAGCCCGGCCGCGAGATGTTCTATCTGATCGATGAAGTCGGCCGCGAAAAGGGATGGCAGGCCGGATCGACTCTTCTCGAAGGAATGACGTACGACGCCAGCTCGCAGATTCAGGATGTCGCCAGGACGGCGAACGCGAACGGCATCACCATGTACGCCATTCACGCCGGCGGCCTCGGCGCCGCGAATGAAGGGATGCTGGCGGAAATGGATCGGCCGACTCCGTACACCGTAACGCAGACGGCGATCAGCAATTCGACGGAGTCGCTGCAACTGATCGCGGAGATGACGGGTGGGCTCGCGTCGATCAACACCAACAACTTCAGTCAGGCTTTCAAGAACATCCAGCGCGATCTCGAGTCGTACTACTCCCTCGGCTATCGCGCCGGCACGGAACGCGTCGACCGACAGCGCAATCTCGAAGTGCGCGTGAAGAACAGGAACTACATCGTCCGCAATCGACAGACCTTCGTGGAGAAGTCGACATTCGCGGAGATGAACGACCGCGTCATCGCCAATCTGCTCTACAAAACGAAGGCGAACGACCTCCACATCCTCGTGAAGGTCGGCACGCCCGTGCACGCGGAAGATCTCTACAAAGTGCCGGTCGAGATCCAGATTCCGATGGAGAGCCTGACCCTGCTCCAGCAGGGCGAGAGCTTCATGGGCGGCTTCTCGGTCTACGTGGCGGTGGCGAACAAAGAGGGCGACATGTCCGACGTCGCGCGCCAGTCGCATCAGATCCGCGTTCCGGCGACCGAGTACACAAAGATCGCCGGCAAGCACTACACCTATTCGCTCGATCTGTTGATGGAGCCGGGCCCGAACAAGATTTCGGTCGGCGTGGTCGACGACGTGTCGAACTCCACCGGCTTCGATCGCGTGCCGGTGATCGCAGCGGATTTGAGATAGTAGCGGCGCTTTGCGCCTCCTCTTCACGCTCCAATACCTCGGCACGCGCTACGCCGGATGGCAACGCCAGGCGAATGCGCTGGCGATTCAGCAGATCGTCGAGGAAGCGCTCGCGAAGATGTTTGGCGTCTCCATCCACGTCGAAGGTGCGGGGCGCACGGACTCTGGGGTGCACGCACGAGCGCAACGCGCCCACGCCGATGTTCCCTTCGAGATTGAGGACCGAGGATTGGTGATGGGGCTGAATGATCTGATGCCGCATGACATCCGCGTCATCGCGATCGAGCACGTTGCCGACGATTTCCACTGCCGGTTCGCCGCGAAGACGAAGTCGTACGTCTATCAGATCTGGAATGGTTCGGTGGCGGATGTCTTCGCGTACGAGACCCACGCGTACGTCGCGCAACCGCTCGACGAAAGCATCATGCGCGATGCGGCCCAATGCCTCATCGGCAAACACGACTTCCGCTCCTTCACGGTGATATCCCCGGAGGTGTCATCGACATGCCGGACGATCGAGGTGGTAGACGTCGTCCGAGATGGGACCGTAGTTCGCATTAGCGTCAGTGCAGATGGTTTTCTGCGCTACATGGTGCGGCGGATTGCGGGGTCGCTGATCGAGATCGGACGGGGGAAACTGGAACCGGCGGCAACCGCGCGCGCGCTCGAGCCGGTTTTCCAGGAAGCACGCTGGACTGCGCCGGCAAAAGGTTTGATGCTTTGGGAGATAAAGTACTAAAGCAGGTGCTAACATCGGAGACTCGATGATCGATTTGAGCAAGCTCGCAGAGCCGGGATCCATCGAAGAGACGCTCCTCGAAAAGATCGATCTCAAACGCCTCCCCCGCCACGTCGCGGTGATCATGGACGGCAACGGCCGCTGG
>DATBSF010000429.1:0-11093 GCA_036559905.1 Thermoanaerobaculia bacterium | reverse complement strand
CCAGATCGCTGATTTCGCCGGCGGCGCGTACTACGACAATTTCACGGAAGCGTCGGCGCTCGCGCCCGAACATCTTCGCGGTCTCGAATTGGAGAAGGATGGCGCGACGACGCGTATCGCCACGTACTACCTTCCACAGATTGCGACGCGCTCTCGCGGCCGCGTGCTCGACGCCGGCTGTGGAAACGGGATCTCCGTCGATCTCCTGCAGTCTGCCGGCTACGAAGCGTGGGGCGTCGATCTCTCACTGCTGCGACGCTGGCAGTGGCGCGAACGTCAGCATCGCGATCGCCTCGCGGTCGCGAACGGAATGCGGCTTCCATTCGCGGACGGCTTCTTCGATGTCGTGCTTTCGTCGGGCGTCATCGAGCACGTCGGCGTGCAGGAATTCGTTTCCGACAAATACACAGTGACCGTGCTGCCCGATCGCGATGCGCAGCGGCGCGCTTTCCTCATCGAGCTGCTGCGCGTACTCGCGCCCGGCGGAGCTCTCTATCTCGATGCGCCGAACGGCGCGTTTCCGATCGACTTCTGGCACAACAAGAAAGTGGGGCAGGCGCGGTGGCATTCGCCACGCGAAGGTTTTCTTCCGACATTCGCCGAGATCCGATCGCTGGCGCAAGAAATCGATCCGCGAATTGCAGTGGAAGCTGTCAGCCCGAACGGCCGGCTCGCATTTCGTCAGGCGGGACAACACTGGTACGGACGGCTGCTCACGCCCGCGATGCGATTGCTTTTCCGGATGATGGACTTCGTTCCGGTTCTGTCGCGCTCAATGCTGAACCCGTTTCTGGTCGTCCGGCTCACGAAACCACCAAAGACCTAAGGCCGACGCAATCAACGTCGCGCTGAAGACGATCAGCTTGCGCCGCTCATCGAAAATGAGCGCGCCGGTCGCGAACATGATCGAGTAGACGACGATGATGCCGAGGATCCACGAGATTGCGTTGCGCGTGATCTCGCCGGATGGAGCGCGAATTCCGGTCTCGTCGGCGAAGCGGCGCCACCCCGCGCCCGCCGGGCGCGCGCGGCGATAGAACGCGAGCAGGATTTCATGCGGCTCCGGTCTGGTCGCGAAGGTCACGATCAGCCACACCGCGGTCGTGATGATCGTCGTCAGAATCAGATTCAGCGCGAATCCCTCCGGACGCGACGTGTCGATGAAGAAGCGCAATGTCAGCGACGTGACCAGAGCCGCGCTCATCGCGCTGACTTCCGACCAGGCGTTGATGCGCCACCAGTACCAGCGCAGGATGTACACGAGTCCCGTTCCCGCGCCAAGCATCATCAGAAATTGCCAGGCGCCGCTGATCTGGTCCATGAAGAGAGTGACGACGATCGACAGCACGACCGTCAGCGCCACCGCGATGCGCGACGCGAAAACGTAATGGCGCTCGGTGGCATCGCGAACCATGAAGCGGCGATAGAGATCGTTGATCAGATAGCTCGAGCCCCAGTTCATCTGCGTCGCGATCGTCGACGAATACGCGGCCGCGAACGACGCCAGCATCAGTCCACGCAGACCGGCCGGTAGAAGATCGACCATCATCTTCACGTAGTTGATGCCGGGATCTTTCGCGTTGACCGCTCCGCCGTACAGGACGAGCGAGCAGAGCGCGGTGATCACCCACGGCCAGCTGCGCATGGCGTAGTGCGCGATGTTGAAGAAGAGCGCCGCCGCCTGCCCTTCCCGCTCGTTGCGCGTGGCGGAGATGTTCTGCACGACGTAGCCGCCGCCACCTGGCTCCGCGCCCGGATACCACGTTGCCCACCAACTGACGCCTAACAGCGCCGCCAGCGTGATCGTCGGAAAGACCCACATGCCGCTGCCGCTCGGCCAGAATGCCAGCACATCGCGCGCGCGGCCGAAAGTCATTCCAGCCGGCACGCCGGCGGGATGCGCTTCGCCGAGTTTCGAGTAGAGCGCGGCGCCGCCGCCCACCGCCCGCCACGAAACGACTGCCAACACGATCGCGCCGCCCATCTCGAACAGGTACTGCAATCCGTGTGTGGCCGTGATTCCCCAGTAGCCGGCGAGCACGGTGTAGCTGAACGTGATCATGAGCGCGACGATCAGTGCCCACCACTTCGAGATGCCGAGAGTGCCGGAAAGCACTTTCGACATGCCGAGGTTGACCCAGCCCATGACGATGATGTTGACGATGAGGCCGAGGTATGCGGCGCGGAACGCGCGGAGGAACGCGGCGGGCTTGCCGGCGTAGCGCATCTCCGTCAACTCGACGTCGGTCACGACTTCCGCCCGCCGCCACAGGCGCGCGAAGAAGAAGACGGTCAGCATTCCCGATGCGAGCATCGACCACCACAGCCAGTTTCCGGCGACGCCGTTCTTCACGACCATCTCGGTGACGGCCAGGGGCGTGTCGGCGGAGAAGGTCGTGGCGACCATGGCCGTCCCTGCGAGCCACCACGGCATCGACCGATGCGAGACGAAGTAGTCGAGCATCGACCGCTTCGCGCGCTTGATGAACGCGCTGGCGGTGCCGATCGCCAGCACGAAATAGCCGGCGACGACGAGAAAATCGATGGTCGTTAAGTGCATTTACCGCGCGATGCCGTGGCCTCGCGCATACAGACCGGGAATCGTAACTGGAAGATGTCCCGAGAATCGCGCTTCGCCGAAGATCGCGTTCACGGCGGCGACCTGCATCACCGGCTGAATTCCGTACGCGCAGATGTACGTGCCGACGGACGGGACTTCGCGCAGCAGATACGGGGTCCCGAACGCGATTCCGATCACCGGCATCTTCAGCGACGCCACCAGCTGTCGCGCCGCGTCGGGAACGGCGATCGAGCCAGCACCCGATCGCGCGCGCACTGCAAATGCGACAACCGCCACGTCGGCGTTTGCCACCGGCGCAGCATCCTCTGCACGCGTGCGCGGATTGATGAGCGTCCACGACACGACGTGTCCACGCGTGCGCAGCTCGCGATCAAGATCCGCCATCGGATTCACATCATCAGGATCGCTGACGATGATCAAAGCGATTTTCGTATCGCGCTGCAGCGGGAGGACGCCGCTCTGCTCGCGCACGAGTGTCAACGCGCGGCTCGCAATTTCGCTCGCCAGTTCGCGATGCTCCGGCGAATCGACAATTCGAAAAATCGCATCGGGATCGGGACTCGGCACGACCGCAAACTGTTTCGCCGCGAGGATGCGCCGCACCGACTCGTCGATGCGCGCTTCCGAGAGACGTCCGCTCTTGATCGCCGCCTTCACGCCCGCCACGGCCATGTCGACATTCGGCGAGAGAAGGATCTGATCCTCCCCCGCCTCGATCGCGAGCACGGCTCCCTCGCCGGCATCGAAGTGCTCGACCAGAGCGCCCATATCGAACGCGTCGCTGACCACCAGGCCCTGGTATCCGAGCTCCTGCCGCAACATGCCTTCGATGATCTTGTGCGACACCGAAGCCGGCAGCGTTCCCTCTGTCGGCACTTCGCCGGCCGTCGTGCCGTACGGATTCTCAGCGTGCATGTCGGTTCGGACGGGAGCAGGAGTCGGATCAACCGCGGGAATCGAGAGATGCCCGATCATGATCGACGCGACCTTCGCTTCAATCGCCGCGCGAAACGGAACGAGCTCCACCTTCTCGAGCCGTTCCTGCGAGACCTCCAGCACCGGCAGCGCACGATGGGAATCGGTATGCGTGTCGCCGTGTCCCGGAAAATGTTTCGCGGTCGCCAGCACATGCTCGCTCTGCACGCCGCGAATGAACGCCGCGACGAAGCGCCCAACCTCCTGCGGGTCCTCGCCGAAACTTCGCGAGTTGATCACAGGATTGTCGGGATTGACGTTGACGTCGGCCACCGGCGCATAGATCTGATTGATGCCGACCGCCTTCGCCTCCTTCGCGACCACGCGCCCTTCGCGCTCGGCCAGCGAAGGATCGCCGGTCGCTGCGACCGCCATCGCCGAAGGCCAGAACGTCGTGTCGATGAAGCGCATCCCCATGCCCGATTCGAGATCGGCGCTGATGATCAGCGGCACGCGCGACTCGCTCTGCAGTCTCTGATTGAGATGCGCGGTCTCGTAGACGTTGGACAAAAACCAGACGATGCCGCCGATGTGATTGTCGCGGACCTGATGCAGGAGCTGCTGATACGCCGGCGACGACTCACTCATGAACACGCCGTTCGCGCGCACGGCGAACATCTGTCCGATTTTTTCGTCGAGCGAGAGCTGCCGCGGCTGCGATGCGCACATGGCGGCGAAGAGTAGCGCGAAAGTGCCGAGTGCCGAGTACCGAGTGCCGAGCCTCCGCCTCGTTTTGTTCATGCTCGGCACTCGGCACCCGGCACGCGGCACTATTGAATTGTCGCCTGCACCGTGAACGCCGCGCGCACCGACGGATCCCTCTTCGCGTGCACATCGACCAGTTCCTGCAGCGTTCCCGCTTTCGCGCGCGCGCCGTCGACGGTCACCGTGATCGTCTCCTGTCCCTTCGCGGGCAGCTTGCCGTTGTAGTCATAGAACAGACAGCGGCATGCCGAGCGCGTCACTTCGATGTCCACGGCAGTGTCGCCGGTATTCGTCACCTGGAACTGCCGCACGGCGCGCGTGCCTTTGCGGATCGTGCCGTAGTCCGCGCTCGCCGGCGCGACCTTCAGCGACTCGACCGGGCGTGGGGCGGGCGTGACGGCAGGGGGCGGGGCGCTGACCGGCTGCTGTTCGACCACCGGAGCGGCCGTCTTGCGATCGGTGCTCGCCCGCCAGATCAGCCATCCGATGATGCCCAGAACGATGAGGCCCGCGAGGAGGATGATGACGACGCGGTTCTGCGCCGCGCGCGGCGACGGCGGCTCGTACGCCATCGCTGCCGGAGGCGGTGGCATCGAGGAGTCCACCGTCCGCACGAGCGGGCGATTTCCCGGAGGATTCACTTTGATCGAGGGATTTGTGTCGGACAGCGAAGGGGCCGGCGTCGTCTTCCCTTCCAGCTCGTCGAGTTTACGCACCGCCATTTCGATCTCGGCAATCAGCTTCTGATACTCGCCGGCCAGGTGCTCGCTCGGCGCATCACCCATCATCTTGATCAGTGCCTCTTTGTGACTGCGGTAATGCCGTCGAAGAAGTTCGATCTCACGCTGCTGCGTGCCCGCTTTCAGATTCACCGTCCCGAATTCTTCCGGCATCAGTTCACCTCGGCACGAGATTGTTGCAAGAATTGGGGCGGCGTCAACTCACATCGGCAGCCAGTACGAGATTTTCACCAAAAAAACATCGTTTGACGGCGCGTTGCGCAGCGCGGAGAAGTCGCGCCGCAGACGGAAGTTGCCGATCGGCAGGGTGTCCGCTCGGTTCTCGTTCCACACGACGTACAGGGCCGATCCGGGACGAAACTCCCAGCGGACGACGGCGCTGCCGCGCAGACTCCGAAAGTCGAAGTCGCGATTGCTGTCGTAGGCGATCGGGACGTACTCGCTCGACCGCGGACGCGCGAGCTCGCGGAAATCGTGATAGTCGCCGGCCGCGATGAACGGCTGCAGGTAGAGCTGCAGCGAGAGCGTGGAGCTGACCGTCCAGTCGGCGCGCGTCCCGAGCTCGAAAATATTCTGATCGATTCCGCTGAACACGTAGTGCGCGCCGTACGTCGCCGTCGCGTTTGGATCAGAGATGGTCGTGACGTATTGCGTGTAGTCGTACTCGCGCGTGAATGACGGGGAAAGCCTCAACTTCAGATTCGTCGTCGGCCGATAAACAGCGCTGATGCTGACGCCGCGCTCCCAACTGGTGTCCTTCGACCGGTACGCTTCGACCGAGGCTTCGAATGAGAACTTCTTGCGGCTGTCGCTGCCGATTCCAACTCCGCCGTTCCAGTTCGACGTCCTGGCTGCCAGCGGGCCGCCGCGCGTCTTACGATCGTCGAGCACGCGCCCAGACACTCCGGCCCATCCGAAGTTGTACCAGTAGTTGTTTGCTTCCACGTACCAGTTGCCGCTGATGCCGTTGGCCAGATTGTCGCCGCCCCAATTCCAGTTTTGATACTTGCCGATCCAGAACTCGCGGTCGCGGAAGTGTTTCGTCACGACCTCGTTGACGTAGTTGATGACGAAGTGCGACGTGATCTCGTCGGTGCGCGGCATGAAGCCGACGTCATTGCTTTCGAATCCGGGAGTGAAACCCGAGAGGCCGATGATCGGTCGCCACCTTCCCGTCTGTTTCGCGACCATCGTGCGAAAGCCCGTGCCGGTCAGCGAGGTTCGATTGGGATCGAAGTGGAGATAGTCGGCATCCGGACGCTGATACTGATGCGCCGACGACAACTGCGTCGACTCGATCGCGTTCTTCGTTCCATCGACCTTCGTGCCGCCGACAAGCCATTCCCACAGCCAGTTCTTTTTCATGAACTTGGTGTAGCCATCGAGGCCCACGAACGTCGCGGTTCCGCGAAGATACGAAAGCTCGTCCGGAAGCCGCCGATTGACGTTCGTGACGAGCAGTCCGATCTTCGAGTTGCCGTACTCCTTCGAAGTGCGGCCGACGAAGTAGTTTGTCATCGGCTCGACCTGCTGCGAAAAGCGCAGACTTCCGAGCTCGTAGTGCGCGCGCTCGCTGTTCGTCAGCGCATCGAGCACTCCCACCGACCACCCGTTCCCGACTTTGCCCGTCAGTTTTGCGGCGCCCAGGATGGTGGTTTGCGATGGGGCGTCGATGAAGTCGTAATTGATGTTGGAGGTCCCCTGCGGCGAGCGTCCGATTCTCCGCGAGTAAAAAAACGAGGGCGGATAGAAGTTGAAGCTTGCCCGGAAATTCGCGGGGCCGGTTCCAAATGAAAAGATGTTCGCCCCTTCCGTGAAGAATGGGCGTTTCTCGGGGAAGAAAGTCTCGAACTGCGAGAGATTGAGCACCGCCGGATCGACTTCGACCTGGCCGAAATCGGGATTGATCGTCCCGGTCAGCCGCAGGTTCGACGTGACGCCGTATTTCACGTCGACGCCGCCGTCCATCTTGTAAGCGTTCGCGCGCGTGTACGGATCGCCCGCGGGAACGGGACTCGTCACATCCGATCGCGCGACGCCGTACGGAACGACTTCCAGCGATCGCTCCGGATGGATCCCTTCGATGCCGCCGAGGTCTGCGAAACGCGAGACGGTCCCCGTCTGACCTTTTGGCGTGTTGACCAGCCAGGCCATCTCTTTGTTCGAGGCCGTGCGCCGCGCGAAGTTGATTCCCCAGATCTGATTCGGCCGATCGGGAAAGCGGAGCTGCGAGTACGGGATCTTCACCTCCACCACCCATCCGCCCGAGACCATCTTCGCCGCCGATTTCCACACCGCGTCCCAGCTCCAGTCGTTATAGATGTCGTTGTAGAGGGTCATGTCGATCTGGACATTCGAAGGATTGATCCAGAACGACGCGCCGGTCAGCCGGTCGTGCTGCGAGTCGATGTAGATGCGGAACCAATCGGACTCGAGATCGTTGTCGCGCCGCCCGAGGACGGTGGTGACGGGACGGGCGTCGTCCATCTTCGCGGCGATGTAGATCGCCTGATCATCGTAAGCAACCTTCACGACGGTCTTCTGCGTCGCGGGCTTGCCGTCGTCCGGATCGTGCTGCGTGAATCCGGTGATTTCGGGGGCGTTTTGCCAGATCGGATCGCTCAAATCGGCGTCGATCACGGGAGCGGAGGTCGCGCGGACGGCTGTGAACGCGGTTCCCGGCTGGTCCGCGGCCAGCACGGGAAGGGTGACGAGGAGGGACGCGAGGGCAGCGCGAACTCTTCTCATGGTAGTTTGTGTTTCAGTGTTAGGACGCATCGCTAACATCAATAGTTAGCTAGACATGAAAATCTTTATTGGACAAATCAACCCAACCGTCGGCGCGATCAGCGCAAACGCCGAGCTAATCAAAAAGGCCTACGAGCAGGGCGTCCGGGCGGGCGCCGACCTCGTGATGGTAACGGAGCTGGCGGTCACGGGCTATCCCCCGCGGGACCTGCTCGATCGCGAGGTTTTCGTCAACGCGGCCCTGGAAACTCGCGACGCGCTGGCGAAGATGACCGGCAAGACGTCGCTGCTGTTCGGCTGCATCACTCGAAATGACACCTGGTGCGGCAAGCCGCTGCACAACACCGCGGTCCTCGCGCAAAACGGAAAGATCGTTTTTCAGCAGAACAAAGTCCTACTTCCGACCTACGACGTCTTCGACGAGCTCCGCTACTTCGAACCTGCGCGCCCGGTGCAGATCGTCGAGATCGCCGGCAAGCGTGCCGCCATCAGCATCTGCGAAGACTTCTGGTTCAACGACGAAGTCCTCGGCACCAAACTGTATTGCGACAATCCGGTGGATCAACTCGCGCGGCAAGGGGCGGAGATCTTTCTCAACATCTCTGCTTCGCCGTTCAACGCCGGCAAGCGCAAATCGCGATACGAGCTCTTCTCCGAGATCGCGCGGCGCTATCGGATCCCGCTCGTCTATGTGAATCAGGTGGGCGGCAACGACGAGCTTCTCTTCGACGGCTCCTCGATCGTGATCAACGGCAAGGGCGAAACGATCTTCTGCGCGCCGTCATTCGAGGAGCATTACGCGCTCGTGCCGTTGGACGGGCCATCGTGCGAATCGGTCCTGGCGCTCGACGAGGCCGAGGAGATCGAGCGCGGGTTGAAGCTGGGGCTGCGCGACTACATCGACAAGTGCGGCTTCAAAGATGTCGTGATCGGCCTCTCGGGCGGAATCGATTCCGCCGTGACGGCAGCCATCGCGGTGGAAGCGCTCGGCAAGGAGCACGTCACAGGAATCGCGATGCCGTCGCAGTTCTCATCGCGCGGCAGCCTCGATGACGCCTGCGCGCTCGCGCGCAACCTCGGCATCGCCATCCACGTCGTTCCGATCGAGTCAGTGTATAAAACATACGAAGAATCATTGAACAAATTATTTAACAATAATACGTTCGATACTGCGAACGAGAATGTCCAGGCGCGCATCCGCGGCAACATTCTCATGGCGTGGTCGAATCGCACCGGCGCGATGGTCGTATCGACGGGCAACAAGTCGGAGATGGCGGTCGGCTACTGCACGCTCTACGGCGACATGGCCGGCGGCCTCGCGCTACTCGGCGACGTGTACAAGACGACGATCTATCGCGTCGCGAACTGGATCAATCGCGATCGCGAAATCATCCCGCGTTCGACGATCACCAAACCGCCCTCGGCGGAGCTCAAGCCGAATCAGACCGATCAGGACACGCTGCCGCCTTACGAAGTGCTCGACGGCATCCTGAAGCTCTACATCGAAGACTGGTACGAGGTCGATCAGATCGCGGCCGCCGGTTTCGATCGCGCACTGGTCGAGAAAACCCTGCGCATGGTCGACACGAACGAATTCAAACGACGGCAGGCGGCGCCGACGATCCGCGTTTCGGAAAAAGCATTCGGCAGCGGACGGCAGATGCCGATCGCGCAGCGCTGGCGCCGCGAGCCGGCGCGCTTCGTGCGATGAAGAGAGTCCTTCTCGCAATGCTGCTCATCGCGGCCTGCAAGACTGCGCCGCCGCCGGTCAAGGAAGTTCCCGCGTCAGCCCTCGAGGACCATTCCGGCGATTCGATGGAAACCGCGATCGCCGTTCCCGCTGACGCGCCTAACGGCGGCATCGACTTCGAAAACAACTGGCTCTTCGATCGGTATGGGAGATTTCGCCGCTACTTCGGGGGCACCGGCACGGCGAATGGCAGGCGCTACGACGTGGTGAAGATCGAGCTGCCTAACGGCGAGAAGAAGACGGTGTACTTCGACATCACGGAGAATTGGGCGGCCGGGACCCCCTGAAGTCCCAACCGCCCAACGGCCTGACTATTTACTGGACGCACTTGCGCGTCGCGTTCGAATACTCCATCTGATACGCGTAGGTGTGGCCGCCGACGGTCTCGTCGAAGAGGAACGCCAGCGTCGCGCCGCCCCATGCGCACTTGTCGTCGGCTTCGAAGCCGGCGCGATCGAACCAGGCATTGAGCTGCGGGTCGCTCATCGCTTCGCGGGTCTCGTGCACGACGAAGTGTTCCTGGTCGTTGTAATTCGTCCAGCTCGCCTTTCCGTGGCAGCCGGAGCAGCTCGGATACGGCTGGATCGAATACTTGATGTTGGTCGGGAGATTCACGCCATCGCCGTTGCCGTGATAGGCGCAGTACTGCAGGTTCGGTCCGCCGCACGAGGTCGATCCGCCGTCCGTCGAGTAATAGCCGGCCGGAATGAAGACCTCATAAACCGTGTCGGTTCGGCAGCCGCCTGCCAGCGTGGTGCAGGAAACGTTAGCCTTTGCCTCGACCATTGCATCCGTCACGCCGGGCAAAGGAGGAGGCACCGGATCGAACACGTCGGGCTGGGTGCCGACGAGGCTCGTGGAGCCGGTGTTGCGATACTGACTCAGCATCCCGATGTGATTGATCATTCCGTTCGCGCGGAATGAAACCAGCTCGCTCACGTACTGGTCAGTGGTATTCGAGGGCCAACCCCAGAAAATGTAGACGACTTTGGCGTCGGTCATGACTGGGCCGCCATGATCGATGAGCTGACCCGCACCCCCCGGCCTCACGTTGGCGTTGTTGCCGTTGTTGTTGGGATCGTTCAGCTCGCTGTCTTTATCTTTCATTTTGTGCTTGTTGTCGTCCGCGAGCGCCAAGGACGACATCAGTGCTACACAGAAAATCAGGGACAGGACTCTCTTCATCGTGGTTCTTTCTCCTTTTCGAAGTAATTTCTGATGAGCTGCCTACCACACAACATGCCCAAAGTTTGGGCACAAGACTGATATCTGTACGGAACGTCGCAATGATACAGAATTGGGGCCTGGCAGCAATATAGAATCTCGTACGTTGACCTCGCCCCATCCCCCACTCCGAGAGTTCTACCGCGAACCTGACGAGCGCGAGCATTTCGTCCGCGATCTCTTCGACGGCACCGCACCGTGGTACGACTGGGCCATCGCCTTTCTTTCGTTTGGGTCGGGTAACTGGTATCGCCGCCAAGTACTTACGCGGGCGGGACTCAAGCCCGGCGACCGCGTTCTCGACATCGCGACCGGCACCGGCGTCGTAGCCCGGGCGGCGGCGCGCGTGATCGGCGACGACCGTTCGGTC
>DATBSF010000428.1:0-19078 GCA_036559905.1 Thermoanaerobaculia bacterium | reverse complement strand
GACCGCGGTGAGCGCATCGACGAGCACGCCTCCGAGCGCCAAAGAGATCGGCATCACCCGCGTGGCCGCAGAGTTGATACGTCGACCGCTGGCGTCGGCCAGCGTCCCGTAAATCTGCCCGCCGTTGAACCAAACGGCCGCAAACGTCTCTCCGTTTGTAGCGACGTGCGGGTAAGACACCCCGAGCGGCGACGGACCGAGAACGGGAACAGTGACTTCGTGCCCCGCGGCGAACGTCGACGTGCAGAGGAACAGTGCAAGAAACGAAAGGGCTGCGATTCGCACCTGATACCGGGTTGTAGCAAATAACCGGCCGCAATCACATATCGCGTAGGAACTGCTCGGGGTCGTTCATCGTCGACTCGTACTCGGTCTGCAGATCGGTCTTGTGCTTCCACTCGATGTCGGCGAGCTCGAAGAATAGATTGGCGAGCTCCGAATCGGCCGGTGCGCGTTCGGCCATGAATCGGTAGTAGCTCTCCGAATCGCGTTCGCGCTCGAGCGACAGCTTCAGCGCGCGTGTCATGTCGAGCTCGCGAATGTCGGAATCGAGATCCACCTTTACGTCCTGCGCCGGAGGCGGCTCCTGCTTCAGCATGTCGCGATATTTGCGCTCGAGTTTCGCGCGATGGAGGACCTCAGCATCGGCGAGCTGCAGCATGCGCTGTCGTACTTCCAGCGATCCAGCCCGCTCCGCCATCGCCTGGTAATAGACCCGCGTCTCGACCTCGGACTGGATCGCATACCGCAGCACTTCTTCGACAGTTGTCTCGAGTGGCTTCATGCTCCACGGTAGACGTCCGGATTGGGCGGCGCCTCGTCGGGATACGGCGCCGACCGCACCGGCTGACCAAGTCCTGTGCCGCCCGCGGTACCTTTCTTCTCCAGCGACCCGTAGTACGGACGCCATCCCATCGGCTCGACCGGGAAATTCGGCGGCACGACCAAATCGCGCAGTCCGACAACGGCGCGCGCTCGCGTATCGATCGCCATCTCGTAGTCGCGCGTCATGTAAATCGCATCCTCGGGGCACGCATCGACGCAATAGCCGCAGAAAACGCAGCGCAGCAGATCGATGTCGTAGCGCACCGGAAACTTCTCGCGCGTCCGCTCATCCTCGCCGGCCTCGATGGTGATGCACTCGGCAGGGCAGGCGGTCGAGCACATGTAGCACGCGACGCAGCGCGTCGTGCCGTCTTCGCGAGTCGTGAGAATGTGCCGTCCGCGAAAGCGCTCAGAGTAAACGCGTTTGATCTCCGGATACGAGATGATCGGCAGCCGCTTGTAATGGCGCAGGTTGTAAAGCAGATGCCGCAGCGTCACGAACATGCCGCCGATGATCTTCGGGAGATAGAGCCTCTCGGCGATGTTCAACTTGCGCGGAACGACTTTGACGACGCCCGGCTTTACGCGTTCGATCGGCATCAGTGATCCAACTCTCCCGCGATGATATTCAGCGATCCGAGTGCTGCGATCGCATCCGGAATGGTCTGGCCGGTGATCATTTGCGCGAATGCCTGATAGATCGCGAAGCAGGGGGGACGGCATCGCACGCGATACGGATTCTTCGTCCCATCGGAGACGATGTAGAAGCCTAACTCTCCGTTGCCGCCTTCGACCTGGAAGTACGTCTCGCCGACCGGCGGCTGAATGCCGTGCATGATCAGCTTGAAGTGATAGATGAGCGATTCCATCTCGTTGTAGACCTTCTCCTTCGGCGGAAGGGCTACGTACGGGTTGTCGACCATCACCGGGCCGGGCGGGAGGCCGCGATCGATCGCCTGCTGCAGGATGCGCAGCGACTGCCGCATCTCCTCCATGCGCACCAGGTACCGCGCGTACGTGTCCCCGCCCTCTGCGATCGGCACGTCCCAATCGTAGGTTTCGTATCCCAGGTAGGGGGTGGCCTTGCGGACGTCGAAGGGGACGCCGCAAGCGCGCAGACAGGGACCTGTGAATCCGAAGTCGATCGCATCTTCGGGCGAAATGGGAGCCACGCCGACGACGCGATCCAGGAAGATCTTGTTGCGATCGACGAGCTTCTCGACGTCGTCGATGTACTTCGGCAGCATCTTGACCAATCGCTGCGCCATCTCGAGGAAATCGGCCGGCACGTCGACCGCCAGGCCGCCGATGCGCAGGTAGCTCGGAAGGAGACGCGCGCCGCAGCATGCTTCGATCAGACCGTAGATCTCCTCGCGCGGCTGGAACAGGTACCAGAAGTTCGTGAGCGCACCCATGTCGACGAGATTGGTGCCGATGCAGACGAGGTGATCGGCGATGCGCATGAACTCCGATAGCACGAGCCGGACGTACTGCGCGCGCGATGGCGCTTCGAAGCCGAGAAGCTTCTCGACCGTCATGCAGTAGCCGACGTTGTTGATGATCGCCGACATGTAGTTCAACCGGTCGGTGAACGGAATCGCCTGCTGGTAGGTGTGCGTCTCGCAGCTCTTCTCGAAGCAGCGATGGAGATAGCCGATCTCCTGCTCCGCGCCGATGATCTTCTCGCCGTCGAGCGTTACGACGATCCGGAGCGTGCCGTGCGTCGCCGGATGCGAGGGCCCGAGGTTGAGGGTGACGCGCTCGAAGTCGGTGTCGACGTTCTCGAATCGCGGATCAATTTTCGGAATGAGCTTCGCGACGTCTTTTTCGGTGCACAGCCAGCGTTGCGCCGGGTCGTAGTCTTTGCGGAGCGCATGACCCTGAAATGCTTCATGGGTCAGGATGCGGCGGAGATTCGGGTGGCCGTTGAAGCGCACGCCGTACATGTCCCACGCCTCGCGCTCGAACCAGTCGAAGCCTTTGAAAACCGGCAGCGACGAATCGACCGGCTCGTTTTCGCCGACGCGCACTTTGAGGCGCACGCGTTCGTTGTTTGTGAGCGAATACAACTGGTATAGCAAATCGAAGCGTTTTGAGCGTTCTGGATAGTCCACTCCGAACAGATCGAGCGGCAGGGTGAACTGCAGATCGTTCTTCAGCGTGCGCAGTGTTTCAACGATGCGCTCCTTGCTGACGATGAGGGTCGGCAGATCCTGACCGCGTTCCTGTTCGGCGCCGACGCGCGCGGCAAGCTCTGCGCCGCGCTCATCCGTCTTTGGCGCGTCGGTTGGAACGTACGGCTCGCGATTGGTTGGCGCCGGGCCGGTGTAGGGAGTCGCGCTGAATTTTGTGAGCGTGCTCAACGCCGGATCTCCCCGCGCTCGATCTTCTCTTTGAGTTTGAGAATGCCGTACATCAAGCCTTCGGGCGTCGGCGGGCAGCCAGGCACCCAGATGTCGACCGGGATGATCTCGTCGATTCCCTGGACGACGTGGTACATGCGATAGAAGCCGCCCGATGCCGCGCAGGCGCCCATCGCGATCACGTACTTCGGTTCCGGCATCTGGTCGTAGATCGTCTTCAGCACCGGAGCCATCTTGTCGACGATCGTTCCCGCCACGATGATGAGGTCCGCCTGGCGCGGCGAGAAGCGCACGACCTCCGCGCCGAAACGCGCGATGTCGTAGTGCGATGAAACCATCGACATGAACTCGATCGCGCAGCACGCCGTGCCGAATGGCAGCGGCCAGAGCGAATTGCCGCGCGCCCAGCCGATCATCGCGTCGAGCTTCGTCGTGAGATAGGTTGCGCCGGCGAGGTCTTCAATCTCGCGCTCAGCCTCGCCGGGCAGCGTGATCAGGCCCTTTTCAGGCTCTTCGCCGGGCGGGCCGCCCTGCTTGCGGGCGATGATGGAGTCGGGATTGTCGATTCGGTTTACGGGCATGCCGTGAGCGCCGATGAGGCGCGCGAAAGTCTATGGGTTTGAGAAAATTTTCACAACCTCAGCCGCCCTCAGCTTTTCAACCACCGAAAAGCCTCCCGCGCCACGTCCGGCGGAATCGTGTGCTCGCCCGCGAACTCGCGCAGCGTGACCGAGAAGCCTGCGCTCCGAAGATCGCGCGCGATCGATCGGCTGGCTCCATCGATCGGCAGGATCGGATCGTCCGTGCCGTGCGAGAGAAAGATGCGCGTTTGTCCAACGCGATGCAGCGGAATGACAAAACCGGGAGAGAACGCCATGACGTGCGAGAAGAGATCGCCGTTGGCGATGCCGAGCGATAACGCGTACGAAGCACCATCGGAAAAACCGGAGATCGCGAGATGCGCGGGATCGACAACGCAACTCGCGAAAGCCTTGTAGAGCGCCTCTTTCAAAAAATGAAAATCGGTGCCCAGGACTCCTCGGATGCCGTCCCACGTCGGGCCTTCGGATTTCGTCGCGAGCATGGCCACCGCGAATTCATCGGCCTGACTGGCGAAGCGACGCAGGATTCGATCGGGTTGGCCGCCGGCGCCGTGCAACAGCAAGACGAACGCGCCTCGATGCTGCTCGGGAACGTAGAGCAGCGCCTCGCGCTCGAGTTTCAGCGCATGCAGTCCCGGCGGAAGCCGAGCATTGCCCGAGGTCGGACGGACTTCGATGCGGCCGGCGCGAATGTCGGGTTCCGCCGAGGTACACGCAGCAGCCAGCGCGCCGAGACCGACTTGTATGGCGGTCCGGCGCGTGATCATTGCGGCAGCTCATCGGCAGTGAGCTCGAAGTCGAGCGCGCCAAGGTTCTCGCGAATGTGTTCGGGATTCGCGCTGGAGGTCAGCGGCCGGATTCCGGTCTGAATCAACCAGCGGAGAATAACCTGCGCCGGAGTTCGCTGATGTGCCGACGCAATCTGGCGGACGGTATCCGACTCGAGAAGGTCACGTTTGAGAGGGGAGTAGCCGATCGGAATGATGTTCTGTTGCAAGTGCCAATTGAGTACCGATGCATCGAGCGGCCAGCACGCGATCTCATTGGCTGCCGGACCATTCGGGCCAAGCGACTGGATCTGTTCAATAGTGAAGTTGCTGACGCCAATCTGTTCGGTGAGACCCGCCGACACCAGGCCGCGCATAGCCTCCCATGTCTCGGAAAGCGGCACATCATCAGTGATGATGGATCCATTTTCGTCGCGCGGCGTCGCGCGGCGCAGAAGGTCGTCCCATCCGATCTTCGACGCATCCTCGAGCGGCGCAACATGACGCCAGGCATCCGGGGCGTGCAGAAGATAGAGAGCGAAGCGCTCAACGCCGAGTCGGCGGAGAGATTCTTCACACGCGCGCCTGATCCGCTGCGGGGCAAAGTTGGTCCGCCAGACCTTTCCGATGAGATGGAGCTCGCTTCGCGGTGGCGCGTCCGCGCTGCGCAAGGCGCGTCCGATTGTCACTTCGTTTCCGTATGCTTCCGCAAGATCAAAGAGGCGGTAGCCAGCCTGCAGCGCGATGCGCACCGGCTGTTCGACATCCACTGGCGCCGCGCCCGGTTTGTAGGGTGACGTTCCGAATCCGATGCTCGGAAGAGTCATCGGTGCGCGAGCTGCAGCTTCCTGGAAAAGAAGCCGACCAGCGCCTTCGCGGTGTGGTCCGGACTGAAAGACGCCGCTGTCTCGCGACCACCTTCGCGTAGCTTCTCCAGATCGCCGGCCTTGCCGCCGTCATCCATGAACTGGCAGACGCGCTCAACGAGCTCGTAAACGTGCTGGTTGGGGAACACAACCGCGTTTTCTCCAGACCGCAGAAAATCGCGGCCGCCGCCCGCTTCGTAGCAAATCGGGATGCAACCGGCTGCCATTGCTTCCGGAACGGTCGTGTTGAATGCCTCGTGCGAATGCACGTTGACGAGGAACATCGACGAGCGCATCAGCGCCGCGACCTCGCGATGCGAATAGCCCTCGAGTGGCAGTAGCGACCAGCCGGTTCTTCGGCGGACCTCTTTCTCCAGCAGACGCAGCGCGATCTCCTGATCGGGAATCCCCGCGGCGCGGTATCCCTCTTTCGCAGCGAAGAGAATCCTTCGCTCGCGCGGAGCGTCGGATGGTTCGAAGAAATATGGCGCGACGAATGGCGGAATGACGTGTGCCGCGACGCCGAAATGGCGCTCGACGATTCGCGCGACATGGGGAAGGACCGCCATCGCTTCTTCGTATCCGAGCTCCGCGTAATCGGAATGCGCCTGCAAGCCTCGAACAATCAGGAAGGGACCCTGCACGAACACGATGCGCCGCCACGGAAACTGCTGCACGACACCGCTGGCTGCGAGAACTTCCGGCACGACGACGATATCGGCGGCGGTCGGCGCGAATTGGTCCTCATCGAGATAACGGATCGGGATGTCGATCTCGAGCCAATCCGGACGAAAGGGCGCACGGTGGTGAAGCGCGCATGCGTCATACCCCGCTTCGCGCAGGATGCGCACATGCTCGTAGATCATGCCATTGCCCCAGCTCTGGGGCGCGTAGTCGGCGATGAGGTAAAAGATCTTCACGCCGTCAGCGCGTAGATGCAGCCGCGGCAGATGAAGTCGGCGGGCGCCGGCTCGATTCCGTACACCCAGCGCCTGTAGAGCGACATCCGCGGTCCGGTGAGAATCTCGTCGAGACTCTGCTCATTGAGATTCCCGACCTTGTACTGATCGAAGTAGTCCTGGCAGCAGAGAACGCAATCGGCGAGCGGCGTGATGTGTACCCACTGCACGACGCGCGAGCCGGTCTGTTCGCATCCGCAGAGGCGCTCGTGACGCGTTTCAGGATGGAGGCCGATCGGCACCGCGCCGGCGCGGTCCATCACCTCGTAGAAATGCACCTTGAAGCGCGTATTCGCGAAACGCTCGCTGATCTGCTCGAAGTCGAGCCGATGCACGGCGTCGCCTTTGCCGAGAACGGCGATGTCCATCTGCGGAGCGAGCTCTTTGTCTTTGACGTAGTCGAGATTTCGCAGCACCAGTGGGAGATGGTCACCGGCGCGCTCGTTTTTGTAGCGCTCGCGGTCGAGCGTGGAGAGATTCACCGATAGATATCGGAGACCCCCCATCTCGAGGATTGCATCGACGCGATCGCGCGTCAGGCCGGTCGCATTCGTGAGCACCGCGGGAGGGAGTCCGTAACTCTTCAGAACGCGCACCTGCTCGAGGAATCGCTTGTCGGCGGTCGGCTCGTTGTAGTGGATCATCGAGACGCCATCGATCGTGGCGCGATGCTCGGCGATTTGCGCGGTGATGCGCTCGTAGAGCTCCATGCTCATCGAATGATCTTCGCGGCGATCCACTGACACGGGGCAGAAATAGCAGCCCTGATTGCAGACTGTACTGGCCTCGAAGGAAACGTATTTCAGAAGAAAACGCGCTCCTACGTCTCCGCCGCTCTCGATCAGCCATCCGCCGTCGATCAACGTGCGCAGGAGATTTTCGGGGAGATCGGACGGCGCCAGCCCGGCGCTGTGGATCCGATGCAGCTCATTGAATCCTGGATCCGAAGCCGCCAAAAACCGGTCGGTGAGCGTGTTGTAGATCCTGTCCGGTCCCCAGTGCAGAAACGGCTCCGCAATGAGCGTCGCCGGTGCGGCGACGGTTCCTGGCTGAGTGGACAAGGCTTGATCGAACATGGTTACCCGACTCGAGTATACGTTGCGGCCTCACGAAACGTCGGAGCGGGAGGGGCTCATTCCGCTCTCGCGCTGAAGAAGCGCTCGAGCCTGTCAGCCACTCTCGGCGCGCGCCACTGCTCGGCGACTTCTCGCGCGCGCACCCGCAGCCGCGGACGAACGTCCTCACCATCGAGCATCTCGATGAGGCGTTCGCCCATCTCGACGGCGTTTCCCGGCGGCGCGAAGAGGGCGTAATCGTGCTGCGCGTCGAACGACAGAAAGGAAGGGATCGAGGCCAGGACTGAAGGGATTCCGGCGGCCAGCGCCTCCATTGTCGTCATCGAGAATGCAGAGTCGCGTTCGTTCGGAGCGAGGACGACGTCGCAGGAATGCATCAGCCGCGTCATCTCCGACGTCGAGAGCGCGACATGGAATTCCTGAACGGAATCGAGCGGCTCCTCGCGCGACGGCGCCCACGCCGAGACTCGGATCAGGTCGAGCTTCTGATGAAACCACCGTGCGTGCGCGGCGGCTCCGTAGCCATCCTCAATTCCGCGTCCATCCTCCTGCGCCGGTCCGCAGAGAAGGACTCGCAGCGGCTGGTGCTCGCGCGGCGCCGCGTGTCGATAGACATCGTCATCGACGATCGCGCCGATGAAGGTGATGTCTTTGATCACGTTCGCGTAGCGCTCGAGCAGAATCTGCGAAGCCGCCAGCATCGGCACTTCGACGCCGGCAAGCGCGGCGGGATCATCGTGGCCGAAGCAGTAATACGCGTTGCTGTTCTTGAGCGTCGAGAGGGAGGTGGCAACGACGAAGTCTTCGTCGCCTGGATCGTAGCGAGCGAGGTCGTCGACGTGCACCCACTCCGCCGCCGAATGGCGCCACGTCAGGTCGGGACCTTCCGTGGCGAGGCGGACGCGATGACCGCGATTGACCATCGCATCCGCGAGGGCCAGCACGGCTCGAGTCCTGCCTGAGATCGCGGTTGTCTCGAGGAGCCACGTGATGTTCATGCACGTTCGTTGCGGCGCGCGACGACGGTGAATCGCGTGACCAGCAGATCGTCAGTGACGTCGATCGGCAGCTCGGCGTGCGCCGACGCGTCGGTCGATGTATCCATCGTCTCGATTCTCCATCCGGCAATCTCCATCAGTTCCTCGAGTGATGCACGAGTGAAAAAACGGACCTGCCTGCCGACGTCGAAATGGCCCGCGATGAGATCGGCGATCGTACGCGCAGTTGCGACATTCGGAATGCTGGTGATGAGCATCCCGCTCGCGGAAGAAATGCGGCGCAGCGACGCGAGCAGCGACCACGGATCGGCGTTGTGCTCGATGGTACCGCTGACGACGATGCAGTCGAACGGTTCGTGGAGAATGGAGATGACCTCTTCGACGTCGCCCGTGTAGACGTCATCGAGACGACGCTTGGCGACCGAAGCAGCATGACGATCCGTCTCGATGCCTACGACGCGACAGCGTTGCCTTTTTCGAATCCGCTCGCCGAGATCGCCTTCGCCGCATCCGACGTGCAGAAGCGACTTCGCCGTGGCCGGAACATACGCCTCGAGATCTGGTGCTGTATCACTTCGCCATTTCGAGACAGAAGCGCTCGTGGCCGTCGCGATATCGCCGCTTTCGATTGCCCGCCGGAGGTTTCTCCGCTCCTGCCGAAGCCTGTCAGCGTCGCAGAGATAGAGAAGCGGACCACTTTCGCCTCGAACAATCAAGGCGGTCACGCCCCGTGACTGCATCTCGGCGCGTATCCGGTCCACAGTGTCATGCCGGACATCAATCAGCGGATCGAGCACCACGAGTACATGAGGCTCATCGATGTCCGCCACAACATCGCCTGCAATTTCCTCCGGGTCGTAGTGGACAATCACAGAAACGTCGTGAGAATGCAGCAGTCGCGATTGGGCCTGCCGGCTCGCATACCATTCCGCCATCGCCTCATACTCTCGCCTCGGGTAGAGCACCGCGACGGCTGCACCCATGCCCGTTAGGCGCCGTCGCCTCTCCGGATCACCTCGGCGATGTCGGCGAGACGCCACAGCGCCATCGACCGATCCGAGAATGCATCGCCATCCAGCGCGCTGCGTTCGTTGATGATCTCGAGCGGCTGAGGAAAGTTGAACGGTGGCCGGCAAAGATTGACCGGCCTGAAATCACCGGAAACGATCTCAGGATTGCTGGAGCGATTCTCGAAATGACTGGTGAGGAGAAAACGGGAGCCGCTTGCAGCGAAGTTTTCCAGCGCTGCCCAGCAGTCTTTCGTGCTGAGATGGATCAGGAGATCGCGGCAGAGGATCAGGTCGACGCGAGGAAGTGCGTCGCGGGTTGCATCGAGCACGACGAAGCGCCGGCGATTCCCGCCGTGACGCTTTTGATTCTCGACAACGATGTCGCCGACGATGTCGGCGCCCGTGTAATCGACATCGAGGGCAACATGCTGCATCCAGTGAAAGTCGCCGCAGGGGATGTCGAGCACGCTCCCGATGGACCTCATCTCGACGAGTCGCGGAAGCGCGTCGCGCAACGAGGCAGTTTCCTCGAGCGTTGCCGCCGCTCCCGAAACGGAATCGGGATGATGGTAGATGCCGAGTCGATGCAGCAGGTCGAACCGTTCCTGCAGCGAGAGGCGTTCTACGACGACGCGCAGCCGGTCGTGGAGCTCGGCCGGAGGGATTTCGGCCAGCTCCTGCGCGAGTTGCGACATGTCGGCAGCCATCGATTCTCCGCACATGATAACGGCATGCCCATCTCGCGTGGGGCGGTGGCGAGCCACACTCGCCGCCGCTGTGCCGCCGGCACGTGGCGAAGGATTCGACATGGCGGCGTCGTTTCGACCATCTCGACGTGCATTGAAGTTCGCGCTGCCGCTTCGAGAACGAGCGCACCGACCTCACTATGACGGAGGTCCCCGCAGCCTTGGGGCAGGGAGCAATCTCCGGACGCTGCGTACGCGAGCGTTTCCGTCCAGCAGCACCAGTAGAAGAGCAGTCGCCCACATCACCAGATAGATACGGGGCGGCATGTAAAATCATCCCTACTTCATGACCACCTTCCCCGATGGCGAGTTCCTTTTGCCGTTGTTTCCTTTGCCTAACCTCGTTTTCTTTCCGAGGACGCGATTGCCGCTGCATGTGTTCGAGCCGCGGTATCGCAAGATGGTCACGGATGCGGTGGCCGCCGATCAGCGCTTTGGCATCGTGCTCTTGCGGCCGGGTTGGGAGGCGGATTACTTCGGCACGCCGCCGATTCACGCCTGCGGGACTGTCGGTCAGATCGAGCAGGCTGTTCCGCTCGAAGACGGCCGCTACAACATTCTGGTGCGCGGCGAAGTGCGATTTCGCGTCGTCGGTGAAGTCTCGCGCGAGCCTTATCGCACCGCGCGCGTCATCATTCAGCCCGAGCAGTCGCACGACGCGTCGCAGACCTACGCGCAGAAAACCTGGCTGGCCGATCTTTCACGTCAGTATCTGCACTATCTGCCCGATCAGGTCGCGGTCCCGGAGATCGAGACCGTCGAGCTGGAGGCCCTCACGAACGCGCTCATCATGTCGCTCAACATCGACGTGCAGGAGAAGCAGCGGCTGCTGGAGATCGACGATCTCATCGGGCGCGCGGACCAGATCGGCAACGAGCTGCACACGCGCATCGAGAGCTTGCAGTTTCTGGCGCCGTATCGCCGCAAAGGCGATCCCGGTCAGAACTGAAGCGCCGCCAGCAGTTCGTCGCGCGTGAACGGCTTCGCGAGAAATCCGTCGGCCTTCGATTCCTTCGCGAGATCGCGCGATTGTTGTGAGTCGTCGCCGGTCGTAATCACGACGCGCGGAGGCGATTCCGCCGATTTCAATTTCTGGCAGAGACGAAATCCGCCGTAGTGGGGCAGGATGAGATCGACGAGTACGATGTCGAACGGTTCGCGCTGCGCGACCTGCAGCCCTTCCTCGCCGGTCGCCGCCTCGGTCACCTCGAAGCCGGCGTCGCGGAGATAAATCGCGATGAGACGCCGGATGTGGAGGTCGTCGTCAACCACGAGCAACTTCATCGCGCGAATTCTACGTCTGCGAGGCGGGCGACCTCATCGCGATCGGCGCGCGTGCGGCGGAGCAGATAGCCGCCGAGTGTGCGAGCACGAAGGGCGGCGTCGAGAAGCGCCGGCCGCGAGAGCAGAAATGCGATGCGACGGCTCCATCGAATCCGCGATGTGAAGAATTCATGGTGGCGCTGTCGGTACAGATCGGATTTGCCGTCGACGATGCACGGCGCCGCGAGCAGCGCGGACTGAATCGCCATCGCCATGCCGCTGCCGGTGAGCGGATCGACGATCCCCGAAGCGTCGCCGATCATGAAGATGTCGCGTTCGATTGGTGATCGCGCGCGGAAGATCACCGGCTCGGAAGAGAGGAAAGCGTCCTGCGCCGGCTCGTATCGCGAGTACATCGCTTCGAGCCTGGGTTCCTGGCGGCGAATCTCATCGATGAAGGTGTCCCATCGCCCCTTGTGACCGACCAGACGTGTGGCGTGCACGAGTCCGCAGATATTCGTGATGCCGTTCTCGACGGCCGAGACGCCAAGGTAGCCGCGGTCGAACGAGTAGAGCTCGATCGTCCCATCGGGCTGCGTACCGCGGTAGTGACGTTTGAATCCGAAATTGCGATGGGAGTGATCGTGAACAAATCCGCGCTGCAACTGCTGGTCGAACCGCCCCCACCGCCCCCACGCCCCCACGACCGCCCGGGCCCGAATCTCGCCGCGATCCGTCTGAACGGCGTCGCGCGATACGGACGTTGCGATGCACCCGTCGAGGACCTCCGCGCCGGCAGCCTTCGCTGTGCGCAGGAGCAAGTCATCGAGCAGCAATCGCGAAACTCCGCGAGCCGCGTGAGGAAATGCGAATTCGTAGGTCCGATGCCGGCCAACGACGCGACAGCGTGCAATCGCCGGTGTCTCGGGGAGCGAGAGGCCGAGGTGCTCGAGGACAGGGAGGGCATCGTAGGAGAGGAACTCGCCGCACAACTTGTCGCGAGGGAAGCGATCGCGGTCGATCAGCGCGACCGATACTCCTCGGCGGGCGAGAAGGGCGGCTAATGTCGAACCGGCGGGACCGGCGCCGACGATTGCAACGTCTGCGTTCGCGAGCTTCTCGAGATCCTTCGTCGCTTCGCTCCTCAGGATGACGCGTCTGCGCGCGTCACTTCCAAAGCAGTAGCCCAAACCTGAACGGCCACGCGCGCACGATGTCGACGCGTTTCGCCGATACGCGAAATGCGATCTCGCCGACTTCCTCCGGCGTGTAGCCTCGCAGCACCGAAGCCGGCGCGTCGTTTCGCGTGATTCGCCCCGTCATCCGCAGCCAGCCGATGATTTTCACGACGAGCCAGGGGATGTAGTGACGTCGCGTGTCGTTGATGATCACTCCGCGCCGCGCGACGCGCATCGCTTCCTGGAGCATCTCTTCATTTTGCTCGGGTGTGAGGTGATGAAAAAAGTGTGACGACGTCACGACCTCGAATGCATTGTTGAGGAAGGGGAGCTGGAGCGCGTCGCCGACGACCCGCCGCACCGTGGATCTGTCGCGCATGTAGAGGAGGTGATCGATTTTGAAATCGACGCCGACGCGCAGCGGTGTATCGACATACTTTTCGACCAGATCGGCTGTTCCAGTAGCTACGTCGAGAATCGAGAGCGGATCGTGCTTCGCCATTCGCCGGAGCAATCGCCGATACACGCCGCTTCCGCCGTAGAAGCGATTGAAGCGGCGAAGGTCTCGGAGCGATCGCTCCATGTCTTCGCGCGGCGCATCGTGTTCATCGAGAAGCTCGGGAGTATCGATGCGCTTGGGTACGAGCAATCAGACTCGCTTGAGGACCAGCGCAGAGTTCTTGGAGCCGAATGCGATGGTGTTGCAGACCGCGGCATCGATCCGCGCGCGGCGGCCGGTGTCCGGAACGTAATCGAGATCGCATTCGGGATCGGGATTGTCGAGGTTGATCGTGGGCGGGATGATGCCGTCGCGCATGGCCATGAGCGTAGCGGCCACGCCGGCAGCTCCACAAGCGCCCTGCGGATGTCCGATCATCGACTTCGTCGCGGAGCCGGCGAGCGCGGTCGCTTTTTTCCCGAAAGCGAGCTTGACGGCGCGTGTCTCGATGCGATCGTTCAAATCGGTCGACGTACCGTGATAGTTCAAATAGTCGACGTCGCTCACGGAGAGGTCAGCATCTTTTATGGCCAACGCCATCGCGCGCGCAGGCTCCTCGCCCGATTCGTCCATCCGGACGCGATGATGCGCGTCGCACGTAGAGCCATATCCGGCCACTTCACCGTAGATTCTCGCGCCACGCGCTTTGGCTGTGTCTTCTCGCTCCATCACGAACATCCAGGAGCCTTCCGAGAGCACGAAGCCATCGCGATCTCTCGAGAACGGGCGGGATGCCGTTTCCGGCATCTCGTTTCGTGAGTTCGAGACGATGCGCATGATGCAGAAACCGGTCATCACCGCTTCGGTGATCGTCGCGTCGGCGCCGCCGCAGATGACGTAGTCGATCACGCCGAGCTTGAGGTTGCGATACGCGTAGCCGATGGCATCCGTCGAAGATGTGCAACCGGTCGAAATCAGATGCGAGAACCCGTGCAGGTCATACGCCATCGAGATCTCCGAGGCGATCGTTCCGATTGTTCCGGACGGGATGGAGTAGATCGATGCCTGCCGCTCCGCATCGTTGAACCACAGCTCGTACATCCGCTCGCTGAACTCGACCGCCCCGCCGCCCGACCCGAGCATGACGCCGATCGACCGGCGGGTTTCCAGATCGAGTGCCGAAGGATCGAGCTTCGCGTCGCGGAGCGCCTCGTCGGTCGCTGCCAGCGCCATCGGGACGACGCGGGCGACGTGGCGGAGGTTCTTCGAGTCGACCCAGGCCGTCGGATTGAAGTCGATCTCGCCGGCGATCCGGCAGGGGAGCGACTTGGCGTCGAACTGTGTGATGTTGCGGATGCCGGAGCGTCCATCGGCGACAGCTGCGAAATAGCTCTCCCTGCCAATTCCGTTAGGGCTGAGCGCGCCGACGCCGGTGATGACGATGCGGTTTCGGTTCATCGCGCCCCGACAAACGCAATTTGCCATCCGAACTATTGCAAAACATGAATGACAGGAGTCTCGCGCCAATGCGGAAGCTCGTTCTGATTCTCACGATTCTCGTTGCATCGATCGCCGAAGCTCAAAAGCCGGCAGCGCCAAAAGCAGATGAGGTCGCCCGCCGCGCCCTCGATGTCCTCGGCGGCGGACCCGCCTGGGATAACGCCAAGTACATCGCGTTCACGTTCAAGGTGGAGCGCGACGGCAAGGTCATCTCGTCATTTCGACAGGCGATGGACCGCAATACAGGAACGTACCGCGTCAGCGGGAACGCCGAGGACGGCGTGCCGTTCGATATCGTGGTGAACATTCCGACGAGAAAGGGAAAGGCTACTTACTCCGGAAAGCCGGTCTCTCCGGATAGCGTGGAGTGGGACACCGTGTACAACATTGCGTTGCGGCGCTTCATCAATGACATGAACTGGCTCCTCATGCCGCTCGAGGTTTTCGATGCGCGGGCGCATCGCACACTGGATGGGCAGCGCACGGATTCCTGCGGACGCACATGGGACGTCCTGAAGCTGACATGGGATCCCAGCGCAGGTTTCGGAGAAGGCGACGTCTACTGGCTGTGGATCAACCACGACACGGGCGTCGTCGAGGAATGGGACACGAAGAGCGGCGCGGCGGCACCCGAGGAAGCCCCCATCCAGCTCATTTTTCGGGAGTATCGCCGCGTCGGAGGGCTCCTGCTCTCGGCCCGTCGCGAGGTCAAGGGGAAGAACCAGGTCATCCGATTCGACGACCTGGTCGTTCTCCCACAGGCACCTAAAGACGCTTTCGACTGAGCCGTCATCCTGAGCGAGCGAAGGATCTCAGTCTACGAGATCCTTCGCCGTCTCCTCGCGGCTCAGGATGACGCTGGGCTTACGGCTTGATCGAAACCTGATCGATCACGCGCGTGACGCCGTTGACCTTTCGGGCGTCGTCGATCGCCTTCTGCTTGTCGCTCGAGGTCTTCACGTCGCCTTTGATCGTCGTGACGCCGTCTTTGTCGACATTCACGGTCATGCCGGTAATGCCGTCGGCCAACATGTTCTTGCGGATCTCATCCGCAATCGCCGTAGCGTCCATCCCCTTAGGGGTGTACTTGTTCCAGTTGGAGCACGCAAAGGACGAGAATACGAAAAGGGCAACCGCAATTGATGCAATGGTTTTCTTCATTTCTTGTACCTCCTAAGGAGGGAGGCGAGGAGCAATAGGCGAGCCAGACTGGGGCAGGAATTATGGTACTCTATCCGACCCTAGGCCAGAGCGAATGCCCATTCTTACCATTCGTTTGTTCGGAGAATTTCTCGCCGCTGATCAGCGCGGGAATCCGCTGGCGATTGGAAGCAAGAAAACTCAAGCGCTGCTGACCTGGCTCGCGCTGCATCGAAACACACCTGTCCCGCTATACGACTTCGGCGCGCTTTTCGGCGTCGAGGATGTGGCCGGCATGGCGCGCGACCTTCGATTCGCGTTGCGTTTTCTGCCTGCCGACCTCTTCGCGGGAGAAGGCGACGCGATTCGTTTCCGGCCGGCGGCAGTGGAGGTCGACGTCGCTCGCTTCGACTCGCTCGTAGCGGGCGGAACAATTCACGCCCTGCGCGAAGCTTCCGATCTCTACACCGCGAACCTGCTGGAGGGCTTCAGCAGCGGCATCGCCGCATTCGATCAGTGGCTGGCGGGCGAGCGGCTCCATTACTGGCGCGCCGCGCTTTCCATGCTCGGAAAATTGCTTGCCGTGCAAATCAAAGCCGGATGGTGGGAAAACGCTTCAGAGACAGCCGGCCGTCTGCTCGCTCTCGACCCGACGCAGGAAGTCGTTCATCGAACGCTGATGCGGTTGCAGCTCGAGCAAGGAAAACCTGACGCGGCCCTGCGCCGCTATCAGGAATGCAGCGACATCCTCCGACGCGAATTCAATCGGATGCCGAGCGCTGAGACGGAGCGCGTCCGCGAAGAAATCGTGAAGGCGCTCAGCAAGAGCCCCGCGCCGCGCGACGCTTTTCTCAAGCCATTCGATCGATCGGTGCTCATCCTGGTCGTCGAGGACGACGCCGTCTCCTCCGCGCTGATCGAAGGATTCCTCGGCGAAGCCGGCTACGAAGCGGTGACAGTTAGCGATGGCGCCGACGCGCTGCTCGAACTGGGCCGGCGCGAGTTCGATCTGCTGCTGCTCGACATCAATATCCCGACCCTCGACGGCCTTCGCCTGTTCGAGATCATGATCCAGAAGGGAATCGACACGCCGGCGATGTTCGTCACCGGCAGCGCCACTCCGGAGATCGAGGCGCGCAGCCTCGAGCTGGGGGCCGCCGATTTCCTCCGCAAGCCTGTGCGTAAGGAAGCGCTCCTGCCGCGGATTCGAGCCATCCTCCAACGCCGTCAGCGCGCGCGCGAAAACCTGTGATCATCGCCTTCGTCGTCATACTGGCCGCGGTCATCTGCGGGCTGGCGTTTGCCGTCCTCAAAATGCGGCGCGCTGTATCGGAATCGATCCGAGTGTCGGATGACCGGATCGCGGCGCTCGAAAAGGAGAGCGCCGGCCTTCGGGAATCGCTGCGACACGCCGAACAGGCGAGCCTCGCGAAGAGCGACTTCCTCGCCAGCGTCTCGCACGAAATGCGCACGCCGCTGCACGGCATCCTGGGGATGCTCCAACTGACCGGCGACACCGAACCGACCGCCGAACGCCGCGAGCAGTTGCGCATGGCCAGCCGTTCGGCGGAATCGCTGCTCTCGACGATCGAGGACATCCTCGACTTCACGAAGATCGAAGCGCGCAAGCTCGAGCTCGAGCCGGTCTATTTCTCCGTTCGCGAACTGGTGACGGACACGATGAAGACGCTCGGCGTGACCGCGACGCAGAAGGGGCTCCAGATCGCGTTCACGATGGACGCCGACGTGCCGGATCGCCTGTGGGGCGATCCTCTGCGCCTGCGGCAAATCATCATCAATCTGGTCGGCAACTCCATCAAGTTCACGAACTACGGCGAGATCGTGATGCTCGGCTGGGCCGAGATGGGCTTCGGGTCCGATGTGACGTTGCATCTCGAGGTACGCGACACCGGCATGGGTATCGATGCCCACAAACGCGAGACGATCTTCGATCCGTTTGCGCAAGCCGACAGCTCCCACTCCCGCCGATACGGCGGCACAGGCCTTGGGCTCTCCATCGTCGGGCGGCTCGTCGAAGCGATGGGCGGCAGCATCACCTTCGAAAGCCAAATCGGCAAGGGAAGCACGTTCCACGTCGCGGTGAAGCTCGCGTATGACGCGATCGGCGGAATGGTTCCGCCGCAGTGGCAAAAAGCACTCAAAGGAATGCGCGTGATGGTCATCGAACCGCACGCCGCTACACGCGACATCCTCGGCCAGATTCTCAGCACGCACGGGATGGTCGCGGAGCTGTACGCATCCGTCGCCGACGCTTTGCAGCCGTCGATCCGCGAACAATTCTCGAGCGTCGTGATCGATGCCTCCGTCCTCGCTTCGACGCCGTGGATCTCGCCGGTACCGGTCATTCAGATCGTCTCGCCGGTCTCTACGATGATGCATCCAACTGTGACCGTGACGCGTCCCGTAGGCGAGCGCGAGCTCGTCGAAGCGATCGCCGTTTCCCTCGGCGTCATAGAGCGGCGCATGTCGTTCACGCTGGAGCGGCGCATCGATATCGATCGTCCGCAATCGGTCCTGGTCGTCGACGATCATCCGGTCAATCTGGAATTCGCAGCCGAGGCCTTGCGGCGGCTCGGTCACAGCGTGGCGACGGCTGCCAATGGCACCGAGGCGCTGCGGCTGTTGCAGGCCAGGAGCTTCGATGTCGCACTGGTCGATGTCCAGATGCCCGACATGGACGGATTCGAAGTGGCTCGGCGCCTGCGTGCTGTCGAGCGCGCACACCACACGCGGTTGATTGCTCTCACGGCGTACACGGCTCCGGAAGATCGCGATCGTTGCATCGCGTCCGGGATGGATGGCGTGCTCACCAAGCCGCTTACCCAGAACCGTCTGGCGGCAGTCCTCCGTGGACAATCGCCGGAGCCGGAGGGCGACACGATCCTGGAAGCGGTGGGCGGAAATGTAAAGCTTCTCGCGCGTGTGCGCGATGCGTTCGTCTCGCAATCACCGCGTCTGATCGACGCAATGCGCGACGCGATCGCGCAGCGCAATGCCGATGTGCTCTATCGCAGCGCGCATACGCTGAAGGGCGCGATCAGCAACTTCGGGATGGGCGAGGCACTCGACGCCGCCATTCAGATCGAGCGCGCAGGCCGCGATGCCGACTTTGCGCGCGCGTCGACGCTGCTGCCGACGCTGGAAGTCGCCGTGCGCGAGTTAGAAGACCGTATGTCCGCGACCTTGGCGGCAGCATCGTCCAGCGGCGCGGCGGCGTCGTAGTGGAGCGCCGGCTTCCAGCCGGCCGGTCAGGCGGGCTTCCAGCCCGCCGAAGTCACCTCACTACGCGAAGCGCAATAGCCGCGAGCGTCACGGCGAGAAGGAC
>DATBSF010000427.1:0-10652 GCA_036559905.1 Thermoanaerobaculia bacterium | reverse complement strand
CGGAGCGGCCCTCGATCATTGCGAACCGTCTGACTCTCGCGCTGATGATTCTGCCGGTGTTCTTTCTCGGGAGGCTTCCCGTCGAAGCGAAACCGCTCGTCACCATCCTGGTAATCGCCGCGGCGTTCGCGTTACTCACGTGGAAATCGCAGATGCTCTCGACCATCGCGGTCGGACTTGTTCCGATCATTCCACTCGCGTACGCGGCGATCACGATGATGCCGTACGCGAATTCGATCGCGTCGACGGAGCGTCTTATTGCGGCACTCGAGAAGCAGCACGTCGCGCCGGAGCAGATCGCTCTCTACAGTTGCCCGAATCTCTGGAGCCGCTACAACTTTCCGCGCGAACTGGAGCGCGTGCGCTACGTCGACGCGGACAACATCGGAAACGCGACCGTGATCGCGACGAGCCGTGTACATGCGCCGGAAATCTCGGCGACGCTGCGCGGATATCGCCGCGTCGATCAGGTTCAAATGATCGGAAAGTGGTTCGATGTCTATCGACGGTAAGCGGCGTCTCGCGTCGGCCGGCTTCATCGCGCTGTTGATTCTGTCGGTCTTCTGGCCGTCGCCGGTTGTAGCGGTTAATCGGCTTTGCTGCAACGCACCGCTCGGCATTGACGAGCTCTCATTTCTCGGACGCGAAGCGCCGGCATGGGACATCGTCTTCTGGTGCGTCAGCGGTCTGTTCGCGCTCGCGCTCTTACACGGCGCGCAAGACTTCAGCCCGATTCGCGACGAATTTCGCGCGACGCGTTTGCGCCTGTCCGTCGCGATCGGGATCGGACTCATCGCATCCGCGGCGATCGTCGCGGTGATCTGGATCTACGCCGACTCGCCGGCGACGGCGTGGGCGGAGCGGGTCAATTCCGATCGTGTCGAAGGCTGGATACGCCTCGCAAATCGATTTGGCGGCGGAATGAATCCGGTGATGGTCATCCTCTTCTTCGCGCTGGCTGGCGTGGCTTTCGCGAAACGCGAATGGCTCGGCCACGCGATTCGCATGATGCTCGCCGGCGCGGCGGGCGGCGTCATCGTGCAGCTCGTCAAGTTCGCGGTCGGACGCACGCGTCCGGAATTGTGGCTCGGACCGTTCCATCACGCGCGCGCGTCGGCGAGCTCATTTCCGAGCGGACACACCGTCGGCGCCTTCGCGCTCGCGGGAGTTTTGATTCTCAATGCCGAATCAAAAACGTTGCGCGTGATTGCCGCCGTGCTCGCGTTCGCGGTTGCACTCTCGCGTGTACTGGCGTTTCGTCACTGGACTTCGGATGTGGCGGCGTCGGCGGCTATCGGACTTCTCGTCGCGGCTACGCTTCCATCTCCGCGAAGTTCACGCTGACCAGCCGCGAGCAGCCCGCTTCTTCCATCGTCACGCCGTACAGCACGTCGGCGGCCTCCATCGTGCGGCGCGAGTGCGTGATCATGATGAACTGCGTGTCGTGCGACATCTCGCGCACCAGCCGCACGAAGCGATCGTTGTTCACTTCGTCGAGCGGCGCGTCGACTTCATCGAGGATGCAGAAGGGACTCGGCTTGTAGCGGAAGATCGCGAAGAGCAGCGCTAGCGCGGTCAGTGCGCGTTCTCCGCCGGAGAGGAGCGCGATCGATTGATTCTTTTTTCCGGGTGGCTGCGCGATCAGCTCGATGCCGCTCTCCAGGATGTCTTCCTCGTCGAGCAGTTGCATTTTCGCCGCGCCGCCGCCGAACAGCGAAGCGAAGATCTCGCCGAACGACTGATTGACTCCGTTGAACGCCTCGCGGAACAGCTCGCGCGAGGTGACGTTGATCTTGCGGATCGTCGATCGCAGCGTCTCGATCGCCTGCACCAGGTCGTCGCGCTGCGTGCGCAGGAACAGCTCGCGCGTCTCGAGCTCCTGATGCTCTTCGATCGCAAGAACGTTGACCGGGCCGATCCGCTCGATGTGCTCGCTGAGGCGCGCTACTTCTGATTCGAGATTGACGCGCGCTTCGTCACTGGCCGGCGGCTCGACATCCGCCAGCGCGTCGACGCCGGCGTGAAGGTCGAGCGCGATTTGCTCGCGGAGAAGATCAAATGCTCCGTTCGCGCGATCGCGACGACGCTCCGACTCGAAGAGCGAATCCTTGGCGGTGTTCCACGCTTCGCGAGACGCCACTGCGCGAGCCTCGAGCTCCTGCACGCCGACTTCGAGCTCCGCGACTTCGGCTTCCAATGCGACGCGCATCTCGCCGACGTCGCGCAGACGAATCTGCGCGCGTTCGAGCTGCGATTGCGCTTCGGCGGCCGCCGATTCGGTCTCCTCCCGTCTGCGATGCATCAATTGGATTTCCTGTTCGAGCTGCGTCGTGCGCGAGCCGAGGGAGATGACGATGCGGGAGAGGTTTTCGTGTTCGCGCTGCACGGAGTTGACCACGCCGGTCGCGGCTTCGACGTCCACGCGAGCGCTTGTTGCCACATCGGTGACTTCCTCGAACTGCGCGCGGGCGGTTCCGAGCTGTTCCTCGTGCGTGCGGATTTCCTCGTGGATCGCGCGTTCGCGCTCCTCGAGGTGATTGAGATCCGTGACCGCCGCGTTGCGCCGCGAGACGAGTTGCTCTTTCTCTTCGGCGTACAGCGTCTGCTCTTCCGAGGTGACGGCCAGCTCGCGCTCGTAACGATCGAGCTCGACCACAGCGTGATCGCGTCCGCCGCGCTGATCGCGCAGGGCGACTTCCGCCGTACGCGCGCGATCTTCCGCGATGATCCGAACGTCATCGGCGGCGTGCAGTTGCTCTTCCATCCTTTGCAATTCGGCGGCGAGTCCGGTCGCGCGCGTTTCTTCGGTGCCGAGGAGCGATTCGAGATCAGAGAGCTGGCGTTTGATGGAGAAGACGCCTGGGGTCGCGCCCTCTGTCTTTCCGCCGATCAGAACGGGACCGCGGACGATGTCGCCGTCGAGCGTGACGAATGTCGCGTGCGGTTGCTGTTTGGCGCGATCGATCGCCTGCCGCAGATCACCGACGATGTACGCCTCGGGGATCGCACGGCGCACGGCATCGGCAACATCGCCTTCGCCAACCACCGCAAAAATCGCGTCTCCGTGCGGCGCGGGCACTCCTGCCTGCGCGCCTTCCGCAACGATAAACGCCCCGCGTCCCGCGCCCCTCTGTCTCAGCCGCTTGATCGCGTCATGCGCAACAGAAGCGTCTTCGACGACCGTCGCTTTCGAAACCTCGCGCAGCAGCGTATCGAGCGCCGCTTCAAATCCTTCCGCGGCGCGCACCGACTCGGCGGCCGAGGCGGCATTCGGAATCAACTCGAGGATCGCGCCCCGCACGTTTTCGTCCTGCGCTTCCAGCGACGCCAGCAGCGTGCGAACCGAATCGATCTTGTACGTCGTCTGCGACACGCGGTCGCGCGCGCTCGCCAGCGACTCGCGCATCGCGTCGCGCTGCGCCTGCAGCTCATCGCGACGCGCGATGGCATCGCGTGCGGCATGTTGCGCTGCGACGAGCGCCGCTTCAGCCGCGCGAACCGCGGCGTCCCATTCACCCATCGTTTTGCGCGCGCCGTCGCGACTCTCGGTCGCCTTGCGCGCGGCCGCGGTGAGCTTGCCGAGGTAGAACTCGCATTTCTCGACCGCCACTTCGATCTGATGCACCTGATTGCGCGCCTCGGAAAGGCTCGCGATCGTCCGCATCAGCGTCTCGCGTCCATCCGCCAGCGCCTTCTCGTGGCCGCGCACCTCATCCGATTTTTCCTGACGCTGGCGCTCGAGCTGCTCCGCAATCTCGCGAAGGCGATTGCGTTCGGCGCGCGCGTTCTCGAGCGCTTCCGCCTTCTCGTCGAGCAATCCCTGCTGCTCAGCCGCTTCGTCGCCGATGTTGCTCGTCTGCCCGCGTGCGACTTCGATGCGCGTGCGCAGATCCGTCAGCGCCGCTTCCGATTGCTGCAGAAACGATCGGAGGCGCTCGACTTCGCCCGTCACGGATGCGATCTCTTCGCGAGCCGACGATGCGCGCGACGCGCGATTGGCGAGAAGCGTGCGGTTCTCGGCGAGTCCGGCGTCGTCGACTGCCAGCTGCGTTGCGAAATCGCTCTCGCTTGTCTGCGCCATTACGACACCCGCTTCGGCGGCTCGCTGCTCTGTCTCCGCCAGCACGATGCGGCCTTTGTAAAGCGCGCGCTTCGCGGTCGAGAGTTGTTCGATCAGCTCTTTGTGCCGCCGCGCCTTGCCGGCCTGACGCTTCAGCGAATTCAGATTGCGGGTGACTTCGGCGAGCGTGTCGTCGATGCGCAGAAGGTTCGCCTGCGTCTCCTCGAGCTTGAGCTCCGCGGCGCGGCGCTTCGTCTTGTATTTCGTGATACCGGCCGCTTCCTCGATCAGGCGGCGCCGGTCCTGCGGTTTGTTGGAGAGGATCAGGTCGATTTTTCCCTGCTCCATCACCGAGTAGTTGCGGATGCCGAGGCCGGTGTCCATCAGGACGTCGGAGATGTCTTTCATCCGCACGCGTTTTCCGTTGAGGCGAAATTCCGATTCGCCCGTTCGGAACACGCGGCGGTGCAGCGTGATCAATCCATCTTCTGCGGCTGGATGTCCGTTGTCAGTTTTCAGCGTGAGCGTGACTTCGCCCATCGACAGCGGACGCCGTCGCGCCGATCCCTGGAAGATCACGTCCTCCATCGTCTCGCCGCGGATATGCGTCGCGCGGTTTTCGCCGAGCACCCAGATGATGGCGTCGCAGATGTTCGACTTGCCGCAGCCGTTCGGTCCGACCACTGCGGTCAGTGCGACGGGGAAGCTGAGTTGTGCGGGATCGTAGAAGGATTTGAAACCGTTGATTTCTAGCTTGTCTATTTTCAGCATCGAGCGATTCGAGGGTAACACGCTGCGAAACAAAAAATCGCGTTGACACATGCCGGCAGCACATGTTCCAGTGCTTGCCGTTTTGATCGAGTCATTTCTAAAGAGCGAAATCGACGTCGGATCATTCCCGTCGGCGGTCTACGCGATCGGCGATTTCCGGAAAATCATGGCGGAAGGGGCGGTCGGAAACGAGGTGGTGGTCCCGGCCCGGATCCCTGCCACGCTCGAGACGATCTATGACTGCGCCTCGCTGACCAAGCCCCTCGTCACGACGACGCTGATCCTGCAATCGATCAAAAATATAGATGATAAATACTTAGGTTTTTCGTATCGGGAGCTGCTCACACACACTTCGGGACTGCGCGCGTGGCTTCCGCTCTATGCGCGCGATGCAAAGTATGTCGACACGATCCTCAAGGAAGGGCCGGAGTACGAGCGCGGCAGGAAGGTCGTGTACTCCGATCTCAATTTCATCCTGCTCTGGTCTTCAATGACCGATTACCTCGCGCGCGCGAAGACGCTGCTGCCGCCGAACGCGATGTTCAATCCGCGTCCGTCGCTGCGGGCGAAGATCGCGGCGACCGAGTGGGGACAGCGCTACGAAGCGAAAATGGCGAACATCCCCGCTCCGCGCGATCGTCTGATCTGGGGCGAGACGCACGATGGCAATTCGTTTTTCGCGGGCGGGACGGCGGGGAACGCGGGGCTCTTCGCGACGGCGCGCGCCGTCTTTCGCATGGCGCAGGCGTGGGTGAACGCCGAAATCCTGCCGCGCGAGATCGTCACCGAAGCGACGCGCAATCACACTGAGGGCCTCGACGACGCGCGCGGATTCGGATGGCAACTGCCCACCGGCAGCGAAGCGACGAAGATGCTTTCGCCGCGCGCGTTCGGCCACACCGGATTCACCGGAACATCGCTATGGATCGATCCCGATCGCGAGCGCATCATGGTGCTGCTGACGAATCGCGTGCATCCGTGCGCCGCGCCGATCAACATCCAGCGCATTCGCGGCGAGTTTCACCGGATGGCGCTAACTCTGTGATCTCTGTGCCTCTGTGGTGAGAGCCTTTCACCACAGAGGCACAGAGATCACAGAGAACCCCAAACGCTCCCCGGCGCCCACGCGGCCGCTTTCGCGCGCAACGCGTTCGCGCGCTCGCGATCTCCTGCCGCCTCGGTCAGCTCGGCGTACATGAACAATGTTTCGGCCAGCAGCGGATCGCGATCGGTGTAGTCATCGCGAAACCGCGTCTCGAGCAGCTCGACGTTGTCGCCGAAAACGCGCAACGCCTCATCACGCTTGCCGGCGCGCAGAAGAATGTACGCGAGGCCGAGGGCCTGGAACTCCTGGATTTGCGGATAGAGATTGATCTGCTCCTCCATCAGACGCTGCGCTTCGCCGAGGTCGCGGTCGAGGTGGGCGAGGGAGAGGGCGATGCCTTCGCGCGCGGCGGGATCGTCCGATTTGCGATACGCCTCCATCGCCTCCGGAAACCGGCCTAACAACTTCAACGCCTCGCCGCGATGCATCCAGTCGTCGCCTGCCGCGGCGACCGCGTCCTCGTACCGGCCCTGCTGAATCAGTTGCTGCACCGTCGTGACCGGCTTCTGCGCGAACATGTAGAACAGCAGCCACACGACAGCGCCGATCAGAATGACTGCGATCGCGATCGTCACTGTTCTTTTGGTGGCGCCGCGGTTTGTGTGTTCGGTGGCGCTATGGCACCCGGCTCGATGATGAAGCTGCGCATCGTCTTCGGATCTCCGTCGAACTGATACTTCAGATCCGGCATCGGCAACGCACGAGTCTCATCGGGCTGATTGCTGAGATCCGCGACATCGGTCAGCGGCACGGCTTCCGAAGCGACGGTTCGATTGCGACGAAGCACAAGCTGGTGGAAGCCAGATAGCACGACCAGCACAAGGATCACCGCGAACGTGATGACGAATCCCTGCCGCTGCCGCGCGTACTGCATGACGCCTTCCGCCGTCGACACCTCACGCGGATGAAAGACTTCCTGCAGAAGCGCCTGCGTGTCGACCGCCTTCTCGCCGGTTTTCGGATCGCTTCCGCAGTATGGACAGATTCTCGCCGCGTCATCGATCGAATGGCGGCACGCGGCGCAGACTGCGTTACTACTCATTTGCGCGGAACGTTATATCGACAGCCACGCGTGCTGTCACGGGTGTTCCGTTTTCGGTTGCCGGACGGAATCGCCAGTTTTTCACTGCCTGGATCAGCTTCGGCATTTCGGGAATCGTCTCGTTGACGTCGATCTCAGTCACGCGTCCCTCCGGCGAGACGGTGAGATTCAGCCGCGCCGTGATGTCGTGATCGACAGAAATATGCGGCAGCGGTTTCGATTCCAGATACGCCTCGGTCCGCGAAGCGCTTCGACGGATTGCCGGCGGTTGATCGGACGCGTTGCTCTCATCGCTGCGTTCCGCCTGCTTCGCTTTATCGCCTTCCTCAGACGCCGCGCCAGTGATCGAGCGCGGATCGACGAGCGGATTGTTTTTCCTGGCCGCTTCGCGTTGCGCTTTCGCGCGTGCGGCGGCCGCCGCGTACTCATCGGCCGGCAATGCAGTCGCATCGTTCAGTTGCTGCCCGGGCGCCTGCGCCGGCGCGCTGGTGATCGGCTGTTCGATAGTTTGTGAAATGTCGGATCCGCTCACTGGAACGAGCGTGACATCGCTTCGGTGCGCGGGCGTGAATGTCTGCGGCGCCTGCGGCTGCGTGTTCTTTTGCGCCGCTTTCACTTCGCTGGGCTCGAAGCCGTGGATGAATGTGCCGACGACAAATGCGATCACGAGGAGCGCCGCGAACGCCACCGCTGCGAGAAGTTTTCCGCGCCATGGGCGCTCGTCGGGTGGCACGTATGCCGGCGCGGTGTTGATGTTTTCTTCCGCGGGCGGTACCGCCAGCGATTGATCCCAGTTGCAGAACGGGCAGGAGCGCGCCTGTGCATCAATCGGGCGCTCACATCGGATACATGGTTTTCGGTCAGTCATTGCTATCGAAACGCTGCAACCGGCGTACCGCGTTGTCCCAGACGTATAACCCATCGGCGCCGACCGCAAATCCTTCCGGAGCAACGTTTTTGGCGACAATCGAGCTGCTGGACTTCGTGAATCGGTAAAGCGTGCCGCTGCTCGAATCGTACGCGTAGGAGCGCGAGCGGCTGACGATGACGCGGTCGATGCCGGTCGGGAATTGCGATGCGCCGCCGCCGTACAAGCCGAGTCCGATCAGGCCGCGCAGAAATCCGCGCGCGAATGCCTGCGCAAACGATTCGGCCCCCTGGACCATCCAGACGCGCTTGGCCGACGGGTCGGCAACCGCCAGCGTTCGCGCAGTCAGCGCCGTTCCCCTGGACGCGAAGGCTGCGTCGACCGGAACTGCGCCGACGTCGAAGCTTCCGGAATTCTTCATCGTCGCGAGCGAAACGATCCGGATCTTCCCGCCGCGCGGAAAAACCAGATACGCGTTCTTCGCATCAAGCTCGAGATCGGATGCGAACGGCGCGACAGCGACAGTGCGCCGGACTTCGAACGGCGAGGTGGTGATCTCCTGAATCACGCCGGCCGTGCGGCTGTACACGTAGATGCGGTCGCCCGCCTGTCGGACAAACGCCGGATCGGCGGCAAGAGGAATGGACGCCCTCGCGCCGTCCGCGCCGATCCGTTCGAGGGCTCGAGCATCGCGCTCGAGGAGATAAAGACGGCCGTTCAAAAATGTTCCGTCGATCGGTGTCTCGCCGGTCCGGAGCGTAGTTCCGCGCCCGGAAGCAAGATCGATCATTCGGATTTGGCTCGCGAGCGGATCGATGATCACCGCTTGTTGATTAGACGTCACGATGCGGCTCGGCGTTGGCAATCCTTCGCCGCTCCAGATGCGATTTGTCGCTGTGCGATCGAACATCTCGATCGATCCGTCATGCGCGACGAGCACGCCGCGATCGCTGACCGCTAGAACAACCGCCAGAAGCAATGGAGTCATCGCAGTGGCTCCAGTCGCACCGGCTCGAGCAGCAAGGCGTCTGCGCCATTGAGTTGCGAGGCGCCGAGGATTCGGTAGGTCAAGCGGAGCGGGACTCCGGACATGAACGCGCCGTTGAATGTCATCGGCTCGCTGAATCGAAATGGAACGTCGTCGATCCTGCCGGTCTCGAATGGCGGTCCGGCATCGAAGACGACTTCGCTCGTAAATGTCTTCTGATCGAGCTCCGTGCGCTGCGCGGCTGTCAGTGTGTTGTTGTTGAATGCGGCGATCAGCGCACGAAGATCGCTGCCGCCCGAACGCCGCGCATCGATCTCGCGGCCGAGGAGCTGAAGCGTGTCGTTGTTCGGGAACTTTTTGAGAAGCTCATCGATCGTCTGGCGTGCGGCGATCAATTGGTTGCGTTGCATTTGCTGGAGGGCTAAGCGGACTTTTCCGCCGGTGGTGTCAGGAGCAGACAAGAGTGTCTGCTCCCCACTCAGATGACGCTGGTAGTCGCGGATGAGCCAGAGCGAAAACGGATTGGCGTCGAATGCGGCCGCGTAATAGCGATCGCGTTCCTGCGGTGAGCTGCTGAGTCGGACCATTGCGGCGAGAGCGGTCGGATCATCGCTGCGATCGGCGAGCACGTTCGCGTACTGCTGGCGCGCGCGCATCAAGTCGCCGCGATCTTCGTAGAGTCGCGCCAGCCGGAGCTGCGATCGATTGAGCAGCGAGATGTAGGCGGATTGCTCGCCGCGAGCGGTCGAATAGATCTCGAATGATTCCGTCCGCTCGACATCGCGGCGTAGTGACTTGAATGCCGGCGATCGCAGCGACGTCACCACATCGACGAGCAGTTTCTCGGCTTCGTCGGTCTGATTGAGATCGAGGATCGACGACGCCACCGAGTATTTGTAGATTGCAAGATCGAGCTTGTCGTTCTCGCGCGATGCAATCGCGACCGCATTGCGGGCGGCGCTGGCAGCCTTCGCCGGCTTGCCGAGCTCCGTCATGGCACTGGCGTACAGGTTCCAGCTCTTCGCCGAATCACTCGTATAGCGAATCGCCTCCTCGGACAGCGCAAATGCTTCGGTGGCATTGCCGAGCTTCGCCTGCGCGAGCGCCGCGTACGAAGTGGCGGTCGCATAGCGCGTGAGCTCCGAAGCGCGGCGCGCGTTCAGGCGCTCGATGTTTGCCTCCTCGAGCGCTTTCGCGTACTCGATGCGCGCGATCGCCTTCTCGTTTCGCGTCATGCGCAGATCGCCGAGGTTGAGGTGGCCGGAGAGCTGCGAGAAAAAGTCGTTGGACTTTTCGATCTGCTCTTCCATCTGCCGAATCTCGAAATCCGACGCGATGCGCGTTTGCGCCGACAGAGCACCAACCAGGAACAAAGAACCAAGAACCGAGAACCTCATTCAGCGAAGTAACCTTTCCGCGCGTTGAGAATCTCGATGCCGCGCCGTCGCGACGCGACGTTGATCGTTCGCCATCCGCTCGCATTTCCGTGGCTCTGATACGCGACCGTGTAGCGGCTGTTGATGTCGAGGATCATCCGATGCAGCTCGCGCTGCACGGTCGATGCGCTCGCGCGCGCAACCGTGCCGCCGGTGTTCTTCGCGGCCCGATCGAGAAAGCGGCTGGAGTTGCCGAGGACGATGGCGTCGAGGATGAGTTTCGTGCCGCTGATTTTGCGCAAGGCCTCTTCCTCAGTCGCCAGGCTGTTGCGATCGCCGCCGTCGGTGATCACGATCGCGTAGGTCCGATCGTGCGACGCGATCGAGCTGACGGCATCGCGCAGCGACGTTCCGCCCGACGGAGGGATCCCGCCGAAAATAC
>DATBSF010000426.1:0-11549 GCA_036559905.1 Thermoanaerobaculia bacterium | reverse complement strand
AGTACGCGCGTTGCAGCTTTGACGTCGGGCTCGTGCGCCGAACCTTTCGACTTGTCCTTCAACTGTTTTCCGGTGCCGATGAAGAAGAACATCGTCATCGATTGCGAGAAGAGTCCGAGGACGACGGTGGCAAGGGCGAGGAAGATGTGTTGCGCGACGTGGCCCGGCGTCGCGATGAAGCCCGCAATGCTTGTCGCGATCAGTCCGGCAATCGAAAGTAGTGTCGTGATCAGTAACGCTTGAGCCATGGGGCGGAATGCTAGCCGTTTTCGAAAGGCAGAAGGCAGAGGGCAGAAGGCAGAAGTAAGCAATAGGCCCTGCCTTCTGCCTTCTGCCTCCTGCCCTCTGCCTTCTGCCCTCTGCCTTCTGCCTTACGGCCTGCTAAACTCGCGCGCCGTGTCCGACAAGACGTCGTATCGCGACGCGGGCGTAAACATCGACGCCCAGGATGAGGCCCTCCGTGAGGTCCGGCACATCGCGCGCGGCACGTTTACACCCGACGTCGTCTCGGATATCGGTCTCTTCGGCGGACTCTTTCGCGCGAATTTCGGCGGAATGCAGTCGCCGATTCTCGTTTCGTCGACCGACGGTGTCGGCACGAAGCTTCGCATCGCGCAGGCGATGAAGATCCACGACACCGTCGGCTACGATCTCGTCTGCCACTGCGTCAACGACATCCTGGTGCAGGGCGCGCGTCCGCTTTTTTTTCTCGACTACTACGCGACAGGGCGGCTGCGGCCGAAAGTCATGACCGATGTGATCCGCGGAATGGCGCGGGCCTGCAAGGAAAACGGCTGTGCGCTGATCGGCGGCGAGACCGCCGAGATGCCCGGTTTCTACGGCGACGATGACTACGACATCGCCGGTTTCATTGTTGGCGTCGTCGACGAGCCGCAGCTCATCGAGGGCAAATCGGTTCGCGAAGGCGACATCCTCGTCGGACTTCCTTCCGCCGGGTTGCACACCAACGGCTACTCGCTCGCGCGCCGGATTTTCTTCGATCAACTCGGACACGATCCCCAGTCGATCATTCCCGGCATCGGCAAGATCGGCGAGGCTCTGCTGCAGCCGCACATTTCCTATCTCAAGCCGCTGATGCCGCTCGTGGAACGGCGCGCGATTCACGCGATGGCACACATCACCGGCGGCGGACTCACCGACAACATTCCGCGCGTGCTACCGGAAAACCTCGACGCGAAAATCAAGCTCGGATCGTGGCCCGTTCCGCCGATCTTCCGTTTTCTCTACGACAAGGGCGGCATCGATCGCGCCGAGATGCTGCGGGTCTTCAACATGGGCATCGGCATGGTGCTCATGATCGGTCCCGATCAGATCGATGCGGTCTCGAAACACTTTGCGCAGATCGGCCAGAGCTATTTCTTCATCGGCAACGTCGTCAAAGGAGCGCGCAGCGTGGTCTATGACGCGCCGCCGAGCGGCTTCGCGTCCTGGATCGAGTAGTGCGGCTCGCGATTCTTCTGTCGGGCCGCGGGTCAAACTTTGCCGCAATCCACCAGGCGATCGTCCAGCGTGAGCTCAACGCGGAGATCGTCTGTGTCATCTCGAATCAGCCGGATGCACCTGGCCTCGCTCGCGCTCGCGAGCTCGGTCTCCCCGCACATTTGATCAATCACCGCGACTACGCGACTCGCGCTGCCCACGAGGAAGAAGTGATGCGCATCGTCGCAGAAGCCGAGCCGGATTTCATTTGCCTCGCCGGCTACATGCGGCTTCTCACTCCGGTCTTCATCGCAGCGTGGCGGCATCGCATCCTCAACATTCATCCATCGCTTCTTCCTGCTTTTCCGGGAGTCGACGCGCAGGCGCAGGCGCTCGCGTATGGCGTGAAGGTCTCGGGATGCACGGTCCACTTCGTTGACGAGAATCTCGATGCGGGACCGATCATCGTGCAGCGAACCGTTCCAGTTCGCGATGATGACGCCGTCGACACGCTCGCTGCTCGGATCCTCGAGCAGGAGCACATCGCGTATGTGGAGGCGTTGGTCGCGCTTGCAACACGACCCTGGAAAATCGACGGCCGCCGCGTGGTGTTCGGCTAGAACGGCCAGAACTTCTTCCACCACGGCTGCTTCTCGACATTCGAGGCTGCAACCGCGGGGACTCTGCTGATCTGCTTTCCGCTCTGCGTGACGACGATCCATCCGACCTGCTGTCCGGCGCGTACGGGCGCGGTGACGGAATTCGGCACGAGCGAATGTTTGACCGTGTCTTCCTGGCCGCGCTGCACCAGCGCGCTGACATCGGCCGCTGCAGCGGCGGCAACCGTCTTCTGCTGCCCATCGGTAACCGGCACCTCGCCGATCGTCGCTCCCTTTTTCACAGCGACAAGATTGCGATAGTGGATGAAAGCATCGTTCATCAGCCGCGATGCGATCGCGAACGAGCTTCCCGGACCACTCGAAGCCTTCGCTCCCATGACGACCGCAACGACGCTGGTTGTTCCGCGGGTCGCGGCGGCCGTTATGCAATATCCGGCCGGCGCAGAGAAACCGGTCTTGATGCCGGTGGCGTCGGCGAAGTAATCGCGCTTGCCGGGATTGATCAGGTGGTTCGGATTCGTGAGGCCGGAGGTGAATGTCCCGTTCGAAAACGGCAGCGTCGCGGTCTTCGCGTAGTCGCGAAGGATTGGATACTTCATGACCTCGATACCGAGCATCGCGAGGTCGTAGGCGCTCATCGTGTCGACCCGCTTCGGGTCCTGCGAATTCGGCAGACCGTGCGGATCGTAGAACGTCGATTCCTTCAATCCGAGCTGTTTCGCCTTGTCGTTCATCATGTCGGCGAACGCTTCCGCCGATCCCGCGATTTTTTCCGCGATCGCTTCGGCCGCATCATTTGCCGATTGGACCATCGTGGCCGCAATCAGCGTCTGCATCGAAAAGACCTGACCTTCTTTGGCGTAAATCTGCGAGCCGCCCATCTTGCTGGCGCGCGCCGAGATCGTGACCGGCGTATCGAGCTGGATCTGACCTTCCTGTATCTGCTGCATCACGATCAGCACCGTCATCATCTTGGCCATCGATGCCGTCGGGAGCGGCACATGTGCGTTTTCTTCGAACAGGACGCGCTTCGTTGCCGGGTCGACAACGATGGCTGCCGAATAGCCCTTACCGGTCGTGTCGACCGCTTCACCGGTGGCTTTCGCCGGCCCTTCTTCCTGCTGCGCGAGCAGCGGAATCGCAAACAAGAAAATAACCAGTAAGGCAAAACGTCTTTTCATTCAGTGGCTCCCGAGAATTTGGATTTCACGCGCGAGCGCGTTTTTTTGCGGATCGCGATGTGCGAGGAATGGATCCGATCACCGTCCAGTCGTGCTTGTGCACGACCACGGGACCTTTGGCCTTGGGCCACAGCTCGATCGGGATGTAGTAGTAGCCGTCGCCCAGGACTCGCGATTTGATGGCCAGGTCGCGCATGCTCTTGCAGAGACCCTTCTTGCCGCGAATCGCGCTGCGTTCGACGACCAATCCCGTCGGCTCTCCCACACCTTCAAAGATGCTGATCTCCGCGCACAGAGAATTCACCAACGTCATTTTTCAGGCTCCGACACAGTGATCCACACCGTCGATAGCAATTTCCGATCCATTTGCCATAAGTAGGTAGAATCCATCGATGTCCGACGAGCCAAAACAGAAAAAGAAGCTCGATCGCCAGCGTATGCGCCTCCTCCTGGGCGACGCCTGGGACCTGATCTGGCGCTCGCGTGGACGGCTTCTCCTCGGCGTCCCGCTCCTGCTGATCAATCGGCTCACCAACATCGTCCTTCCCGGCGTCACCAAGTTCCTCATCGACGACGTCTTCGTGAAGGGGCGCCACGATCTGCTCTGGAAACTGGCCGTGATCAGCGCACTTGCGGCCGCAATCGGCGCAATCACCGACTACGCGCTCGCACAGATCCTCGGGATGGCCGCTCAGCGATCGATCACCGACCTTCGCAAGAGGATCCAGCAGCACGTGCAGCGGCTGCCCGTCCGCTACTTCGACGACACCAAGACAGGCGTTCTCGTGTCGCGCGTCATGAACGACGCCGAAGGGATTCGCAATCTGGTAGGGACGGGGTTGCTGCAACTCTTCGGCGGAATCGTCACCGCTGGAATTGCGACCGGAATCCTGTTCTATTTAAGTTCACGATTAGCATCTATCGTTTTTGTGACCTTTTTCGTCTTCGGCGGCCTGCTGGCGTGGGCGTTCAAGACTGTGCGTCCTCTTTTCAAACAGCGCAACGAAGTCAACGCGCAGATCACCGGTCGTCTGACGGAGGGCTTCTCCGGAATCCGCATCGTCAAGGCCTACACGGCAGAGAAACACGAGGCGCGCGTCTTCGCAGAAGGCGCCCACAAGCTGCTGCGACTGGTCCTCGGCACCATGCGGGTCATCTCCGGCGTCGGCGCGATGACGACATTTCTCATCGGCGTCGTCAGCGTTGCGGTCCTGATGGTAGGCGGACGCGAAGTCATCGCCGGACGCATGACGGTCGGCGGCTTGATCTCCTTCACGCTCTACCTGGCGCTGGTCGTGGGACCCGTCGTTCAGATCGTTTCCATTGGAACGCAACTTTCCGAAGCATTCGCCGGACTGGAGCGGATGCGCGAGATTCTCGGCGAAGAGCGCGAAGATGCCGCCGATCCCGATAAGGATTCCGTCGAAGACATCGCGGGCAGAGTCGAGATGCACGATGTCTGGTTCGAATACACGCCAGGCGTGCCGGTCTTGAAAGAGATCAATCTGATTGCGCCCGCTGGAGGCTCGATTGCGCTCGTCGGGCCGTCAGGATCGGGAAAGAGCACGCTGATCTCGCTGGTGGCGGCTTTTCATCAGCCGGCCAGCGGCACGGTCCTGGTCGACGGCAAGCCGCTCGGCGATCTTCGCCTTCACGATTACCGCCGGCACCTCGGCATCGTGCCGCAGGATTCGTTCCTGTTCGCGGAATCGATCTACGACAACATCGCGCTGGGCAACCCCAAAGCCACGCGCGAGCAGGTGCTCCGCGCCGCGAAGATCGCGCACGTCGACGAATTCGCGGAGGCGTTTAAAGACAAGTACGACACCATCGTCGGCGAGCGCGGAGTGAAACTCTCGGGCGGACAGAAGCAGCGCGTCGCAATCGCGCGCGCGATCGTCGCGAATCCACGGATTCTCATCCTCGACGAAGCGACGTCGTCGCTCGACAGCGAGAGCGAGGCGCTGATCCAGGACGGGCTCAACGCGCTGATGCAGGGCCGCACGACGTTCGTCATCGCGCATCGACTCTCGACAATCCGTAAAGCGGATCAGATCCTGGTGCTCGAGGATGGACGCATCATCGAGCGCGGCACGCATCATGAGCTGATGGCGCTGGGCGGCCGCTATCGCGCGCTGTACGAGAAGCAGTACGGCATCGTCGCGAATCAATTCATCAATCAGGGCGAAGAGGTCGAAGACCTGGCGGTGAAGACCTAGGTCTTCAGTTCGACGTTCCAGTACGCCTCATCGAGAAAGTTCTTCCAGATGTCCGGGAAGTTCCGTCCCTGAAGGCGATGGAGCGGATGCCACTTGGGGCGCTGCGGATGTCGGATCAGCCGCATCTCGCTTTCGCTGAGCAGCTTGTTCCCCTTCCGCACGTTGCAGGGAAGGCAGGCGCACACGACGTTTTCCCACGACGATTTTCCGCCGCGCGAGATCGGGATGACGTGGTCGAGCGACAGCTCCGACGAGGAGAACTTCCTGCCGCAGTACTGGCAGCGGTTGCTGTCGCGAAGATAGATGTTGCCGCGCGAGAACTTCACTTCCTGGCGCGGGAGCCGGTCGAACGCCAGCAGTTGGATGACGTGCGGGATCAGGATCTTGCGGTGCGGTGTCGAAACGTAGTGATCGGTTGCCTGGACAGGGATGTCCATCCAGTTTTCGAAGTCATACGTGCGATATTCGGAGTCGACGGCTCGGACGTGGCCCTTGTAAAACAGGATCAGGGCACGGCGCACAGAAGTGATCTGCACCGCCTGGAAAACCCTGTTGAGAACCAGTACGTGCCCGTCGAGCATATGGCCCCGTAACAAGAGAAGCGCTCGCCAATGTTTCCAAGGGTGGGCGCTCTGCTGCCGACGGCGTACATCATACACGGGGCCCCGAGGGGCCTGAGGTTGCAAAAACTGCTCATTTGAGTGATAGTTAAGGCCTAAGTCGAATCAGACTCGAGCTCTGCGGAGCGCGTTATTGGGTGTGGTTTTGGGAGGCATGTATGCGCGTTTTCTCACGGGTCGCTCTCACTCTTCTCGCCGCTGTACTTCTGGTCACGCCGTCGGTTTTCGCCAGCCATCTGGAAGCGGATTGTCCGCTGCGCCTGGTGGCGTCGAATCTACCGTCGACACCATTCTTCCAGTCGCCGCACGGCGCCTTCCGATTTGGAAATCAGGTGTTCGTGCTGCGCGGGCAGGTTCTCACCACCTACGCCGTCACTGACCTCGGCGACATCCAGATCGCGCGAGAGGATTTCGTCGGCACGCTGGGCGGGCGAGAGTCGTCGGGCGGTGTGACGTTCCTCAACGGCTTCCTGTACATTAGCAGCGACGCCGGCCTCGAGATCTTCGACCTGCGCGGCGTCCGCGCGGGCGGATCGTCGCCGGCACTGGTGTCGCGCACACCGGGCCTGCACTACAGAGAGCTGGCGGTGAACGGCAATGTGCTGGCCGGCGTGTTCCCCGCCGTCGACTATCCATGTTTTGTCGGTGGCCCGACGCCGAACTGCTTCAATACCGTTGATCTCATCAGCGTCGCGAATCCTGCAGCACCGCGAATCGTCGGCGTTCTGAGCTCGTCGAACAACTCGATCGGCGGCTTCAACGACGTCGCGTTCAACTTCGGATTCCTCGTGGTGACAGGCCAGAACGGAACGGCGGTCTACAACGTCAGCAATCCGAGCGCGGCCTCGCTCCTCGCCGGTGACGCGACTCCGGGCACATTCCTCGTGAGCAACGGGACGAATCTCGTCGGCGTCGGAAACGACGCGTCGATTCTCACGTTCGGAGTGAGCTCGGTGAACGGCGGGCTGGCGCCGATGTTCTTCCACTCGCTTGCGACGTTGCGCATCGAGCACGGCAACCCGATCATGTTCCATCGCCAGGCGACGTTCGATGAAGCGAACGGCCGGCTGATCACGATGGTCGACGAGATCAATCCGCAGACGCTGCAGCCCGCCCGCACGTACGCGTTCGACGTCTTCGACTACGACGTGCCGATGTTCGAAGGCAAGGATCCGCGCGAATACGAGCAGGTCTCGTACACCCAGGGCGACGAAGTGAAATACAACCCGCTCGCAGTCGGACCCTTCGTCTACGTCATCGGCGAAGTGAGCGGCTTACAGGAATACGGCGCATGCGGCCAGATGGTCGGTCGCGTCGAGTGGACCAGCCTCGCTGCGCTGCCATGCGGCGGAGCCGACATTCACGGCTGGGTGACTGGCGCAACGCGCATCGCGAACGTCGAAGTCTTCCTCGACGGCGGATCGCTCGGCTCGGCAACGCTGTTTGGCCCGCCGCGCCTCGACATCGCCTCGACGACGCCGGTCCAGGCGTGGCGCATCTCCGTCAACCTCGACAACACAACGCGCGGCGATCACACGCTGCGCATCGTGGGCACCGACATCAACGGAAACCGCCGGCAGTTCGCCGCCCAGCGCGTGTTCTTCAACGGACCAGGCAACAACTGCTTCATCCGGCGCCGAACGTCTGGATGATCCGCTCAGCCGCATCGCGTGGCTGGCGGGCATCCGTAATCGGCCGCCCGACAACGACATAATCCGCGCCCGCTGCGATCGCCGCAGCGGGCGTTTTCGTTCTGCGCTGATCGTCGGCGCTGCTTCCTTCCGGACGCACGCCGGGGGTGACGATCACGAGCTCCTTGCCGCACGCGTCTCGAATCGCTTCGATTTCCTCCGGCGATGCAACAACGCCGCGCAGTCCACACTCCTTTGACAGCCGCGCGAGACAGACAGCTGCCTGCACGGGGGAACCGCTGACACCAATGCGGCGGAGATCGTCGGCGTCCAGACTGGTCAACACAGTGACGCCGAGGACGAGGACATCGTCACGGACGCAAGCGCGAAGCATCGCTTCTCCCCCCGACGCGTGAACCGTCGTCATCGCGATGCCGAGGTCAGCGGCGTTTTCGACGGCGTGCCCGGCGGTGTTGGGGATGTCGTGGATTTTGAGATCGAGGAAGACCCTTTCGCCGCTCGCCACGACTTCGCGGACGAGCGTGGGACCGTTCTCGATGAACGCCTGAAGGCCGATCTTGAAAGCGCCTGCAACGCCGCGCAGCGCATCGACCAGAGTGAGAATATCGTCGCGCGATGACCGATCGAGGGCAACGATCAGCCGGTCGCGCGATTGCATGTCAGGATGATAGCGGATGAACAAATTTGAAGTCGCCCGAGTGCTCGACGAGATTGCGAAGTACGCCGAGCTGAGTGAAGCAAATCGATTCAAATCGCTGGCATTCGAGAAAGCGTCGCGTACGATCGCAGCGCTCGATCGCGATCCGGCGGAAATGCTGGCGTCGGGCGAACTGCAGAAGACGCCCGGCATTGGAAAAACGACTGCCGCGGTCGTCGAGGAAGTCCTCCGCACCGGCAAGTCGCGATACCTCGAAGAGCTTCGCAAGCAATATCCGCCCGGTATTTTCGAGCTGCTGCGCGTGCCCAAACTCGGCCTCAAGAAAGTGGGCATCCTGCACGACAAACTCGGCATCGGCAGTCTCGATGATCTCGAAGCGGCATGTAAGGCCGGGCGACTCAAGACACTTCGCGGTTTCGGCGAAAAGACCGAGCAGTCGATTCTGAAGGGCATCGAGTATGCGCGGAAACGGGAGACGAACTTCCTGCTGCCCGTCGGACTCGAAATCGGCGAGCAGATTCGCGAGCGGCTCGCGGACATCGATGCAGTAGAAAACGCGGAAGTCAGTGGGAGTGTGCGCCGCCGCCTCGAGACGATTCGCAACGTGAATGTCGCCGTCGCCACGCGCGATCCGAAGGCGGTGACGAAAGCGCTCGCGAACGTCGTGGCGAATATCGAGATCCTCGATCCGAACACCGTGAAAGGCACTGCACGCAATGAGGTCGAGGTCTACTTCCATCTCTGTAAGCCGCAGGAATTCGGATCGACGCTCCTGCACACGACCGGATCGCAGGAATTCGTGGCGGAGCTTCTCGAACGCGCCGGAGACCGACAGGCGAAGACCGAGGAAGAAGTTTTCGAGCGCGCGAAGGCGCCCTTTGTTCCGCCCGAGCGCCGGGAGAGCGCGGACGACTTGAAGCTGAAGCGATCCCGATCGCTGGTGAAGCTCGAAGATCTGCGCGGGACCTTTCACGTCCACTCGACGTTCTCCGACGGCCGAAACACCATCCTCGAGATGCTGACGGCCGCGCATCAGCGCGGATACGAATACGTCGGCATGTCGGATCATTCGAAGTCCGCGTACTACGCCGGAGGATTGACCGAGGAGGGCTTGCGGCTGCAGCAGGCGGAGATCGCGAAACAGGAGCGCGAAGTGAAGCCGATGCGCGTCTTTCGCGGCACGGAAGCCGACATCCTGGGCGACGGGGGAATCGACTACGACGATGCGACCCTCGCCGCCTTCGACTTCGTCGTCGCTTCGATCCACTCGCGGTTCGGAATGGAGAAGGACGAAATGACCGAACGGATCCTTCGCGCTCTCGATCACCCGTCCGTCACCTTCCTCGGCCACCTCACCGGCCGGAAGCTTCTGACGCGGCCCGGCTACACGATGGATTTCGACCGCGTGTTCGAGAAGGCCGGCCAGCGCGGAGTCATGATCGAGATCAACGGCAATCCGAATCGCCTCGACATCGATTGGCGGCTCGTCGGACGCGCGCTCGACCGCGGCGTCCGCTTCAGCATCCACCCCGACGCGCACTCCATCAATGAGTACAACGCACTCGTCACGGGCGTGTGGGTGGCGCGCAAGGCGGGACTGTCGCCGAAAGAGATCTTCAACACAAAGTCGGTCGAGGAAGTGGAGGAGTACCTCAGCTCTCGAGCTCGCGCTTCATCCGCCCCAGCAGGATCACGGCGTCCGTCGCGTAAGGGCTGATCCAGCGGTCGTAGATCTCCTTGATCGGAAGCGCGTTGATGTAGTTCCAACGCAGACGGCCCGCGCGCCTCACGATGATCAGATTGGCGCGTTCCAGGACCGCAAGATGCTGCATGACAGTGCATCGGTGCAGCTTTGGAAAGTGCTTGCACAACTCCCCCGTCGTCAACGGGTCGGAGGCCAGAAGATCGAGGATTTTTCGCCGTCTCCAGTCTGCCAAAGCCTTGAAAATCCGCTCCTGCTGATCGCGCCTTGACATGTTATAAAATTATAACATATCGTTCGCGCATGGAGGCAGTCATGGAGCTGAAATTCAGCGTACACACCAAGATTCAAAAGCCGGTGGCGGAGGTCTTCGATGCCGTTCGCGATCCGGTGAAGCTGTCGAAGTACTTCACGACCGGCGGGTCGAGCGGAGCATTGGAAGAAGGCGCCGAGCCGACCTGGCGCTGGGCGGACTTTCCGGACGCGAAGGGCGTCGTACACGTGAAGAAGGTCGTGCAGAACAAACTGATCGTCTTCGAATGGGAAACGTCCGAGGGAGGCTACGACACGCGGACGGAGATGAAGTTCGAGCCGCTCAACGACAAGGAGACTCTGGTCACGATCACCGAGTCAGGCTGGAAGGACACTCCCAAAGGCCGCGAAAGCTCCTACGGGAACTGCAACGGCTGGACTCAGATGCTGTGCGCACTCAAGGCGTGGCTGGAGTACGGGATCAACCTGCGCAAAGGTGCCTACTAATAAAAAGCGCGGCACGCGAGGGTGTGCGTGCCGCGCCTGCTGCGTAGGAGGATTCGCCCTCAGCGCCGGGCGATGAGCACGATCATCAGAGCGCGCTGGCTCTGCGGCGTCTTTGTGGTACCGACGATGTAGGTCTGTCCGAGCCGGAGATTCAAAGTGGTCTTGTAGAGCGAAGTGACCTGATCGTTCTGCAACTTCGAAAGACGAAAGTCGCTGACTTTGATCGAGTCGCTGGTGGGATCGAATTCGCCGAGCTTGAACTCCGCGCGATAGCCGGTCGGCAGCGTGAGGATTCCGGGGTCCCCTTCCCGTCCGGCGAAATCGGCGGCGCCGAGGTTTTCGAGCGCGTTGAAGCGGAGCATGGCCAGCTTCGGAGCGATGTCCTTCAGATCGTCGCCGATCTTCGGAGAGCCTTCGGCGCGCGACGCACCGATGAGACGTACGACGAGCTTGAATGCCTGCGGCGGCGCATCATAGTCATTGAGAGCCTTCGCGAGCGTCTTCAAAACATCGGGACGATCGGTGACGACCAGCGCGTTGGTTCCGGCCTGAATCGAGATCGAGCCTTCCGCGCTGAGCAGCGGCTTGATGATCTCGGCAGCTTTGCCGGGATCCTTGTACTTGAAGGTGAACGTGCGAACCGACAGCGATTTCGATGCGTCGGCGTCGGCGTCCGCGAACGCGGCGCCCGAAAATAG
>DATBSF010000425.1:0-3639 GCA_036559905.1 Thermoanaerobaculia bacterium | reverse complement strand
CTCGAGAAAGGACACGAAGTCGGCAACGACCGCGTCTTCATCACCGAGCGCGGATCTTCGTTCGGATATCAGAATCTGGTGGTCGACATGCGCGCGTTTCCGATCATTCGAGGATTCGGAGCGCCGGTGGTCTACGACATCACCCACTCGATGCAGAAGCCGGGCGGCGAAGGAAAGCAGACCGGCGGCACGCCGCAGTTTGCGCGGCCGCTCGCGCGCGCGGCGGCGGCGGCCGGAGCGGATGGATTCTTCATGGAGGTGCACGACAATCCTCCTGCGGCGCTCTCCGATCGCACGACGCAGATCCGTCCGGAGGTCGCGCAGTCGATCATCGAAGACGTGCTGGCGATACGCGCGGCGCTTACGCCGATTTAGATGCGCCGCATCATTGCGATCGTTGCCGGCGTCTACTTTCTCCTCGTTCTATTCAACGGGTTTGTTCTCGTCGAGCTGTTTTTGCGCCGGGTCGGAATTCCGATTCTCTTCGCAGTTGCGGCGGGACTCGCGTGCATCGGCGCCGGCTATCTCATCCGCCACCTGCAATCGAACGTCGCGCTGAACTTCGTCGTCGGATATCCGATTTTCGGTGCGATCTGTTTTCTGATTGCGTTGCTGAAGATCTCGCCCTGGACGATGGTGCCGATCGTCGGAATCCTCGGCGGGCTTGGTGCAATGAGCCTGATGGGAAGGGCCGATGAGACTCCTTCACTGAAACCGTTCGCGACAGTGGCGCTTGTGCTAGTCGGGATTTCCGCCTTCATCGCGGCGCAAGCGCCGCCGTCAACGCTCGATGAGCTCGCGTATCACCTCGCCGTTCCATGGGCGTGGGTGAAAGAAGGACGTGCGATCGACCTGCCGCTCGTTTCGCACTCGTATTTTCCGCTCGGCGTGGAATCGGCGGATCTGCCGTTTCTCGCGATCCTCGGGACGGGCGGCGGCATCGCGTCGCATTTTCTGCATCTGTTCGCCGCAATGGCAGTCGTCGTGCTGTTGCTGCGGACGACCAGAGAGTGTCCGATTCTCACCGTCGCGATTGTCGCGACGCCCGCGCTCGCCCTAACTGCCGGCTGGTCCCTCGTCGATTGGATCCTCCTCGGCGTTTCCCTCATCCTCGTGAATGCGCTCGAGAACGATGACACGACAACTGTGACCGCGGCGATCGCGGCCGGACTCCTGACGAAGTACACGTTCATTCCGCTGGCATTGATCGCGATTCTCGCCACGAGAAAATTTCGCGGCGTTCTGCCGGGCCTCGCGATCGGATCGATCTTTTTCATCCGCAATCTGATTCTCACCGGCAATCCGATCGCGCCGTTCCTCGGCTCGCTTGCGCCGCACGTCGCGCATTACCGCGCCGGCGCGTTTCTCTCCGACTACATCTTCGATGGCCACTTCATCGACGAGAGCCTCGGCGTGTCGCTGCTGATCGCATCGACGCTCACGGCCGGATTGGTTCCGTGGATCCTGCTCGCGACGGCGGTTTTGCTTTTCTTTCTCGCACCGTCGGCACGGTTGCTCGTTCCGTTCCTCGCGGTGCCCGCCGCCCGCGCCCTCCCACCCTCCCGCCCCGTCCGCGTGCTGCTCGCGATCGCGATCGTCATGCAACTGTTTCTCGTCGCGTTCTTCACGGATCGCACGCAGGCCTTCGGGCTCTTGTCGGGGCGTCTCGATGATGCGAAATATCTCGCGGAAGTGCGCCCGTCAACGACGACGATTGCGGCTGTCGACGCCAGCCTTCCGCCAAACTCGCGCACGCTCGTCATCGGTCTCAGCGAGACGTACTGGTTTCAGCATCGCGTCCGCGGCGGCGGAAACTTCGACGGCCCGCGTGTGTCGGCCTATCTTGATGCCGGAGGTGTCGACGCTCTCTACACGCGCTTGCGCCGCGACGGAATCACGCACGTCGCGGTGATCGCGGCGCCGGCACCGACCGCGGTCGCGAGCAAAATCGAGGAGCGCGAGACGGCGCTGTCCAGCAGCGCGCAGCGCACGCTGTCGCTGACGCTCGATCGCTACGCCGGCACGGTCACCCAGCGCGGAAACGCCACGCTCTTTGCGCTACGATGAAGCCATGGAAAAAGTGACGGGCATCGGCGGTGTTTTCTTCAAGGCGGATGATGCCGACGCGCTCCGGAGCTGGTATCGGGAAAAACTCGGAATCGATGTCGATCCATCCTGGGGCGGCGCACAATTCGGCGACACGGTCTGGTCGATCTTCCCCGCGTCGACAAAGCATTTCGATCCGAGCACGAAGCCGTACATGCTCAACTATCGCGTGAAAAATCTCGACGCGATGCTCGCGCAGCTTCGCGCCGCCGGCGTGAAGGTCGAAGACAAGGTCGACGATACAGAGTTCGGCCGATTCGCCTGGGCGACGGATCCCGAGGGAAATCGGATCGAGCTGTGGGAGCCTAAACCGTAGCGGCCCAGTCGAGTTTCAGCAGCGTATGGAGCAGAACGTTCGCGCCGTTGACGATGTCGGCGGGACGCGAGAACTCCTGCGGTGAATGACTGATGCCGCCCACGCTCGGCACGAAGATCATCCCTATCGGTCCTAGCAGGGCCATGTCCTGTGCGTCATGTCCGGCCCCGCTGGGCATCAGCTTCGTCGTCAGGCCAAGATCCCTGGCGGCCTCACCGATCTTCTGTTGAATGAGCTCGCTGGTGAGAGCGGGGACGTTCTCGTTGATCGGCTTGTAGGTGAACTTTGTTCCCGTGGCTGCGCCGATCTGCTCGGCTCCGGTGCGAATCCTTTCGTAGAGCATCTGGATTTTCGCGGCATCGAGATCGCGCAGCTCGAGGCTGAGCGTCACCTTCCCCGGAATGACGTTCGGCGCGCCAGGCAGCGCCTGAATCCGCCCAACTGTTCCGACCTGCCGCCCCGGCACGCTGGTGACAATACGGTTCACGAGATCGATAAATCGTGCCGCCGCGAGCAGCGCGTCCTGACGCCGATCCATGGGCGTCGTGCCGGCGTGATTGGCGAATCCCTCGATCGTCACGTCCCACCAGTTGATGCCGACGATTCCCGTCACCACGCCGATGTTGATCTTCTCGGTGTCGAGGATTCCGCCTTGCTCGATGTGCAGCTCGACGTACGCGGCGATGTCGCCCCGTTTGCGGCGCACGCTCTCCAGACGAGACGGGTCACCACCGATGAATCGAATCCCCTCGGCGATGGTCTTGCCGCTGCGGCTGACGAGATCGAGCTCCTTCTCCGTCAACTGACCGCTGAGCGCGCGGCTGCCGATCAGTCCTCCTTCTTCATTCTGGAAGATGATCACCTGCAGCGGGTGGCGCAGCAGCAGTCTGTTCTCAGTCAGAAACCGGGCAATCTCAATCGCACTGATTGAGCCTACATCGCCGTCGTAGTTGCCGCCCTCCGGAACCGAGTCGATGTGCGACCCAATGACGAGAGGAGGGAGCTCCACATGATTGCTCCCATCGAGCCAGCCAACCAGATTGCCGGCGGCATCGATCGAGACCTCGAGTTTCGCCGCACGCATGAGGCCGAGGACGTAGTCGCGGCCCTGGCGATCGGCCTCGCTGTAGGCCAGCCGCGTCACTCCGCCGTTCGGGTTCTTTCCGAACTGAGCGAGGACGTCGAGGTGCTCGAGGATGCGCGGGCCGTTGACTCGG
>DATBSF010000424.1:0-14241 GCA_036559905.1 Thermoanaerobaculia bacterium | reverse complement strand
TTTTCCTCACTGCGAATGACGCGCCACAGATTCGCCATCTCGATCGCGGCCAGCGCGGCTTCCCATCCTTTGTTCCCTGAGCCCGATGATGAACGCTCGATCGCCTGCTGCATCGTGTCGCAGGTGATGACACCGAATGCGATCGGGATCTTCGCGTCGCGCAACAAAGCATCCGTGACGGCGTTTGCGAGGAACTCGAAGTGCGGCGTATCGCCGCGAAGGATGCAGCCGAGCGTGATGAGCGCGTCGAATTTCGCCGGGAGCGCGCTCGCGAGCGTCGGGATTTCGAAAGCGCCCGGGACGCGGTAGACGGAAATCGCATCGTCCGCCGCTCCGTGCTGCGCGAGACACTCGAGCGCGCCGCGCAGAAGCCCCGTCACGATCTCGTCGTTGAACCTGCTCGCGATGATCGCGAATCGCAGACCGTCGGCATTCAACTCGCCTTCAAAAGAACGGGGCATTCGCGGGGGATTTTACTTCGCGCGCGCAACAACCGAGGGATTCGCTTCGCGATCCTCAAAAAAAGTCACAAGCCCCTCGTACATCGCCTCGGCGATCTGGCGTCGATACTTCGGCGTTTTCACGAGGGCGCGATCGCTGCGGTTGCCGAGGTTGCAGACTTCGAGGAGGAGGCGGGTGGGCACGAGGTTGTAGCGGATGATCGCGGGCACCCACTCGCGGCCGTCGCGCACGACGCTGTCGCGCACCGGATTGAACGGATGCACGTTCAGATGATGCGTCTCGAACGCGTCGACGATCGATTCCGCCAGATCGCGCGACAATCCCTCCGCGGCCAGCGACTCCTCCTCGGAATGCCGGACCACGGGATGCTCGCGCACTTCCGCGCGCGCGAGGTAGACGCTGTCGCTCTTGCGATACGAGCCGGTGACGTACCGCTCGGCCGGAATGTAAGCCATCGCGCCGCGCAGCGACGGATGGAGCGAATCGGCGTGAATCGAAATGAAGACGACTTTCTCTTTCGGAATGCCCTTGTTCAGCGCGCGTCGGAAAATCGAGTTCGCGAGATACCAGCGGAGATGCACGCCGACCACGACGTCATCGAGCTCGAACTGCGGCGTCGTCAGGACGAATTGTTCGTTGCGCGTCACCGAGACGCGTGCCGCGCTCTTCTTCTCGAGAATCTCCTTGAGCCGCTCCATGACGTCGTAGACATAGCCCGACTCGGCGACGCCATCGCATGTCGCGCCAGGATCGGTGCCGCCGTGGCCGGCGTCGAGGATCACGTGGACGCCGGAGAGATTGCGCGCGTGCGTGCGTTTGGCGAGCTTCGCGCTCTCGCGTTTGGTCATCTCGGCCGCCAGTCGCGCCGGATCGTCGGCCGGCAGGTATTCCGGCAGCAGCAACGACAGGGGGATTTTTACCCCGTGGCCGACAGGAATCTTCGCAACGTCGTCGATCCCGTTGAACTGCACGATGCGATCGACGACCTCGCCGACATCCTTCGCGTAGACCCGGCCGGTGAAGCGGATGGCCACCGAGGAATAGAGGGCCTCCCCTTTTTGCAGCCGGTAGACGGCGTACGGTTCGGACGTGTTGCGCTCATACGTCAGCGACGGCTGCCCTGTGGCAACAGCTTCCATTGCCACATCCGCATTAGCCGCATCCGCTGGCGCACGCTCAATCGGATCGTCTTCCGATTTCCGAACCTCCGCAGCCTTCGTCGATACATTCAGTCCCTCCCTCTCGCCACCGAATCCCGGGGCGAGTAATTGCTTCGGAATGAGGACGACGTCACCAGGGCGGGTGGAGAGTCCCTGCATCGGATTGGCTTTGCGGATCGCGACGTAGTTCTCGCCGTTGCCGGTGAACCATTCGGCGATGTTCCAGAGCGACTCCCCTTCGCCGCCGATCGCGCCGATCACGAGATGCTTCCACCCGATTTCGGTCGAGGAATCCTTCGGAAAAACTGTAGTGAGGATTTGTCGCTGCAGCTCCGGCCGCAGCAGCCGCAGCGGCACGTGAACCGCGACGTCGGTGTTGAGCTTCTCGTCATTGATGGCCGCGATTGCGCGCCAGTTTTCGGAGTCGCCGGTGACGCGCTTCGCGAGCCGCGTCCAGGCATCCCCTTCATGGGGCATGACGATGACGTCGATCGAGTAGTCGCTGACGAGCGATGCGCGGAGCTCGGGCGTAATCTGCGCAACCGCCAGGATTTTTGTTGCAGGAGCGGCATTCAGAGACGCCGCGACGAGGACCGCGCACACCCACCAACGCACTGACACATTCTAGCAGGGGCGCTCAAAAGAGGGAGAACGGGAATGTTGAATGTTTAATGTTGAATGTTGAATGTAAGGCGCAGAATCCATTCAACATTCAACATTAAACATTCAACATTCCTCGTATCCCTCCTAAACATTTAGTTGACAGAGCCCTCACCCGGCCCTAAGTTGCTCCTAAACATTTAGGAGGATAATGCCACGCCGCAAACGCTCAGAACAGATGACCCCTCTCGAACTGGAAATCATGCATGTGCTTTGGGACGGAGCGCCAGCCACGGTCCAGGATGTACAGCAGCGGCTCAAGGGCGGCCTCGCTTACACCACCGTGCAGACGATGCTGAACGTTCTGGTGCGAAAAGGTCGCGCCAAGCGAACGCTCGACCGCCGCGCATATCGGTACCGCGCCGCGATCAGCCGCGAAAAGGCAATCGGGCAGACGCTCAAGGACGTGGTGCAGCGCATCTTCGGCGGATCGGCGGAAGCGCTGGTGATGAGCCTCGTCGAGACGAAGCAGCTGACGCCGGAATCGCTGCGCAAGCTCGAACGTATCATGCAGATCGAAGAGGACGACGATGAATGAGCTCGGCGCGTCCGTCGCGAATTTCGTCATCAACGCCGCGTGGCAGGGATCGGTTCTCGTTCTGCTGGTACTCGCTTGCGATCGCGCGCTCCATCGAGCCAGCGGACGGCTGCGCCATGCGGTGCTGAGCGCAGGCCTGCTGGCGGCCCTCTCCGTTCCGCTGATGAGCGGCTTCGAATCGACACGGCCGGCGTTCTTTCGAACAACGACGCTCCCTACAGCAACGAAGCCGCAGGAGGTTCCCGCGGCGCCGCTCTCGATCGCAAGCGTCCGCGTCAGCTCGCCTGCCGCCGCGAATGCGATCGCGATTGCGTATTTCGCGTTCGTTCTCTTCGCGGGATGCCGGCTGATGCACGCGGTGCGTTTCGCGCGGCGGTTGCGAAACTCCGCCACGCAAACCGAGGGGTTGATCGGGTTCTCGCGCGAGGTGACCGCGCCAGCGACCGTCGGCATCCTGCGTCCGCTGATCCTTCTGCCGGCGTTGCGGCCGGTTCCCGCGCACGCTCTGATTCCGGCCGTGGCCCACGAGCTCGCGCATGTGCGGCGCCGCGATCCGCTGATCCAACTCGCGATCGAGGTCGTTGCGATCTTCGTCGGCTTCAACCCGCTCGTGCAACTGCTGAAAGCGCGCATCGCGCGGGCGCGCGAGATCGCGTGCGACGAGATCGTCGTCGGAGCCATGGATCCGCTGCGCTATGCGCGCGCGTTGATCACCGTTGCGCAAACGGTGGCATCACCGCGATGCGCGCTCGCGTTCGGTGAGGCCGGTGACCTCGCCGAGCGTCTGCGATCCTTGAGAAGCATCGCCGCTGGACGACGCGCCCCTCGCCTCGGCGCACTCGCCTTCATCGCTCTCGCGGTCGTCGCGATCGCACTCACGGGTTGCCGCCTCCGGATGTTCGGTCAGGAAGCCGATTTGTCAGGCCGCTGGGTTCTGAATCGCCAGCAATCGAATTTCGGCGCGATCGTGCCCTATCAAAGCTTCTCGCAGTCGATCGAACAGCAGCGCAAGAACATCAAGACCTTCCAGGTGCGGCAGCGCAGAGGAGCGATCGAGTCGATGACCTGGAGCGTGAATGCCGACGGAGTCAAGCGGCCGGTCCGCATCAACGGCATGCCGGGGGAGGTTGTCGGGCGCTGGTCGCGTGGCCGGCTGTTGCTCGAGCTGTCGATGGCCAACGGACATTTCGAGACCAACACGGCCTCGCTCGCGAACGGCGGAAAGAATCTCGTCTGTGAGGGAACGGTGCAGGAACGCAATCGTGGGCGGACGCGGTTCCGCCTCGTGTTCGACCGCGTGGCGGGGCGGTCATGATGAGAACCGCCATCGCAATCGCTGCAATCGCCACCATCGCAAGCGCACAGCAGTCGTCGCCGCCGGACAAGCCGATGGAGGAAACGAAGAAGAACATCAAGGTGCTGCGCGGAGTGCCGTCCTCGCAACTCATCCCCATCATGACCGTGATGGCCAACTCCCTCGGCGTCGCTTGCACGTATTGCCACGAGACGCAATGGGAGTCGGACGCGAAGCCGACGAAACAGGCCGGGCGCCGGATGATCGCGATGACGCGCGCGATCAACGAGCAGCACTACGGATCGAAAGTCGCGGTGACGTGCTACACCTGCCATCACGGCCACGTTGCAGCCGACACGCTGCCGAATGTCGCGGACGCGGGTTGGAACAAGCCGCAGCCGCCGTCGATGGTCAAACCGGCGCTGCCGGCCGCCGAGGAATTGTTCGATCGCCACTTGAAGGCGTGGGGTGCGGTGGCGACCGTGAAGAATCGACTCTCACACGGCATCGCGGCCGCGCGCAGCGGCCGCGGAGATCCGCGGAGCGCGCCGTTCGAGATGTTTCAGCAATTGCCCGAGACTGTCGACGTCAAGCTCGAGCTTCCCTATCCGCCTGAGGCGAACCGCGAATTCGTCTCGCAGTTTTTCAACGCGACGAAAATCCGCGAGCGTTACTCGGCTGTCGAAACGGTCGACGTGCGCTCGCTGCGCGACCGCGATGCGTACGTTGTCGAGGCCACGCCGAAGGAAGGCCTGCCCGAGCATCTGTGGTTCGACAGCGCGACCGGATTGCTGCTGCGGCGCGAGCGCGTGCGGCCGACGCTCGTCGGTCCGCTGCCCGAGGAGTACGACTTCGATGATTACCGCACGGTCGATGGCGTGATGGTGCCGTTCTTCATACAGTGGTCGCGCGGCGACTACCAGATCACGCACCGCTTCGCGGACGTGAAGCACAACGTCACGCGGTGAGGCATCTCTGTGTCCTCTGTGCCTCTGTGGTGAAAGGCTCTCACCACAGAGGCACAGAGAGCACAGAGACATCACTGAAGTGGTGGCGCTTTGCGCCAGTAATTCGTCTCGCGCTCGAACGCCCCGGCGGCCCGAAACAGCGCTCTTTCCCGAAAATGCGGCGCCATGATCTGCAGAGAAAGCGGAAGGCCTTCGCGCGAAAAACCGGACGGGACGGCGATCGCAGGAATGCCGACGAGATTCGCCGGCGCGGTGAAGATGTCCGAGAGGTACATCGACAATGGATCGTCCGCCTTCGCTCCGATTTTGAACGCCGCCTCGGGCGTCGTCGGCGTCAGAAGAAAATCGAATTTCTGGAATGCCGACGCGAAGTCGTTTCGGAGCCGCGCGCGTACCGATTGCGCGCGTCCGTAGTAGGCATCGTAGTAGCCGGATGACAACGCGAACGTACCGAGCATGATCCGCCGCTTGACCTCGGCGCCGAATCCCTCGCCGCGCGACGCGAAGTACATCTCGTGGACCGTGCGCGCGCGTTTGCTGCGATGTCCGTAGCGCACGCCATCGAATCTCGCCAGGTTCGCTGACGCCTCGGCATTCGCGACGATGTAGTAGACCGCGATCGCGTATCCGATCGCCGGAACGCTGGCGTCTTCGATCACTGCTCCCGCGCCTTGCAGCACGCGAAGTGCATCATCGAAATTCTGGCGGACATCACCTTCGAGTTTCTCGACGGCTTCACGCACGACGCCGAATCGCATTCCCTTCACGCCGGATTCAACATCGGCAGCGTAATCGTCGACCGGTTCAGCGCTGGAGGTCGAGTCGAGCGGATCGCGTCCGGCGATGATGCCGAGAACTTCGGCGCATTCGCGGGCGGTCTTGGTGACGACGCCGATCTGATCGAGACTCGATGCGAACGCCACCAGGCCCGATCGGCTCACCCGCCCGTACGTCGGCTTGAGTCCGACGACGCCGCAGAACGCTGCCGGCTGCCGCACCGATCCGCCGGTTTCAGATCCCAGCGCCGCCGGCACCATTCGCGCCGCGACCGCAGCGGCGGAGCCTCCCGAAGATCCGCCGGCGACGCGCGATGTGTCCCAGGGATTCCGCGTGACGCCGAATGCCGAATGCTCAGTCGAGGATCCCATCGCGAACTCGTCGAGATTCGTCTTGCCGATGATCGAGCGACCCGCCTTGCGCAGACGCTCGATCACCGTCGCGTCGTACGGCGAAACAAAAGTGCCGAGAATTTTCGAGCCGCAGGTGGTGGGCATGTCGGTGGTGACGATGTTGTCCTTCACCGCGATCGGAACACCATCGGCAGCCGCGTTGACGCGCAAAAACGCGTTGATCTTCGGATTGAGCCGCTCGATCGCGGCGAGACATTCCGAGACCTTCATTCGATGACCTTCGGCACGACGAAGTGGCCATCGCGAAACGCCGGCGCGTTGCGCTCGACTGCCTCGCGCGCGATGCCCTCACGTGCAACATCCTCGCGCAATGGTGTGGCACCGACGCTCTTGTCGGTGCCTCCTTCGATCTCGCGCAGTTGATCGATGTACGACAGGATCTTGGTCATCTCCTCGGCCATGCGTTCCAGGCCGGCATCATCGAACTCGAGATGCGCGAGCTCGGCGATCCGTCGGGCTTCGTCACGTGTGATTTTCATGGCTGTTCGACGGCCAGCTGCAGGTATTTGTGAAACCCCGCCAGCAGTTCGTGCGCGGCGCGCTCGGGCTCGACAGAAAACGCCACGGACAGATAGATCCCGCGCGCGACGGGAGCCGTGAACACTTTCTTGATGTCGGTGTCCTGAACCGGCGCGCCGCCGGGACCGAGCGGCGTCTGGACATCCTTGCGAAGCGGAGCTGCGATCTCGCCTCGCTTGGAGAGCCAGCCTCTCACTTTCGACTCGAACAGGCTGAATGCCTCGTCGGTGATCTTCCCGCGCGCGACGATGACCTGCGCGTCAGGCGACAGGTAGGCAGCCACGACCGCGCCGGGAATGAACAACATGGTGCGGAGAATGTCGCGCACCAACGCGATCCCGCTCTTGGCTTCGGCGACCGCTGCCGGTATCGGAAACGGCTGCGGCGTTGGCTGCTGTTGTGCGGCCGCGCTGTAGACGCCGGTCAAAAGGCTCTGCAGCGGCTCGTTGCCGGAGATCGTGATGAATTTCTGTCCGAACGGATTCTTCTCCATGAACAGACCCGCGACCCGATCGGCGATCTTCTGCGCTTTCGGAGAATCGTTCCCATCGAAGTCTGCGCGGCCGGCTTTGTCGCGCATGTCGACGAAACCGACGAGCTTCTTCCCGAGATAAATCGGCGCGACCAGAAGGTGATCGGTCATCGATTCATACAGCAGCGCGGAGTAGCGAGGGTCTTCCATCAGGCTGTTGACGAAAAACGGAGCCGGCCCGCGGTCGCAGCGATCGACGATTGGATCTCCGTCTGCAAGACGCGTTCGCGCCGTTGCCTTGAAACCGTACTCGGTGATCAGCTCGAATTGATTTGCCGGGTGATCGAGCAGATAAAGCGCGGCCTTGGTCGCGCGGACCTCGGTCACGCAGTCATAAAGGATTTCTTTCAGTTTTACCTGAAGAACTTCGATGTCGGGATGCACCGCGAGAGTTTACGCGGTCTTCATCGAGCGGAGCTGATCGACGATTTCTTTTTCGCTCGGAAAGCGGCCGGCGTCCTTCTTCGAGAAGATCTTCTTGTTGTCGACGTGCACCTCGAAGATCCCGCCGCTGCCGCGCACGAGCTTACTGTCGACTCCGAGCTGCTTCCTGATTTCAGCCGCCAAACTGGAGGCTCTGGGCAGGTAGTTTCAAACGCCGCAATAATCGATACGAATATTCATACCGTTTTCACCAGGATCGCCGTGACATTATCGAGACCGCCGCGTTCATTCGCCGTATCGATCAAATTCTTGCAGGCTTTCTCGAGGTCGTTCTCGTTTTCCGTCACGACTCGGAGGATCTCATCTTCCGGAACCATGCCAGTGAGGCCGTCGGAGCAGAGAAGGTAGACGTCGCCGGCCTGGCACTCGACTTCGGTCGCGTCCGGATTGACCGAAAGCGCGCCGCCGAGCGCGCGGGTGATGACGTTGCGCAGCGGGTGCTTCTCCGCTTCCGCTTCCGTCAGCATCCCGGCCTGGACCTGTTCGAAGACCCACGAGTGATCGTTGGTGATCCGCGACAGCGCGCCGTCGCGGATGAGGTAGGCGCGCGAGTCGCCGACGTGCGCGAACGACATCGTGTTGTCGTCGCCGAGGCATGCGACGACGGTGGTGCCCATGCCGCGAAGGCGCGCGTCCTTGCGCATCGCCTCCAGCACGCGCGTGTTCGCCATGCGAACGGCCGCCATCAGGCGATTCGTCGAGCGCCGAAACTGCTCGTCGTACGCGTGCGGCCACGTGCCGTCATCTTCTTTCGTATGGATGATGAACTCGGAGATCGAGTCAACCGCGATGCGTGACGCGATTTCGCCCGCGGCATGTCCTCCCATTCCGTCGGCGACGAGGTAGAGCTTCGCCTTGTCCTCAACGAGAAAGGAATCCTCGTTGTGTTGACGTTGCCGGCCGACGTGAGTAAGTCCGAATGACTTCACCTGCATCCGCATCAGCCCTTCTTAGAGGCTGTCACTCCCTTTCCCTGGCGCAGGTCTGCCAGCGCGGTCTGGATCTCGAGGTCCGATGGATCCCATTTCAGTGCTTCGCTCAGGTATCGCTCGGCCTTTGCGACCAGACCGGCCTGCTTGCAGATGAATCCGGCTTCCTTGAGGTACGTCGGGTTGACCGGCTCGCGCTGCACGGCGGTCTCGATCGCCTGCACCGCCTGCCTCGCGTAGGCCGGAATCCTCCTGGCTGCCAACGCGAGGTAGTAGAACGCCTTGGCATCATTCGGATTGTGCTTCACGGCCATGTCGAAGTTTTCGTATGCCGAACGAATGTCGCCTTCCTTGAAGGCCTTCGTTCCCTTCGACATGTAGACCTTGGCGACCTGGGTCAGATCGGCCGTGCCTTTGTTGAATCCGATGCTGAGCTCCGCGTCGTGCTGTTTGCGCTTGGCGGCATTCGTCAGGACGTTGACCGCTTCGGTGAGCGTCTGAAACTTGCGTTCAGCTTCCGACTTATCCGTCCCTTTGACACGATCGGGATGGTTAGTGCGGGCCAGTTGGCGGAATCGGTCCCGAATCTCCTGTTCCGAGGCGGAACGATCGACGCCCAGTACATCGTAGTAGTTGATCTTCATTCAGGATTTTTATTTTTTGCTTCGCTGCTGGAAAAGCTTGCGCGACATCGAGCGGACGACCTCGCTGACTCCCCTATCGTCCTTCAGCATTTTCAAGTCTCGTAAGGTTAATCGATTGATCAAGGGCACGACAACTCCAATGGGCACTTTGGGATTGCGGGCGAGTGCAATAACAACGGGGTACTTCGACATCCAGTCGCGGCGCATGGAAATGAGCCGGAGGACCTCGTCGTCGACATTGCGCATTCCTGCGATTTGCTCGGCTTCGCTCTCGCTCATGCGTGGGTTCCGAATGACCGCGCTGCAGACGAGCTTGTTACGATCACGGACGAGGAGCGTCCGCGCCGTTTTTCCTCTCTTGAACGCAGCCTGTACCTTCTGGCCAACGTTCATCGCGAGGAGTTGCGCAAACATCGATTGCTTCGAGGGATCCTCTTTCTCGATTTCACTGATGTCGGGCGGAGGGGCAACCGTCGCCGGCTCCTCCGCGGCTTTCGCCAGCAGGTCGGCGATGGCGTCATCCGGCAGAAAGTCTGCCACTTCATCCTCGGCCAGTTTTTCGAGCCGCGCTTTCTTGTCGAAAAACTCCTCGCGCGTTTCCAGTGCGCGCCGGCGTGCCTCGTTGGATATCCGCGGATTCGCGAGCAGCGCATCGAGAATCTCCGGCGCCCGCAGGATACGCAGTTGATTGATGACGATGATCTCCTGCACGCCCGGCTCTGCGTGCGCGGCGAGCTCGACAACCGATGCGTCGGGAACTGCACGATTGCGGATGAGAGCTTCCAGCACCGACGCATCATCGGTGGCTCGCATCAGCAGCATGAGATTGTCAGGCGACGAAGCTTCGTTCGCCGCGAAGGCCAGAAGGCTGCGAAGCGGAACGTCCTTCAGCGTGTCGTGTGCGAGCTGCGCGACCTCGGCATCGGCTGAGGTGGCGAGGAACGCGACGACCGTGATGAGGTCCTCCTGCGGAAGCGGAAGAAAACCTCGCGCGATGTTGACGATCATCTCGCGCGTGTACGAGCCATCCTCAATGCGAGAGACGACCAGGGCGGCATTCAGTTCACTGCTGGGAGTGGCGTTGCTCATGGATTCGTTCGCAAGTCTCGCCTGCCGAAAGTGCGGTCGTGGATGACCTCTCCGTCGCCACCGAGCGGCGGAAGGGGAACATCGTTGAGCGCCAGTTTGATCCCGGCGGCATTCCCAATCGTTCGGAAACGAAAGGTTTCCTTCGCTTCGACTGTCTTCCGCGCTCCGCGTCGCAGGAGCTCATTGATCACTTCTTTGTCGTCGGCGTCGAGCACGACCCACGAATCCCCGTCGACATTGATCGTCATCCGCATCATGTCTTCCGGCGGCGGGCTCGGTGTGGCGGCGGGGGCCCTCGCCCGCCTGGGTGGCGCGACAGCCGTCTCGATTTCGGCCGCCTCGGCGCTTGCACGTTTGTGTCGCATCGCCACGAAAGTCGCTGCCGCCAGGATCGCGATGATCAAAAGGAGAACGTAGACATTCCGATCGACGCGGGCATACGGCGGAGGAATCCCTTTTTTCGGGGGAACGTCGGGATGTGTGAGCCGTTCGAGGTGCGGCGATTTTTCGATGCGATCGTCGCCAGCGGCCGCGAAGTTGTATCGGTTCACGATCTCGTCGGCGTTGAGGCCGAGGTAGCGGGCGTATTCGCGGATGAAACCGCGGGTGAAGACCGGGGCCGGCAGCGTTCGGTGGTCGTTTCGCTCGATCGCCTCCAGAAATCGCTTGCTGATTTTGGTGGCGTCGGCAATCTCCTTGAGCGATATGCCGCGGATCTCGCGCTCGCGCCGGAGCTCCTCGCCGAACGACGCGAGCTCCGAGTACGGCTGCTGCGTCGGTTCAGGCATCGAGGGCCAAATTGTAATCCGCGGGGTGAAGGCGCTCAATGCAGCGCCGGACGTACACCGTAGTAGAAGGGTTCCCATGGATCGTGCGAAGGTCGCGAGCGCTGAAGTAACGGAGGAGTGAGACCGACACCGATCGCGGCGTAAGTGGGTTCATCACTAATGCTTTGCGAACGGAATGTCGATACGACCACTTCCGGTCTGCGGCGATGAGCTGGAGTTGGGCAGGCGAGGCGCGGTCGCTGTTGGCGACGACGAGAATGTCATCCTCGCGAAGCCGTTGATTGACCAGAAGGGCTTCGAAGACTTTCGGATCGGGATCGAAGAGAAATGCCTTGATCAGGGCGTGGCTGCAGCGCTTTGCCGAGGTAATACGCTCGCCCAGAGTGAGTTTGTCGACGCGGTTGACGAGAATCGTATCGATCGCGCGGCGGACTGGAGCAGGAACCTTGACCTCGACCGAAAGCCGCACCAGGTCGGTCCAATAAAGATAATGAACGAACTTGACTGCGTGCGCCAGCGGCGTCTGCTTGTGTGCCACCAGCCGCAACCGTACGGAGTAAAAACCCGTGAGCCGCTGCGTCTGGGCGATCTTCTGGCAGATGGCCGGTGTGACGAACGGATTTTCAAGGACGGCGAGGATTTCGTCTTCCAGAAGACTGTTGATGTTCTCGTTGACGAAGTGCACGAGTTCTTCGCGAGGAAGCGATTTGATCGGCGACAGGTTTTTCATTTCACAGAAAGATAATTATTGTCGTCTTACGGAACGCTCTCTATAATGGCGCAGCTTCCCCTGGCTCATGAATGAAAGAAGATAGCTCGTTTTTCGAAGCGCTCCTGGGCCGTCTGGCTGCAGCGCGCGTGGTCATCCTGTTTCTTTTCCACGCGGTGGTGTTCGCGGCGGCGTATGCGTTCTCGTATCTGGTTCGGTTCGAATTCGCGATCCCGCCGGATTACGCAGCGACGTTCAAATCCAGCCTCGTCGTGGTCGTCGGCGTGCAGCTCCTGGCTGGCGTCTTCTTCGGCTTTTACAGAGGCTGGTGGCGGTACGTCGGAATTGCTGACGTCGTCCGTTTGGTCTTCGGGCTCAGTAGCGCGACGGCAGTCATCGTAGCCCTTTGGTACGTGGGAGCGATTTTCGGAATTAACGAGCGATTCATCCGGTCGCCGCGCGGTGTCTTGTTAATCGATTGGGCGTTTTCTCTACTATCGCTCTTCGGTGCGCGGGTTCTGATCCGCCTCGGTCGAGACCGTTTTCGCGCCCAGGAGATGCCGGATAGTCAGAAGCGCGTGTTGATCGTTGGCGCTGGAGATGCCGGTGAGACGCTGGCGCGCGAAATCGAACATCGTCCACAACTCGGGATGAAGGTTGTCGGGTTCGTCGACGACCAGCGCGCGAAATGGGGAGCCCACATCCGCGGTATCAAGGTTACTGGTCCGATTGCAAGCATCGGAGCACTCGCCGATGCGTCACAGGCCGACGAAGCGCTAATTGCGATTCCGAGTGCAAATGGCAAACGGATGCGCGAGATTGTGCGACAGCTGTCGGACGCCGATCTGCAGTTCAAGACAATTCCCGGAATCGATCGTCTCGTCACTGGCAAGGTACATGTCTCGCAACTCCGGCCCGTCAACGTCGAGGATCTTCTTCGACGTCAAAAGATCGATCTCCCCGGTGATCCGGTGCTTCAGATGTTCAAAGGAAAACGCGTTCTAGTAACGGGAGCGGGTGGAACTATCGGTTCGGAGCTTTGCTCTCAAATTCTACAATTTGAACCCGAGACCGTGGCGCTTGTCGAGCGGTCAGAGTATGCGCTCTACGAAGTGCGCAAACGGCTGTGCCGTGAATCCGGATCCGCGCGCACAAAGATCCCCTCGAACCTCACGGACATCTGCGATGTCGACGTCATGGAGCGTCTCATTGAACGCGACCGTCCCCAGATTGTGCTTCACGCTGCGGCGCATAAACACGTTCCGCTCGGCGAAGAAAATCCCGCGGAGTATCTGCGCAACAACACGCTGGCGACTCGCAGTCTCGGTGAAATCTGCGCGCGTCACGCTGTCGAACACTTCGTTTTCATCTCGACGGACAAAGCGATCAATCCGATCAGCGTCATGGGTGCGACGAAACGGGCGGCGGAGATTCTTTTGCTCGATCTGGCGCACGACTGTGACATGAAGGTCACCATCGTTCGCTTTGGAAACGTCATCGGCTCATCAGGCAGCGTGATTCCGCTGTTCATGGAACAGATTGCCGCAGGCGGTCCGGTCACGGTGACCCATCCCGAGGCCACCCGTTATTTCATCCGCACCTCAGAGGCAATCTCGCTCGTTCTTCAGGCAACGGCGCTGGGCAACGATGGGCAGGTATTCATGCTTGACATGGGCGAGCCCATACGGATAGTCGATCTTGCACACGACCTCATTCGGCTCTCCAATCATACGGAGGAAGAGATCGGCGTCACTTTCACCGGCTTGCGTCCTGGGGAGAAACTCTTTGAGGACATCCGTCTCGAGACCGAGAGAGCGCGACCGACAGTTCACCCACAGATCGTCGTCACCGATGCTACCCAGCCGTCATCTCCTGACGTTGCACGCTGGCTCATACGAACTAATACATTGCCTTGGCAAGAAAAACATTCGACGGTTGGCGAGGCTCTCAAGGATTTGGTTCCGGAGTACGCCATCGATTCGCATCTCATTCCCGCACGGGACGAGGCAATCACGCAAAGCGCACCCACGCTAGTCAGCGCCGCTCATCCGGCATGAAATCCGCCCCCCGGCATCAGACCGGCGGGCCAACACTTCCGCTTCGCCTGCTCAGTTTCGTTGTCGTCGGCGCGGCGATTGTCATCCCTCTGATTGTTTCGCCAGCAATGAAAGACTCTTTTCGCACTCCAAAAGAGCTCGGACTGCGTCTGGAAGTTTTTCTTGCGTTAGGCTTAGTCGCAATCGAAAGTGTCCGCCGATTCGATGTGCGGTGGCTCTTCCGCACGGATCAGCAGGCTTCGTGGTTCGTTTTGGCGA
>DATBSF010000423.1:0-2234 GCA_036559905.1 Thermoanaerobaculia bacterium | reverse complement strand
TTTGAACAGAAGAAGTTTGGGGATCGTTCCGCCGAATGTAAATGGTCTTCGTCACCGAGGCGTGTGCGACACCCTCGGCATCCACTAAATCTATGGTGAAGACGCGGTCGATCGGACCGCTCTCGGCCGCGGTTCGAATCTCGGCCAGCTCCTTTTCCCCGATTTTGAACGTCGCGTGGAGTGTCGTCCGGCCAGGCTTCCGAAACCGGATCTCGGCGGCCTTGTCCCAGACCGTGAAGCCGCGGCCGAGAAGGCGCATCAGCATGATCATGTAGATGGGATCGACGGCGCCGTACATGCTGCCGCCGAAGATCGTGCCGACCGCATTGCGCGTCCGCAGAGAAAGCGGAAGCCGTATCCGCACTTCGTGGAAATCGTCCGCGATGTAGGTGACGCGCGCACCGGTGCCGCGATACGCGGGAAAGAGATTGAACTTCCAGCGCAGCATGCGCGACGTGAACGATTCAGACATGCTGCGGTTCGGAGTATTTCGGATAGGCGACCCAGACGATGAGCGCGATCGCGGCGATGATGTCCACCACACCATTGACGATGAGATCGCTGCGCTGGTTCTGCAACAGGCTGGCGGCGCTGCCGAGCAGCATCGCGAGCGCGGCGACGATTGGATAGGCGAGGAGATTCTCTCGCAGAACGAAACGCACGACGAACCAGATCACGAGCGCTGCCGACAGCGCCGACAACAACATCAGCGGCGCCTCTTTTGCGTTCGTGCTCGGCTCGAGCGTGATGAAGAAGAGCGCGAGAATCGCCGTGATGTCGGCCAATTTCTTCGCCTTCGGCATTTCGCGCAGTGAGACGACGAACAGCGCGACCACCGCCGATGCTTCGATCGCGCGAACGACGGCCTGCCCGATGTCGAGGATTGCCGGCATCGTCATGTCGACTGCCAGCGGGATGTCCAGGCCGTCGATGGATGCGATCGATGGAAACGCCTGCGCCAGAAGCTGCAGAAGTATTCTTCGGATCGCCAGCACGCCGGTGGCGGTGATGGCGGCGATCAGCGCGGAGCGGCCGAAGCGCGCGCGACCTTCGTGACGGAACCAGTCGAGAGCCTGCGGGAAGCTCGCCTCGATTGCGGAGAACGCGAGGAACAGCAGGCCGATTTGAACGCCGGTGACGGTAATCGTCGTGATCACGAGACCGTTGATGAACGTGTCCCAACCGACGGAAGTGTCGTATCCGAACAGCGAAGTCTTCCAGCGGAAAATCGCGCTCGCGATCGGGACGATCGCGAGGATGGCCGTGAGCCGCGCCGGACGCCGCCACGGGAAATGTTTGCGCGCCGCGACGACGAAGCCGGCGACGGTCAGCGAAAGCATCGCGAGTCCGCCGATGATGCGCAGGACCACCAGCACGATGTTGAGCAGCGTCGTCTGCGCCGCGTCGCGATAGGCCTGTTCGGGAATCTTGATTGTCGATGTGAACTGCGTGACCTGATCGCCCGCCACGCGCACCGTCGCTCTTCGAAACGCCTCGGCCGTCAGCGGCGCGCGTTCCTGAAAATGGAAAAGCCAGTCGCGGCGATTCGGCTGCTGAAACGAAAGCGCTTCTTTCAGATCGAGCTGCGTGTAATCCACGCCGAAATCCGGAAAGGATCGGCGAGCGATGTCGAGTGCCTGCGGCTGATCGAGTCGCGCGCCGGCTCGTTTTTCATCCTGATACTTGTGGTAGCCGACGATGCGCGATTTCCGCGGATCAACCTCGGTGAACGTCTCGTCTTTTTGTTGTGGCGTGAAGCTGCGGACCATCCAGGTCGCGGCTGGAATTTTCGTCTCCATCACTTCGACGATTTTCTTGACCGGCATTCGATGGTGAAAGATGTAATCGACCGCCACGGAATCGAAGCCGTCGGGCGCGCCGCCATCTTCGCGCTGCGATTCGCGCTCCCAGTTTCGGAACGCGTCGACCGGAGCGGTGAAAGTCTTGGTGCCGATGCGATATCGGTTGGCGATGCGTTGCGCTTCCTCGCCCGTGATTCGGTAATCGATGACATCGTTGAGCGAGGCCGGGCGGCCGGCGGCGAGGATGCACACGATCGCGACGACCGCGATGCAGGCGAGCAGGCGCGCCTTTGTCACCGGCTGTGCAGGCGGATACGCAATCGGCTCAGCCTCGCGCGGCGCGCGGACCGGCGCCGGATTGATCGGGATGGAAGCGTTGGAGAGATCTTCGTCAGGGATGAAGCCGCGATTCCGGATGTAGAGCGCGATCGA
>DATBSF010000422.1:0-5144 GCA_036559905.1 Thermoanaerobaculia bacterium | reverse complement strand
CCCCCCCACTTCCGAACTTCCAACTCTGCAATTGGCGAGTCTCCACAAAACCCAGCTCGCGATACAGCGCGGCCGCGCGATGGTTTGTATCGATCACTTCCAGGATGTAGCGGCGAGCCGGAAGCGTCTCGATCGATCGCTGCATCAGCCGCCGCCCGATGCCCTGCCGCCGATGCGAGATCGCAACGCCCGTCCCGCTGTTGTACGCCGCGTCGCCCTCGACGCAATTAAAAACGAATCCGACGAGGCGCTTGCCATCGAATGCGCCCACCGCGAGATCGGGCCGGTAACCGCGCCGGATCACGAGATTCGTCAGGTATTCGACGCTGTATTTGGCAGGGATGTCGTAGTCGCTGAAAGCGTCGTTGAACGCCGCTGTGAGCGTCTCGAAGTCGATTCCGGTGAGCGAGCGGATGTCGATCAAGTACATCCCGTTCGCTGATTCAGTGCGCCAACACTTCCGGCGCCTCTTCGCCGACGCCGCGCAGGACGTCGTCAATCGAGTCGCCGCCGAGGAGCAGCGCGAATGCGGATCGCCAGATGCGCGAGAGCTCGGGCGTCGTTGTCCTGATCAGCGGCACCCGATTGCGTTCAATGACGAAAACCGCCGTGTCAGTGCGACCGATACGCATCGCTGGTACGCCATGTTTTTTCGCGAGCGTCAACAGCTCCTCGACGCGATTCGTTGAGAGAATCGCGCGGCCCTGCGATTCGCCGAAGAGAAGAGCGATCGCATCGATGTCATTCGCGTGACCGGCGAGGTCGACGTGACATCCGATTCCCTCCATCGATGATTCGGCGAGCGCGATCGCGAGCCCGCCGTTCGACAAATCGTGTGCACTTCGGATGAGGCGATGCTCGTAAGCGGTGAGGATCAGATCGATCAGCGACTTCTCGCGATCAAGGTCGACGCGCGGAGGCGGCGCCATCGAGTCGTGCGCGAACATCTGCTGCCATTCCGATCCGCCTAACTCGTCGCGCGTTTCGCCGAGGAGGACGATGTCGAGTCCAGGTTCAGGGAAGTGGAGATCGCGGCCGGAATCCTCGCGTTCGAGAATGCCCACCATGCCGATGGTCGGAGTCGGATAAATCGCGCGGCCTTCCGTCTCGTTGTAGAACGAGACGTTGCCCGAAATCACCGGCGTCCCGAGCGCCAGGCATGCCTCGCTGATCCCTCGAATGCACTCGGCGAATTGCCACATGATCTCGGGCCGTTCCGGCGAACCGAAGTTGAGGCAATCGGTGATGGCCACCGGCCGCCCTCCGCTCACCGCGACATTCCTCGCCGCCTCGGCCACCGCCTGCTTGCCCCCTTCGTACGGATCGAGGTAGCAGTAGACAGGGTTGACGTCGGCCGACATCGCGAGCGCGCGGCCGGTACCTTTCACGCGAACGATCGCGGCATCGCGTCGCTCGGGTTTCGCGATGGTGTTGGTGCGGACTGTCGTGTCGTATTGCTCGACGATCCAGTGCTTGGAGCAGAGGTTGGGGGAGGCAAGGAGGCGCAAAAGCGTGTCTGTCTCATCTTGGTCGCCCCTCACCCGGCGCTTCGCGCCACCCTCTCCCGATGGGAGAGGGGCAGGTTTGATTGGGCGTTCGTACACTGGCGCCTCGGTTGAAATCGGATCGACTGGAATTGCGGCCACCTGTTCGCCGTGGAAAAAGATCCGCGCGACTCCATCGTTCGTCACTTCGCCGATCACCGACGCATTGAGATCCCACTTTTCGAAAATGCGGACGACTTCGCTTTCGCGGCCGCGCTTCGCGACGATCAGCATCCGCTCCTGCGATTCGGACAGCATGATTTCGTAGGGCGTCATGCCGCTCTCGCGCACCGGAACTTTGTCGAGATTGAGTTTGATGCCTGTTCCGCCGCGACCGGCCATTTCGAATGATGACGACGTCAACCCCGCCGCGCCCATGTCCTGAATGCCGACGACCGCGTCGGTGTCCATCACTTCGAGACACGCTTCGAGCAGAAGTTTTTCCGTGAATGGATCGCCCACCTGCACGGTCGGACGTTTCTCTTCGGAAGCCTGATCGAATTCGGCGGAGGCCATGGTCGCGCCGTGAATGCCATCGCGTCCGGTCTTCGATCCGACATAGATCACCGGGTTGCCGACGCCGCTGGCCGTTCCTTTGAAGATCTTGTCGCGCGTCGTCACGCCTAACGCGAACGCGTTGACCAGGATGTTGCCGTTGTAGCAGGAGTGGAACGACGTCTCGCCGCCGACTGTCGGAATGCCGATGCAATTGCCATAGCCGCCGATTCCGCGGACGACGCCGTCGACGAGATAGCGCATGCGCGGCGCGTCGAGATCTCCGAAGCGGAGTGAGTCGAGGCACGCGATCGGGCGCGCGCCCATCGTGAAGATGTCGCGCAGGATGCCGCCGACTCCCGTCGCCGCGCCCTGATAGGGCTCGATGAACGACGGATGGTTGTGCGACTCCATCTTGAAGGCCGCCACCCAACCATCTCCGATGTCGATGATGCCGGCATTTTCGCCGGGACCCTGAATGACGCGCGGTCCGCTGGTCGGAAATTTTCGGAGATGCACACGGCTCGATTTGTATGAGCAGTGCTCCGACCACATCACGGAGAAGATTCCGAGCTCGGTGTAGTTCGGGTTACGGCCGAGGATCTGGATGATGCGCTGGTGTTCGTCAGGGGTGAGGCCGTGCGATGCGATGACTTGCGGTGTGATTGCCGGATCTGGCATCAACCGCATTTTAGACGAGTCTGATCACCACAGTGCCCACGGACGTTTTCTCAGCACCAGCTTCGCCGCAGGTATTGTTGTCAGCGCGCCCAATCCCATCAGGCCCGCACCGGCAGCCTGGCGCTGTTTGTTGTTCAGTTTTTGTGAAAACAGAAACGCAACTCCGGCAGCCAGAGCAGCTCGTGTTGCCACGACAAACATCAGTTGCGGCACACTCATCGATATCTTTTTCATCAGAGTCTCCTGCCCTGTTTTTGTGCAAAAACCGTACTCGCGCGATGATTTGCGTCGATGCCTCAGCAACCACAATTTGTCCTCGGCGTCGACCTCGACGGAGTCGTCGCAGATTTTTATGCCGGGCTGCGCCCGGTGGCCGCAGAGTGGCTGGGCTCGCCAGTCGAGAGTCTGACGTCGAACGTGACCTGGGGCGTTCCGGAATGGAGTCTCGAGCGTGCCGGCTCGTACGAAGATCTCCACCGATTCGCGGTGACGCAGCGGAATCTGTTCGGCGAGCTCGAGCCGATCGATGGCGCCGCCGCGACGCTGCGCCGCCTGTCAGCTCGCAACATTCGAATCCGCATCATCACGCATCGGCTCTACATCAAGTACTTTCACGAAGAGGCCGTGCGCCAGACGACGCAGTGGCTGGAGCGCCACGGTGTTCCGTACTGGGACCTCTGCTTCATGAAAGACAAAGCGGCCGTCGGCGCCGACCTCTACATTGAGGATTCGCCGTTGAATGTCGAGCAATTGCGGGCGGATGGCCATCCGACGATCGTTTTTTCTAACTCGACGAACGCGAACGTTGCGCCGCCTCGCGCGGACACGTGGGACGAGGCGGAGAAGCTCGTTCTCGGTGCGCTGGCCGAATGGACGAAGAAGCATCAGGAGAAGGAGATTTCCGGACGGTAAAGCTTTCACCACAGAGATCACAGAGGACACAGAGAAGTCTCTGTGATCTCTGTGTCCTCTGTGGTGAAGGCTTCTAAACGACGCGCGCGACGACGAGAGTGACGTCATCCTGCTGCGCGTTCGATCCGCGGAACCTCTCGAGGTCGCCAAGAATCGCGTCGCGAATGACTGTAGCCGAGTTGTCGAGCGACCCGATCACGCGCGCGAGTCGATCGAGGCCGTAGCTCTCCCCAGCCGAGTTCTGAGTTTCATAAATGCCATCGGAGTGGATGACGAAGAGATCGCCGCTGTTGAACAGCATCTCGCGCGAGGGAACGTGATAGGGCAGGCGGACTCCGAGCGGCGGCGCGAAGAGCTCCACGGCTTCGACCTTGCCGTTTCGCCGCACCATCACCGGTGGATGCGCGGCGCTCGCGATGATCGCCTGACGCGAGACGCGATCGAGTCGAATGACTGCGGCCGTTGCGAGCATGCGGCGCCTGCTCGTTTGCGCGACGAGATCGCCGAGACGCTGGAGCACGGCGGCCGGATCGCGGAGCGAATCTCGCAGCAGAATGAATCCGCTGCGCAGCGACGCCAGCACGATGCCGCTGCCGAGTCCGTGGCCTGCGACATCGGCGCAGACGATGACGATCGAGTCCTGATCGATGAAGTAGTCGTAGTAGTCGCCGCCCACTTCCGTCGCGGGAAGCGAGATGCCCGCGACGTCCACCCATTCGATGGCCGGTGAACTTTGCGGCAGCATCGAAAGCTGGACCTCGCGCGCGTACTGCAGCTCGTTGCGCATGCGGAGCTGCTCGCGCGCCCCGGTCCGGCGCGCCGTCCATTCCTGAATCGTCTGCCTGCGAACGCGGCGGCTCAGCAAGGTGCCGAAGAACAGGGAGAAGGCCGTCATGATGACGACCGTCGTGTACTCCGGCGTCGTGCTGTTTTTTCCGGTGCCGAGGATCAGGACGTTCAGCACGACGACGACGAGCAGCGAGATGTGCAGTGCCAGCCGCCGCGACAACTCCAGCCGGATCGGCAGAACGAGCCACGGAACGACCATCGCCCACCCAAGCCAGTTGTCGGTGTTCGGAGATCGGAAGAACGTCATGAACGCAAACTCGGCGATGAAGTACGTCATGACCCACGGCGTCAGATTCCTGGCGATGAGATGGATCGGAAGCCGTGGCTTCCATGCGCCGCGGAGCCGCTGCCAGTACACGAGCTCGCCGAAGAATGCTGCCGCAAAGAACGCAAAGACGACGTGCGTGATGGCAAGTGCAAGCAGATACGTACCCACCCTCGGGATTGCGCGGATGATCTGCGAGCCGGCGATGAAGAGCGTGACGATCGACAGAGCGCCGATCCAGCGGACGTTCGCCATGTCGAAGCGCCGCCGCACGATCTCGGCATCGGTGAGCGACGCAACCTCGTCGAGAGTGAGGTTGTCCGCCAGGCTCTGCAGACGCTCCATCATCAGATGGTAATCTGTGGTGAACGGTTTTCACCACAGAGACACAGAGGACA
>DATBSF010000421.1:0-4407 GCA_036559905.1 Thermoanaerobaculia bacterium | reverse complement strand
GACCGAGAATCTCCGGTTAGGCGCGAATTTCGAACAGTGGTCGCCCAGGACGCATTTTCAATTTCCGGAAGATGACGGGAAGATCGACCGCGCGATGTTGCGGTGCGTCGGCGTCGGCGAGTGCCGGCGCACCGACGGCGGCACGATGTGCCCGAGCTACATGGTCACGCGCGAAGAGGAACATTCCACGCGTGGCCGCGCGCGTCTCTTCTTCGAGATGTTCCAGGGGCAGGCGATTCCCGACAACTGGCGCAACCACGCAGTCAAAAACGCGCTCGAGCTGTGCATCTCATGCAAAGGATGCAAAGGCGATTGCCCGGTCAACGTCGACATGGCGACATACAAGGCGGAGTTTCTCTCGCATTACTACAAATGGCGTTTACGGCCGCTGACGGCATACAGCATGGGATGGATTCATCGCTGGTCGCGCCTCGCTGCGATTGCTCCCGCCGCTGCCAACGCCACGATGCCGATCGCGAAGAAACTCCTGGGCATCGCGCCGCAACGCCGCATGCCGCGGTATGCGAAGCGAACGTTCCGCCAGCTGTTCTCGAAACGTCCGCCGGCACGGCAGGGCACGACCGTGATGCTGTGGCCCGACACCTTCAACAACTACTTTCATCCTGAGACCACGATGGCGGCCGTCGACGTGCTCGAAAAGGCCGGCTATCGCGTCAGCATCCCGCGCAAGCCGCTGTGTTGCGGACGGCCGCTGTACGACTGGGGATTTCTCGACCTCGCGAAAAAGCAGCTCCGCCAAATCATGAAAGAGCTGCAACCGGAGATCGATGCCGGGACCGCGATCATCGGCCTCGAGCCGAGCTGCATCTCCGTCTTTCGCGACGAGCTGGGAAATCTGTTTCCGGGCAAATCGATCCCGATGATGACGCTCAGCGAGTTCATTCAACGGGAAGGCGATCGATTCAAGATGCCGCGGCTGCAACGGAAGGCGATCGTGCAGGGCCATTGTCATCACAAGGCGATCATGAAATTCGAGCCCGAGGAGTTCGTGCTGCGCGGGATGGGATTGGATTTCGAGCACCTCGACTCCGGGTGTTGCGGCATGGCGGGAGCGTTCGGATTCGAGGCGAAGCACTACGACATCTCGATGCGCATCGGCGAGCGCGTGCTGCTGCCGCGGGCGCGGGAGGCCGCGGCCGACACTCTCATCATCGCGGATGGTTTCAGTTGCCGCGAGCAGATCGAGCAGTCCACGGACAGGCGGGCTCTGCATTTAGCCGAGGTTTTGCAGTTGGCGCTACACAAAGGCACTTGACACAGACTGGTTTGCAACATAAACTAGTCTGTAACAGGTGCGATAATGACAAACAAGAGTTTCGCCATCGACGATATCCATGATCTCGCTGCCAATTACTCCGATCGTCAGGGCCTGCGCATCGTGCCCATGGCCCTCGCGGTGATGGTTCAAGGCTTTCCGCAGATCCCCAGCTTGATCTTCGGCATCGATACGATGCTGGTCGCCCTGGCCGTCGGCCTGGGCGGTTACTACCTGATCGGTCGTTACTATGAACACCGATTTGGAAAGGTGGAAGAGCTGCCGTATGACGGAATCCCTCTCAGCTTGCAGCTCTTGCTGATCGGGATTTGCATTCCGATCGCGCTGGCGATTGACATCGGTGCGCATCCGCCGGTGTTCGTGAGCGGATTGCTCATCGCCACGTGGCTCATCGTCACGGCATGGCCTTCCCGCCGAATTCGAGGTGAATACCTTTCCATCGGCTTGGTGCTGGCGCTGTTCTCCTTCTCGCCGCTTGTCGGCATCCCGATGCCAGACGTGGCGCGCGCCTATGGATTCTGGTTCGGCGCCATGCTCTTGCTCGCCGCCGTACGCGATCACATTGCTTTCATGCGCTTCTTCCCGGCGCTGGAAGGGCAGCGTGAGTAACCAACCATTCGAGCAGCTGGCAACACTCGACCGTCTGGTGCATGAACCCGCGCGTCTTTCCATCCTCACAGCCCTATCCGCGTGCAAGAGCGCCGAATTTCTATTTCTCCAGCGGCTCACCGGTCTGAGTAAGGGAAACCTTTCCAGCCATCTGGCGAAGCTGGAGGAAGGCGGACTGGTCATCATCGACAAGGGATTCGATGGAAAAATCCCGAAAACGAAGATCGCCCTGAGCGCCGAAGGCCGCAAACAGCTCGAACACCACTGGAATGATCTCGAACGCATCCGCAAAGAAGCGACTAAATGGAAACCGGAAAAGGACTGACATGAAAACAACACGCACGCGTATGCTCATCGTCTTCACCGCTGCGGCGGTGATCATCTCGTTCTTCATGCACTGGAAAGATCTGTCAGAGGGCTTCCGTGACGGCTGGAACAGCGGCAGCATTCACTCCACTACGAGGTAATGTCGTCTCTGCCCATCGCTGATTACGCGATCATCGGCTGCACGCGGTCGGCGGCGCTGATCTCGCGCGACGGATCGATCAACTGGCTGTGCTGGCCGCGATTCGATTCGCCATCAATATTCGCGCGCATTCTCGATCACGAGAAAGGCGGATATTTTTCGATCGCCCCCAGCGGCGCCTTCAAGTCGCAACGCCGCTACATCGACTCCACGAATGTGCTCGAGACGACATTCGACACCGAAAGTGGAACCGCCAGGCTGATCGATCTGATGCCCGTGATGCGTGAAGAGGGCAAACGGCATCGCCTCACGCCGTTTCGCCAGCTATTGCGCCGCATTGAGTGCGTTGCCGGCGAAGTCGAGATGGAAGTGCGATTCTCGCCGCGAACAAACTACGCGAGATCGAGCATCAAGCTGCGCGATCGGCGCGACAGCGTGATCTGCGAACAGATTCCGATCGCGCTGCACTTGCGCTCCGACATCCGCTTCACGCTCGATGGACCCGATGCCACCGCGCGTTTCACGATCCGCAAAGGGGAGCGCCACGATTTCGCGCTGGCGTTCGAAGATCGTTCGCCCGCCGTCATGCCGCACATCGGCGACGAAGCCACGCGCGAGATCGAAACGACGTTGGGCTTCTGGCGCGAGTGGTCATCGCAGTGCACTTACGACGGTCCCCATCGCGATCAAGTCGTGCGCAGCGTCTTGCTTCTCAAGCTTCTGTCGTACGCGCCATCGGGCGCGATCGTGGCCGCACCGACGACATCACTGCCCGAGCGCATCGGCGGCATTCGCAACTGGGACTATCGCTATTGCTGGCTTCGCGACGCGTCCTTCACGGTCTCGGCGCTCGACAATTGCGGCTTCACGGCCGAAGGCGGCGCATTTCTCGACTGGATGCTTTACGCGACGCGCCTCACGCATCCGCGCCTGCAGATCTTGTACGACGTCTTCGGCGAGCCGAAGATCCCCGAACGGACGCTCGATCACCTGGAGGGGTATCAGCAATCGCGTCCGGTTCGCATCGGCAACGACGCGCACGATCAGATTCAGCTCGATATTTACGGCGAAGTGCTTTCGGCCGTCGAGGTGCATCTGGACCCCGATGCCGACGGTTTGTATCGCGACGTGCGGCAGTTGCTTTCGCGGCTCGCCGATCGCGTCGTCGAGAAGTGGAAGGAACCCGACAGCGGAATCTGGGAAAAGCGCTCCGGCCTCAAGCAGCACGTGCACGCGAAGGTGATGGCCTGGGCCGCGCTCGATTGCGCCGAGCGCCTTGCGCAGAAGAAATACATACCCGATGGGCGCGTCGATGCGTGGCGCCGCGCAAAGGAAGAGATTCGCGAGACGGTGATCGAGCGCGGATTCAATCGGAAACTCGGAAGTTTCGTCTCGATCCTCGACGGCGATGAGCTCGATGCCAGCCTGTTGTATCTCTCGCGCGTCGGATTTCTGAAGCCCGACGATCCTCGCATCCTCGGAACCATCGATGCGATCCAGAAGCGTCTGGGTCGCGATGAGCTCCTCTATCGCTACGAGCTCGCAACGGACGACGGTCTGCCGCCCGGTGAGGGTGCGTTCGTCGCCTGCAGCTTCTGGTTAGTCGAAGCGCTCGCCCTCGCCGGCCGCATGGATGAAGCGCGCGACAATTTCAGAAAGCTGCTCGACCGCTGCAACGATCTCGGTTTGTATCCCGAAGAGATCGACGTCGAGAGTGGGGCGCTGTTGGGAAACTTTCCGCAGGCGCTCACTCACATCGGGCTGATCAACGCGGCGTTGTGTCTTGCAAAGCTCGAGACCTGATCAGCGCGTAACTTCCGACGCCGATCCAGGGCACCAATGCGAGTCCGTAAATTCTCTGGAACGCACCGCCATTTTCCCGAGTCACGATGTCGACAACACCGGTCATGAAGAGAAACAGCGGAACCATCGACAACATCGTTGTGAGCAGAAAAACGCGAACCCATAGAGTTTCCGGGCGTCGCCAGAGAGCGCCAGTGAGCAACATCGGTCCGGCAGGCACGGCGTATACGAT
>DATBSF010000420.1:0-4358 GCA_036559905.1 Thermoanaerobaculia bacterium | reverse complement strand
GCCCAGATCGTTCGCAACGGCGACGCGCCGGAGTCGATCGTCCTGACGGTCACCGACAGCGGCATGGGCATCAAGGCCGTCGAACTTCAGCAGATTTGGGAGAAGTACAAACAGAGCGGCAACAAATCCCTCCGCGGCGGCGGCGGCACAGGCCTCGGCCTCTACATCGTGCGGCAGATCGTCGAAGCGCACGGCGGCGAGGTGACCGTCGCGTCGCTCGAAGGCATCGGCACGAGCATGGTCATCAAGCTGCCCGTCAAGAAGTCGACGGACACCGGCATCATGACTGCGCCGCGGCTCACGACTTCGTGACGCCGATTGCCTCCAGCCCGTAGCGCAGGTCGTCGTCGGAGATTCCGGAGACGACTTCGCAGCGTCCGATTTCGCGCGCAAAAACCATCACACGATCGGTGCCCGTGTTTTTCTTGTCGTGTTCCGTTGCCGCGATGATGTCGCGCGCATCGAGTCGCGGAAGCGGCGATGGCTGCCACGCGCGGACGGCGTCGTCGATTCGCCGGCGCACACTCTCGGGCGTGATGCCGCGTCGGACGCCGATCGCGTTTGCCGCGATCATTCCCCACGCGACCGCTTCGCCGTGCGTCATTCCTTCGTACTGCAGCGCGGCTTCGATCCCATGCGCGAGCGTGTGACCGTAGTTGAGCAGGCGGCGCATGTCGGCCTCTTTCGCATCCGCCGACACGATCTCCGCCTTCACGCGGATCGCCTTTCGCACGACGGTGTCGAGATCGACGTCGCTCTTCCGCTCGAGCAGCTCGAAGAGCGATGAATCGCCGATGACGCCGCCCTTCAGCGCTTCGTACAGCCCGCTCAGTTTTTCTCGTGGCGGGAGCGTCGCGAGGATCGCCGTGTCGGAGATGACCGCGCGCGGCGGAAAGAAACTGCCGATGAGATTCTTTCCGCGCTCGTGATTGACCGCGACTTTTCCGCCGATGGAGCTGTCGACCTGCGCGAGCAGCGTCGTGGGCACGTGCACGAGATCGATTCCGCGGAGAAAAATCGACGCGGCGAAGCCGGCGGTGTCGCCGATCATTCCGCCGCCGACGACGACGGCCATCGAGTCGCGCTTTCCGCCGCGATCGAGAAGCTGCGAGACGATGGCGTTGGCGGTCTCGAGGGTCTTGTTCGCCTCCCCCTCCTCGATCTGCAGGATGTCCGCAGTCTGGAACGAGGCGGCGGCGCGCTTTCCGAATTGCATCAGCGCGTTCGACGTGATCACGAAGACTTTTCCGCGCGCCTTGACCAGCTTGCCGGCCGAATCGAGCAGACCAGGGCCGACGAAAACCGGATAGCTCTGGATCGTGATGAAGGGGTTCACTTCAATTTGATTCCGAGCTCGTTCAACTGCTTCGAATCGACATGCGAAGGCGCCTCGCTCATCAGATCCTGCGCACGAGCTGTTTTGGGGAACGCGATGACGTCGCGGAGCGACTCGCCGCGCGCCATCAGCATCACGATGCGGTCGAATCCGAGGGCGATGCCGCCGTGCGGAGGGGCGCCGTAGCGGAAGGCCTCCAGGAGAAAGCCGAAACGCTCGCGCGCTTCGTCCTCGTTGATGCCGAGTGCGCTGAACATTCGCGATTGAATTTCGGGACGGTTGATGCGAATCGATCCGCCGCCCAGCTCCAGTCCGTTGAGGACGACGTCGTACGCGCGCGCTAAAGTTCCGCCTCGATCGCTCTCGAGCTTGTCGATGTCCGACACCTTCGGCGATGTGAACGGATGGTGCCGCGCGAAGTAGCGCTGCGTTTCCTCGTCCCACTCGAACAGCGGGAAATCGACGACCCACAGAAAGTTCCACGATTCCGCGGGGATCATCCCCTGATCGCGCGCGATGCGCGATCGGAGACTGCCGAGGACGTCCCAGACGACTTGCTGCTTGCCTGCGACGATCAGTGCGAGGTCGCCTTCATTTGCGCGGAGAGCGTTGCGGAGCGCGTCGAATCCCCCGTCCGTGAGGAACTTCTTGATCGACGAACCGCGCTGCGCGTCGAACTTGATCCAGATCAACCCGCCCGCCCCGAGCTTCTTCGCCTCCTCGGTCAAGTCGTCGATGCGTTTACGCGAAAGCGACGCTCCGCCCGGGACGACGATTCCGCGTACGCTCGGCGCCTCACGGAACGCGGGAAACTCGATCGACTGCGCAGTGCTCTTGATGTCGACGAGCTCCATGCCAAAGCGGGTGTCAGGGCGATCGCTGCCGAATCGATCCATCGCTTCCTGCCATTTCAATCGCGGGAATGGCGTTTTGACCGGGATATTGGCGATTGGGAAGATCGACGTGAAAAGTCCTTCTATTAATGTGTACACAAATTCTTCATCAATGAAGGACGCCTCGATGTCGACTTGCGTGAACTCCGGCTGCCGGTCGCGGCGGAGGTCTTCATCGCGGAAGCAGCGGACGATCTGATAGTAGCGCTCCATGCCGGACACCATCAGCAGTTGCTTGAAGATCTGCGGCGACTGCGGGAGCGCGTAGAACATTCCGTTATGGACGCGGCTCGGCACGAGGTAGTCGCGCGCGCCTTCGGGAGTCGAGCGCGTGAGCATCGGCGTCTCGATCTCTAGGAAACCCTGGCGGTGCATGTAGTCGCGCACGCCGAACGCCACGTTGTCGCGCAGCGTGATGTTGCGCGTCAGCGACGGACGGCGAAGATCGAGATAGCGGTACTTCAGGCGCAGCTCGTCGGCAGCGTCGACTTCGTCATCGATCGCGAATGGCGGTGTTTCGGATGTGTTGAGAATCTCGACGTTGCGGGCGAGGACTTCGACGTCGCCGGTGGGCAGCTTCGGATTGCGCGAGTCTTCCGCGCGCGCGATGACTTCTCCGTCGACGCGGATCACGAACTCGGAACGCACCTGTTTGGCGCTCGCCAGCAGCGCCTCCCCCGCCCCGCGGGCCTTATCGGTGACGACCTGACAGATGCCGCTGCGATCGCGCAGGTCGATGAACACGAGATCGCCGAAGTCGCGGTGCTTCTGCACCCAACCGGCGAGGGAGACCGTGCGGCCAACGTGTTCCAGGCGAAGCGTTCCTGCAGGTGTTCGGTTCATAGTCAAGGCAGAAAGCAGAAGGCAGAAGGCAGAAGTGGGCGGCGGGCCTTCTGCCTTCTGCCCTCTGCCTTCATCCTCTCAAGTATTTGTCTTTGTAGTCGACGTAGTTTTTCCACGACTGCTCGAGATGCGCGATCTCGACGTCGGCCAGCGGGCGTTTGACGCGCGCCGGAACTCCGACGACGAGCGTTCGCGGCGGAACGTGCATGCCTTCCGACACCAGCGCGCCCGCGCCGACGAGCGCGAGCTCGCCGATCACGGCGCCGTCCAGCACGCGCGATCCCATCCCGATCAGCGCGCGGCGCTCGATCGTGCAGCCGTGCACCACCGCGCCATGGCCGATCGTCACTTCCTCCGCGATCTGCACCGGGAACGTTCCCGCTGTGACGTGCAGCGTGCAGTTGTCCTGGATGTTCGTGCGCGGGCCGATCCGGATCGAGTGCACGTCGCCGCGAATGACTGCGCTGTACCAGATCGAGCAGTCATCTCCCAGCTCGACGTCGCCGATGACGGCGGCATTCTCGGCGACGAAGATTCGCGCGCCGAATCGAGGCTGTTTTCCCTCATACCCGCGGACAATCATGCGGGCGGAGATTAGCACGACTACAATCGACGTCGTGGCGCACAGGATTCCGTTTCGATATCGCACGCACGAGGTGTCACGGCTCGAAGGGTTCAGCGATGTTGTCTTCGGATTCGCTCTGACATTGATCGTCATTTCGCTCGAAGTGCCGAAAACTTATGACGCGCTGATGGAGACGATGCGCGGCGTCCTGCCGTTCCTGTTCTGCTTTCTCATCTTCATCGGTCTGTGGTTCGCGCACCACGAATTCTTCAGGCGCTATGGGCTGCGCGACAAGACCACGATGGTTCTCAATATCACGCTCCTCTTCGTGATCCTGTTTTACATTTACCCCCTCAAATTCATGTTCGTCCTCATTGGACAACAGATCCTGGGGCACAGCTTTCGGACGTCCCTGAACCTGGGACAGGCGCAGACGCTGTTCCTGATCTACGGGATCGGCTTTGCCCTCGTGAATTGGTTGCTGGCGGCGATGTACTGGCACGCCGGACGCCAGGCAGACGCGCTCGATCTCAATGCGGTCGAACGGCTCGATACGCGCGAAAGCATCTACGACTACTTTTTTACCGGATGCTTCGGTGTTCTTTCCATCCTCTTCGCTTACACCGCGATCAACTTTGCCGGGCCGATTTACTTTTTCTTGTTCATACCGAAGACCGCCGTGCCGTGGATCATGGGCGTGAAGCGGAAGAAGCTCGAAGAC
>DATBSF010000419.1:0-10763 GCA_036559905.1 Thermoanaerobaculia bacterium | reverse complement strand
CGGCCACCAGGGCGATGCTGAGGCCGAATGACAACGCCAGCCTCGTTCCGATTTTCCAGTTGCTGAACATGAAGATCTCCTTATCGCGCTCAATGGCGCAGTTAATTTGTTATCGCCTGTCAGGCGGGGGCTATGAGTTGTAGTGGACCGTTAGATGCGTGAGCCGATGGATCGAAGCACTTTCAAACTCCTGTTAGGCCGCCGGCGGTTCCGCCGCGCGGCGCACGATTTCGTGTGGGTCGAGAATCAGGGCAACCCGCCCGTTCCCGAGGATTGATGAGCCGGCGAGTCCCGCTACGCCTCGCAGGAGGTGGCCCATCGGTTTCATGACGCTCTGGCTGCCGCCTAACAATTCCTGGACGACCAGACCGGCGCGCCCGCGCTGGTGGTGGATGACGACCACGTTCTCACGCACGGGCGAGGTCGTCGGAATGTCGAACAGATGACCGAGGCGGACGAAGGGGAGCGGCTCTCCGCGTAGATTGAGAACTCCGCGCGCATCGGGCGGCGTCCCGGCCGGAAGCTCCATGCATTCGGCAATGGCATCGATCGGAACGATGTAGGTTTCGTCGCCGACGGCCACTCCGAATCCCTCGATGAGCGCCACCGTTAGCGGTAAGCGGATCATGATCGTGGTTCCGGTGCCGGCGACGGAGGCAACGCTGACTGTGCCGCGGAGAAGCTCCACGTTTCGGCGCACGACATCCATACCGATGCCGCGGCCCGACACTTCGGTGACTTCATGGGCCGTCGAAAAGCCGGGCTGAAAGATCAGGCCGAGGATGTCCTCCCGCGAAAGCCGCTCGACGTCGATCGACATGGCGCGAGCGCGGCCGGCGATGCGGACCTCATCCAATCCGCGTCCGTCGTCGGCGAATCGGAAAACTACGCCGCCGGATTCATGGGACGCCGAGATGCGGATCGTTGCGGTGGCGGCTTTTCCTCGCGCCGTCCGCTCTTCCGGGCGTTCGATCCCGTGATCGATGGAGTTGCGGATCATGTGCGTGATCGGGTCCTTGAGCTGTTCGATGACGGTGGTATCGACTTCGACTTCGTCGCCTTCGATGACCAGCGAGACGCGCTTGCCGGCTGTGGCCGCGACGTCGCGCACCACGCGATGGAACCGGCGCAGCGCCGGGCCCACCGGGACGAGCCGCGCGTTCATGACCAACTCCTGCAGATCGAGACTGAGCCGATCGAGTTCGCGGATGGCGTCGAAGATCGCCTCGGTCCCGTGGTCGCCCGACATCAATAGCCGGACGTGTCCGCGGGCGATGGCGATCTCGCCGGTCAGATCGAGCATACGATCGAGCTTCTCGATTCCGACGCGAAGGGACCGCGACGATCGCGTTCCGCGCTCGCTCGAGGTTTTCTCCGCGCCGTGCTCGCTCTTCTGTTGCCCGTCGCTCAGCGAATGTAACGCCGACTCCGAAAGCTCGGCGAGCAAGGCACGTTGATTTGCGAGCAGAGAACGCTCGCCGCCGGCAACCGATCGCGCCGAAAGGTCGCGCAGGGTGTCGACGGCATCCAACAGTTGCGAGATCCGCGTCGGCGAGACATGAAGGTCGCCGGTGCGAAGGCGCTCCAACATCTCTTCGACGACATGCGCGAATCCGCTCAGCTCATCGAACTGCAGGCAGGAGGCATTGCCTTTGAGGGTGTGGGCTCCACGGAAGATCTCGTTGAGGATGTCCTGATCTTCCGGCGCATGTTCGAGGCGAAGAAGCAGCTCCTCGAGCGATGCCAGGGTCTCTTCCGATTCGACCACGAACACGTCGACGAGCTGCTGGCGGTCGATATCCCGAATGAGTGTTTCGCTCATGTCAGATCTCCTTCACGTAGGCGCTGCCGTTGCCGGTGTTGAAAAGAAGTTTTCGTCCCGCGCGTCCGCCAGTGTGCTCGCCGCCGATCGCGATCTCGTTTTGCTGGAGGAACCCGCGGGCTGTGATCACGTTCTGCTCGCCGATCGACTGTCGTGCCGAGAAACCTTCGATCACGCGCGCGCCGCCGAAGATCTTTGCGATGAGTCGCCGCGTGGAGGCGCCTCGATCGACGACTTCCTCCAGCAGACGCTGCATGGCCGTGTTGCCGTAGCGCGCGTCGGCGCCGCCGCGCATCGGATTGGTCGCCAGCAGGTAATGGTTGATGCCGCCGACGCCGGCCTCCTCGTCCCAGAGGCAAACGGCCACGCACGAACCCAGAATGGTGGTGACGATGGCTGCTTCGGCCGAGGCAAAGATCTGTCCGGGAAAGAGGTAGACGCTCGGGGAGTACTCCGCGCCCGCGGCGGAGGCCCATTCGACTTTTGGAGAGCCAGCTATCACGACACCACCGCCATCGGCCTTCCGGCCTTTGCGTGCAGCGTTGCGCAATAGAGCGCCGTCGAGGCGTGGACAGCCAGCAATTCGAATAGCTCGTGATCGACGCGCTCGAGCGCCGGCTTGTGAGGAAGCAGGCGAAACACCACGATTGCTCCCATCACTACGCTGCCGATCTTGAGCGGCACGCAGGCGGTCATCGGGTCGCGCGCGGCCATCGGAAAGTTCTCGGCATAGACCTCGCCGCTGGCCAGCATCTGTCCGATCGGTCCTTCACCGATCGTAAAGGACTGCCTGCGCTGGTCATCGATGCCGAACGAGGAGGCCAGTTGGAAGCGGTCGTATTCGTCGACCTCGAAGATCGCGACCTCTTCCGATCCGATCAGATTGATCACGATCTCCTGGATGGTGTTGAGGACAACCTGGCGATCGACGCTGGTGTGGAGTTGATAGGAGGCGACGTAGAGGTTCGAGAGATTGCTGGAATGCTGTTCGATCTGGTGGTACTGCTCCAGATACTGATAGTTCTCCTGCTCCGTTGCCGCGAATCGCATGCGGAGACGCCCGAGCTCTACGACAGCCTGGTCGCGCTCCTGCAGTGCGTGAGCCGCCTGATCGATGGCGCGCAGCTCGAGCTGGCGCTTGTCGCTCTCCAGCGCAGCCGCCGCAGCGCGGAGCTTTTCGTTTTCACGAAGAAGGTTCTGGGCGTACTGATTCAGCTCCAACCGTGCTTCTTCGATGTAAGAACGTCCCTTCTCTTCGGCGCTCATCGAGCCACCTCAGTGGGGACTTCTCCGAGCAGGTTGCGAACTTTCGCAAGAAGCTCGACGGAGTTGATCGGCTTGGTGACGTAGTCCGTGCAGCCGTTTGCCCAGCCGGCCTCCACGTTTGCCGCTTCGCCGCGGGTGGTCACCATGATGATCGGGATGTTCCTGGTCCCCTCGTCATTGCGGATCAGGCGACAGGCTTCGAATCCGCCCATCTTCGGCATGATCACGTCCAGCAGGATCAGATCGGGATTTTGTTCGGCAGCCTTCTTGACCGCCTCTTCCCCATTGCCGGCGGTGATCAGGTCGTATGGCCCGTTGCCCAGGATGAACTTCTCCATCATCAGGATGGTGTTCGAGTCGTCGACCAACAGAATTTTCTTGCGTTCCATGCACTCTCCTCTACGCGTCTTGGTTGTTTTGCTTTGTGTTCAGAATTGAAGCGGGTGGCGCGAGGTAATAGCCCTGCGCCATTCGGATGCCGAGCTGTCGCACGGTGTTCAGATCTTCTTCGGTTTCGATTCCCTCGGCGATGACCTGCGCGCCCAGCCGGTCCGCCAGCAGCACGATCGACTCGATCGCCGCGCGGGCGTTTGGCTTCTGGCTGCTGCCGGTGACGAAGTAGCGGTCGATCTTGAAGAAGTCGGGATGCAGCTCGATCAGCATCCGGTAGTTCGAGTATCCGAGACCGATGTCGTCGAGCGCGACGCGGACGCCTGCCCGGCGCAGCCGATCGACGGCCTGGAAGAAACGCTCCGGATCGGTGTACTTCTGCTGCTCGACGATCTCCAGGATCAGGCGGTTGAGCGGCAGACCATGCCGTCCACAAACATCCGCCAGGAACTCCGGCCAATCGCGATCGCGCTCGAGCGTTGCCGCATGCACGTTCAGCGAGATGGCGCAGCCGGCGGGAAGCGCCTCGCTGGCCTTGAACACCGCGGCCGCGCAGGCGCGATCGACGTCCGACTCCTTGCCCTTGCGCCGAACGTACTCGAACATCACGTCTGCGCGCTCGGCGTTCGAGCCCTTCGGCCCGCGCGAGAGCGCTTCCATCGCGAAGATCGAGAACTTTTCCTTGTCGATCTCCATGATCGGCTGGAAAACGACCGTCAAGCCGCCTTCCGAAAGAATCTCCTGGAGCAGAGTTCGCGATGTCATGCGTGCTCCAGCAGCTGCTTCACGGCGTCGGCGATTTCCGGCAGCGGTGTCGGCTTCTGCAGGAAAGCTTCGGCACCGAGCGCGCGGGCGCTCCGCTGAATTTCCGGAGTGCCGTAGGCGGACAGAATGACCACCTTCGTTCCGCGCGAGTGTTGGCGCACGAAGCGAAGAATTTCCAAACCTTCGACCGCGTAGCTCCACGAGAGGCGCAGATCGGCGATCACCACGTCGTACTTCGCGGTGATGATCATGGCCTCCGCTTCCTCGAGCTCGCGCGCGTACTCGACGCGATAGCCCTGCTTCGAAAAATATTTCTTCAGGGCAGCCAGCGCGGTGGACTCGTCTTCCACGACGAGCATCCGATATTGGGGGTGCGTAATCGACATCATGGGAGCGACACATCGCAACCGCGAGGCCACCTGCCCGGCGCAGCTGTGCCACACCATAAGTGCTATTGGGAAAAGTAGTTAAGTGGGAGTGCTGCTAAATGGAACGTTGGAAGATTTCGATTATTCAGACACGCTTTTCGAATCTTTGGGCACCGTGATTCGGTGCTTGCGAAGCTTGTAATAGAGCGTGTTGCGGGTGATGCCGAGACGCGTCGCAGCGCGCTGCACCGACCCTCCCTGGTCGCGAAGGACGAGCGTGATGTGCCGAGATTCCATCTCGTTGAGCGTGAGCTCGAGTCCGTCGGAGCCGGCCGCCGGCGCTGACGATTCGAAGCGGAGATCCGAGCGACGGATCTCGCTGCGGTCGCTCATCAGCAGCGATCGCTCGAGCACGTTCTTCAGCTCGCGAAGATTTCCGGGCCAGGAATGTTCGCCGAGTGCGCGGACTGCGCTGTCGGCGAGTCTCGCCTCCGGCCTTCCCATCTCGACGGCGATGCGATGCAGGATCTCCGATGCCAGCGTCGGGATGTCTTCGATCCGTTCGCGAAGCGGCGGCAGTCGCAGAACGATGGTGCTGATGCGGAAGTAGAGATCTTCGCGGAACCGCCGTGCGCGCACGAGCGCTTGCATGTCGTGATGTGTCGCCGCGATCAATCGCACATCTGCGAAGCGCGGCTTGACGTCGCCGAGCCGCCGGAATTGTTTTTCCTCCAGAACCTTGAGCAGTTTCGGCTGCACCTGCACATCGACATCGCCGATCTCGTCGAGAAAGAGCGTTCCGCGGTGAGCGAGATCGAGCAGGCCCTGCTTGTCTTGCACCGCTCCGGTGAAGGCGCCCTTCTGATGCCCGAAAAGCTCCGACTCGAGGAACTCTTTCGAGAGCCCGGCGCAATTGAGATCGACGAACGCTTCCTCCCGCCGCCGCCCGTTGCGATGCAACCAGCCCGCGAGAATTCCCTTGCCCGATCCAGTCTCGCCCTGAATCAACACCGGCCGGTCCGTCGCTCCGATCCTCAGCGCGTCGGATTCCAGCGCGCGGACAGCGGCGCTGCTGCCGGCGAAAGGGTCGAGCGAGTTGCGCGTTTCCCGATTCCGTTCCGCGAGACCGGCCTGCCGGTCGCGATGGCTGTCGAGCGTGCGGTTCAGCACAACCAGGAGCGTCGGCAACTCGATGGGTTTGGTGAGGAACTGATCGGCTCCGTGCTTCATGACCGCAACCGCAAGGTCGATGGTCGCGTGAGCCGTCAGCACGATGATCGCGGCGGATTCGTTGAGCGCCTGCAGTTGCGGCAGCAGATCGATGGCGGTGCAGTCGGGGAGTTTGTAGTCGAGGATGATGGCGTCCGGCCGGTAGCGCCGCATCTGCGCGATGGCGGTGGCGCGGTTGTCGGCCTCGCAGACCTCGAAGCCGGCGGCCGTCAGGAACTTGCGCATCGCCATCCGGATGACAGCTTCGTCATCGATGATGAGCAATTGATTGCGGGTCTGCACGCTCATGGATGGGAGGCTTTTTCATCGCCGATAGGCAGTCGGAGCCGCACGCACGCTCCTCCCTCACGCCGATTCTCCGCGAAGACGCGTCCGGAATGCTCCTCGACGATGCGCTGGACGATCGACAATCCGAGGCCGGTGCCGCCAGCGCGTTTGCTGAAGAAGGGTTCGAAAACACGATCGAGGTCGTCGGACACGAACCCTGGTCCGTCATCTTCCACGCGGCCCTCGATCCAGCGGCTCCCAGCCTGGATGACCACCGATGCCGACACGCGCACCGTGCTGTTAGGCGCGAGCTTGCCGGCGTTGTCGATGAGATTCTCGAACACCTGGCGCAGACGGCCGCGATCCATGAGCAGATCGGGGAGATCGTCGGAAAGGGAGAGCTCCACCTTAACTCCCTGCCTGACGCAGTTTGCCCGGGCCTCCTCAATCACTTTGGACAGAGATCCTCTCGCGATGTTTAAGGCCGCTGGCTTGCCGTACTCCAGAAGTTCCTGCATGACCTGTCGCAGCCGCTCGACCTCCGTGCGAAGTGCCGCTGCGCATTCCTGATAGCCGGGGCGGCTCAACTCTTCGGCGTAAGCGTCGAGCGTGGCCGAGATTCCGAACAGAGGATTGCGGACCTCGTGTGCGACGCCCGCGACGATCGTCCCCATAGCCGACATCGTCTCGCTGCGCCGCAGCGACTCCTGCAATTCCACAATCCCGGTGATGTTCCAGAAGACGAGGATGTAGCGCTCGGCCTCGTCTTCATCGCCGGCGAAGTGGGCGACGGTGATGTCCCAGGTGCTTCCGAGCTCGTCGCGCGTTTCTGCAGCCGTCCCGGCGCGTTCGTCGGCGATGTACTTCACCATCTGCGCGGCGGTCTGCCACGGTTCGCTCGGGCGAATATCGGCGACGTTTTTGCCGAGGATCTGCGTCTCCTCCAGCGAGCTGAGATCGCAGGCGGCGCGGTTGACGCGGACCACCGAACCGTCGCGTTGGATGACCAGGATCGGCGTGTTGACGGCATCGAAGGTTCGTTGCCACTCCTCGGCCACCACGGCGAGGGCCTCCTGAAGACGCGCACGCTCGCGCTCGACTCGAATGCGCTCGGTGACGTCAGCGCCGAACGAGAGCGAACCGACGATTTCTCCGTCGCTGTTGCGAATCTCGCTGTTGCGCCAGGCGATGACGCGCTCGCTTCCATCGCGCCGGCGGATCGGACCTTCGTTGATCTGACGCAGCCGGCCCGTGCGGAGGTTGTCCATGTATTCCACTCCGCGCTCCCGACGACTCTCCGGCAACATCAGGTCGAACCACTTTTTTCCAAGGAGATCGTCTCGAGAGTATCCGGTCAGCTCCTCGACCATGCGGTTGACGCGTGTCGCGCGGCCCTCGATGTCGAGCTCGACGATCATCACGTTGGCGGTTTCGATCAGATTGTCGAGGTAGGCGTGCGCCGCGCGCGATGCGCGCTCGGCGCGGATCCGCTCCAGTTCGGCCGCCGCCCGCACCGCGTAGATCTCGATGGCAGCCTCCCGCGACTCTTCGTGCGGGAGCTCGCCGCGATTCATGATGGTCAGCAGTCCGATTCCGCGCCCGTTGGAATCGCGCAAGGGAAGACCGGCGTAGCCGTTCACGCCCATCGCGACGAGCAGATGATCGTTGGGATACAGGCGCTGAACGTCCGAGGGATACCAGCACAGCGATCCGCCCATTACGGTCTGGCAAGGCGTCTCAGCCATCGCGTAGGTGATCGGTTCAGAAAGGGCGCCGTCCGCCGCCACCGCGATCATCCGCAGACTTTTGCCGTCGTCGCAGACCTCGGCCACGAACGCGTAGTCGACGTTCAGGCTCAGCGCGAGGTTGAGAACCAGCGAGGAGAAGAATTCCTCGCCGATCTTCGAACCGATCGCTTCTGCCATTCGATTCAGGACCGAGTTGCTTTGATTGCGCTCGGTGGCATCGACGATCGAGATCATCACCAACCGCCGCCCGTCGATGGTCGGCGTGGAGGACTGCGTTTGCAGCTCGCGGATGGTGCCGTCCGGCCTGAGAGCGCGGATAGAATAGGAAGGTGTGAAGTTGCGTCCGGCGGCGCGCTGACGGTGCCTCTCGTTACCCAGCCGGCGGTCGTTCGGATGAATGAGCTGACCGAGCTGGAACCCGATCAGCTCATCGATCGAGCGGCCAAAGATTCTGGCTGAGCAGGCGTTGGCGTAAACGATCTTTTCATTCTCGACGAGGAGCGTGCCGACCAGCGAGTGATCGACAATCTCCTTGAACGCGCTGGCGCTGAGCGTCAGAGGTACGCCGGTGACGGGTCCAGAGGTCATGACCGTGGGACGACGGGCTCATCGTACACCGCGGAGTCCTGACCGCCGAATTCGGGTCGCGGACTGTATCCATAGATAGATATTCGCTGATGTCCCAGATGTCGACCTCACCTCGAGGGCCTCGGTCTCGAACGGCTTGCCATCGGTGAAGACCTGTTCGCGCAACGCAGTGATTCGATCGACGTCATCTGGGTGAAAGATCCGCCGCATGACGGACTGGCTGCGCATTTCCTCGCGCGTCAGGCCGAGGTAGTCGAGCTCCAGGTTCGAGAGATAGTCGCGGCCGTACCTCAAACAGGTTTGCGATCCGGTGCTGTCTACCGCCGCCCGGGCTTTCTAGTTTTGAGCCGGCCTGCGGCGCGGAGCAGCGCTGCTGATGGTCAATTGCGCTGTCGCGTTCGCGCCCGGTGCGACGACGAGCTCGAACATGCCGGTCGAAGCGTTCCACGACTCTTTCACGATCGCGCCCGCACTTGCGGAAACGAGCGGTGAGCCGGCCGAGTAACCCGTCAGCGTGACGCTCTCTTCGCCCGGCGCGAATGCGACTTCGACATCGACCGCATCTCCGCGCTCGGTGAGCGCCGTGATCCGCGCGCGGCCGCGCGGCACGAACTTTCCCGTGTCGCCGACGATCGCCACGCCGCTGCGGCCGATCGGCACGAGAACGAGATGCGCCCAGTCCTGCGACAGATCGAGAGTCATCGGCGCGCTGGCCTCGACGACCACTCCCGAGCGATGCCTCACGTCGTATGCGAACACGCTTTCTGTGAGTCCCATCTCCGCTGGTGCGAATGCGGCGGTCGTGGCATTGCCGCGCTGGAACACGACCACATAGACCGCCCGATTCGAACCATGGTCCGTGTACGTGTACGCCACCATCGGTCCCGTTCCGCTCTGCGCTTCGTTGACGAACGTCGCGTCGGTCGGGACGAGCGGCGCATCGGGTTTGACGATGACACCGTCGGCGCGTGCGACGCGTTGCAGATTGCGCACGTTCGCGGTTCCGATCGCGTCGCTCGCTCCGACCACTCCGCCCGACAGCGTGGCCATCATGAGGTTGCCTGTCTCGTCGCTCGAGAAAACGTCAACCCACGGCCAGATGCCCACCGCAGACGCGAGCCGCGACGCGTAGACCGCTTGCGGCCAGAACGTTCTTTCGAAGCGATCGTCGGAAATCCGGATCGACGTCAGGTTCGAGTACTTCGATCCCTGAAGCACATGACGCGGCGTCGGCATGCAGTACTGCATGGTGATGCCATTCGCCGCGAGCGCATTCGCCATGTTGTCCATGAACGCGTCCTGATCGGCGAGTGTGAAGTCGGCAGTCGCTCGAGAGTCGAGCCAGTCTTGCTCGTAGGTGGTAACGCCCGACTTTTTCAGGTACGCCGCGGTGTCGTTCCAGTACTGCGCATCGACGGCGACGTTGTTCGAAATGCTGTACTTGGAGCGGTAGGGGCTTTTCGCGTCGATCCAACGCGCATGCGTGACGAGTGGAAGCCCGAGCCGTTCACGGAACGATGCGAGGCCGTCGGGAAAGAGCTCGGGGTGTGCCTCGTATGTGTGGATCCCGAAGTTCCATTGGTCGGGCTTCGGATTCCAATCTGCCGATTCGCCCTTGCGATACCACCAGCTGTCGAGTTGCATGTAGCCGAGGGGAAGGCCCATCCGGACGAAGTCGTCGCGAACGCCGAGGAGGGTTCCTTCGTATCCCTTCGACCTCTCGAAGTTGTAGTAGTAAGCGGCGCCGTTGTCGGTCCAGTAGCCGAGGTACTTGAGGGTCACATCAGCGTCATTCGCGGGGCGTACTTTTCCGTGAATGTCAGTCAGGATGTGTCCCCACGTGTCGAAGGCGCGGTTGATGCCGTGATCGAGGACCAGCAGGGTCGAATGACCTTGCCCCTTCGGCAGCGTCGCGATCGCTCCGTCGATGCCGCTCTCGATCTCGCCACCGGATCCGAGATGGAGCTTTGCGACCATGAAATTCGCGGCCGGGGAGAGCATCGCGGTTTCTGCGGCGGCATCGAAAAAGACCCACGGGCCCTCGCGTCCGGTCAGATCGAAATGCACGCCCGACCACGTCCCGCCGAAGGAAAGGTTGTACGGAAGGTTCGGAAAAGTGGAGAAGCGCGGAAATGCAGGTGGGTTCGCGCACGAAGCCGGAACTGTCTGCGTGAAAAGCACGCCCGGACGGCCGGCCCAGGTGCGGATCCCAAAATGGCGCGCCGTTTTCGCACGCTCGTCGAACACGATTTCCCGGAAGCCGCCCACGTTGTCAGTGCCGGCGCTGGTGCGGATGTTCGTCGCGCCGCCGGCGACCGT
>DATBSF010000418.1:0-6596 GCA_036559905.1 Thermoanaerobaculia bacterium | reverse complement strand
GGCTCGACGCCGGCGGCAAGCGCATCCTTCTTTCGCACGGCTCGCCGCGAAAGATCAACGAGTTCCTGTGGCGTTCGACATCACCCGATCCGTTCCTGGAGAAAATGTGCGATGACTACGGCGCCGATGTGATCGTCTGCACGCACAGCGGATTGCATTGGCACAAGCGTCTGTCGGGCAATCGCCACATCGTCAACGCCGGGGTCATCGGCCGTCCTGCAAATGACGGAAAAACGAACGTCTGGTACACGATGCTGACGATCTCCGAGTCGCAGGTCGACGTCGAATTCATACCGATCGAATACGACCACCATGCTCTCGCTCAGGAAATGCGCGCGGAGAGACTTCCGGGCGAATTCATCGAGACGATCGAGACTGGATGGTGGACGACCTGTCTCGAGATCCTTCCCGCACGCGAGCGTGCCGCCGGAAAGTTTTAGTAGAATCGTTGCATCCCCCATGATTCGAAGGTGCATCGCGGCGCTTGTTTTCCAGGCGTCCGCAGCGTTCGCAGTCGGCCCGCACGTCGCATTTGTCCGCGTGGTGCCGGCGCCTCACGATCTTTCGCCGGCGAAGAGCATCGCCGTGATCTACGCCATCGGCGACAACCAGAAGATCACGACCTTCGTCGAGAATTTTGTCGAATACGTCGATCGCAGCCGAACGCTGCGCGTCGAGAACGCGGTCGAAGACAATCAACACCTCGCCAAATTCGACGGTGCCGCGATGAAGCGCTTGCGGCACGACCATCCTGCCGACGCCTACGTCGGCATCGGTTTGTTCACGTGCGACGGCGCCGAGCGGCACGCCGAGGGGAGCGAACACGATGTGGATGGCGGGCGGGTGAAGCGCGTGCATCAGTGGGTTGACGCGAGTTGTCTGGCGCGACTCGACATTCGCAGCGATACCGGAAAACGTCTGTTCTCGCTGACGGCGCACGGTGAAGGAACTTCGCCGCGCTCCACGACGTCGCTCAGCGCGGAAGAAAAGGATGTCGCATACGAGCAGGCAGCGCGTTACGCCGCGTTGAGCGCCGCGCAAATGATCACTCCTCGCATGGTTCGCGAATCGATTGAGCTCGACGAAACCGCGCCGTCGTTCGCGGAAGGGATGTCGATGATTGCAGCCGACCGGCTGCAGGATGCGCGCGCGATTTGGGAAGTGGCTCTCCGCCAGCATCGCGATTCGGCTCCGCTGTACTACAACCTCGGCGCAGTTTGTGAGGCGCTCGGCGACGTCGAGGCGGCGCACCGCTATCTGCAATCCGCCGTTCGGCTGTTGCCCGCCGACCGCCGCTACCGCCAGGAGCTGCAGCTTCTACAGCGGCGAAACACGCTGAAGTAACTCAACGCCGCAGGAGAATCATCCGGAAACGCGGCTTTGCCCAGTTCTGCTCAAGTCTATATGTTGCAGTGAGATAGGCCCACAGTTTCAGGTCGTAATCCACCCCGAAGCCGCGATACCCGTACTCGGTGACATCTCGATCCACGATCGCAACGCGGTCTGGAGGCCGGCGCGCAAACTCACCAAGAATCGAGTCTTCTACGGCCGGCGCCGCGGTCTCGACGGGTGTGAACGTGTGAAACGTCAGTGGCGTTCGGGACTGCGTCAGGTAGTTGAGCGTGATTCCCTCGGGGAGCACGGCGAGCGTTCCGCCGTGAACGCGCTGAAGGAATGCGTTCAAGACCTCGGCGCGATCGGGGTTCGCATCGTAGAAAGTCCCGCGCGGCGACACGATCGGTGAAATCTTCAGCGCATAACGTACGCGCTGCTCCGCGAGATCGCGGCCACACAAAAGCGCGATGAGCGGGATCCACCAGATCGAGTTTCCGCGCAGATAACCGAACAGCACGTAGGAAATGAGCGCGTACGTCGGCACGATCAGAGCGAATCCGTACCACGCCGGCGAGACGCTCAGCGGAATTCGCAGCGTCGATGCGATCGAAAACGCGGACAGCGTCAGCAGGTTGGAGTTGCGCGTTCGAAATCCCTGCACCAGCGCCGCGAATTGGAGAAAGCCCCATGCGCGAAAAAACGCATGACTCGCGAGCGCGACGCTGATGATGATCACGATCGGAATCGCGATCTGCATTCGCACGGATCGCAGCAGCCATGCGATCAATACGATGCCGACGATCGCAAGCGCCGCAGTGGCAACGTTGAACTCCCACAACGCGAGCCCCGACACGGTGCGGAAGAACTGTCGCGCGCTCGCTCCACGCGTCAACGCTTCCGCGAAAATGTTGCCCGGCATCTGCGGAAAATTGATCAAGAGAATGGCGGCGGCAATCGCCTCTGCAACCAGAAAAGCCACGATGTGCCGAATCGAGACCCGTTTGCCAATTCCGAGGATCAGCAGGATCACGAAGGCCGCAATGGCGTATTCGACCTTGCACCACGACGCACAAAAGAGAGCGCCGATCGCAGGCCCCGGCCGATCGCAGATGAAGAAAGCCAGAGAAACGACGAGGAACATCATTCCAATCGTCGCGGCGTAACTGTACGGAAATAGAAAGTTGGCGCCCCACGTCGACGCGCCGCAGAAGCTCAGCGCCAGGAAAAAGAGCGAAGAGACAAAGCCAGCGATGATCCCCGCCGTCCGCCTCCCCACCACCCACAGCGCAGCAGCGATGACGATCGATTGCAACAAGCCGATTGCGGTGTACGACGCGAGCGAATGACCGACGACCGCCGTCGCGGCCGCGAGGAGATACGGCGCGAGCGGCGGATATTGATACCGGATGTCACGATAGAGCGTCGCGCCGTGCGCGAGCTGCTCGGGGATGTAGAGATCGCGGCCGGTATCGATGATCGGATCGAGCCAGCACTGGTACGACTGTACGAAAGCGACGCCGGCGATGACGACGAGAAGCGCGATTAGCGCGAATGTCGCGGTCCGCGAGCTCACTCGCGCATCGTCTCCGGATCGGCGCCGATCTTCGCGCACCATTCGCGATACGCGATCGGCGAGATCTCGGACGGTTTGATCTCGCTGCGGCCACCCCAGAACACGTTCGTGTAGCTCACCGGAATCCCGATCGCAGCGAGATGCTCATCGATCGCGCGCTTGTGCTCGAGGACGAGCGGCTTCTCCGTCCCGTGCGCGACGGCCATGATGTTGACGTTGCGAAACTCCGGGCCGCCCTCGCGCCAGTAGCAGTGCGTCAGGATGTGGAAGCGTCCGATTTCACGACCCGCTTCCATTTCGCGGCCGGCCGGCACCGCCCAGTGGAAAAGCGCGTTGAACCGCGTGACGCGCTCGCCGGATGCCAGCGGCTTCACGTGCTCCAGGAATGTCGAGAAGCGCCCGATCACACCGCGCCGATTCAGATCCTCGGCGACCTCGAAGAATTGTTCGAGCGAGACGCCGGCCTTCGATGCGCGGTCGCGCCACAGATCGCGGCCGATTTCTTCCGGTGTGAACTCGCGCTTGAGCGCATCGAGCACGCGCCATTCGAGATCGTTCAGCTCAACCTTCTCGGTGTCCTTGGCGACTGCGAGCTCTTCCGACTTGCTTCCTGGCGGAATCTCTTTGCGCCGCACGTGGCCGACGCCTAGGGCGAAGATGCGCCTGGCGGGCATGACGCGGAAACGCTCGGCGCCCGTCAGACGCGCCAGTTGCGCGCAATGCTTCTCGATCGAGAAGCCCTGCGGGACCTTCACAGTCGTCCAGAGGCGATAGTTGGATCCCGGAGTCGCGGCATCCGTCGAGCGGATCACCACGTGTCCCGAGAACGGGTCCTGCTGAAACATGAAATCGAATCCGGCGTCGACTTTGTCCGCCGGAAGCTGCCACGCAACCAAAGCGCCCTCGGCGAGATTCGTCGCCATGAGCGTCTGCCGCACGCGGCGAATCGTTCCTGCCCGCAACATCGCGCGAATGCGCTCGATGACGGTGTCGCTCGGCACGCCCGATCGCTGCGCGATCTCGCCGATCGGATCGCGCACAAAGCCCTGAATGCGGTCCTCGGAAATCGCCAGGATCTTCGCGTTGGTGGCTTCCGTGTGCGCGATCGGAGTATCGGCGACGGTTGACATACCGCCTCGAAGATAACATGTCGGAGCGCCGCCATCCTGGCGGCCGGTTGCGCCGGCGCTCCATGACGACGAAACCATCGCAGCGGTCAGTGGGTAAGACAGAGGCAGAAGGAGGCTCTCATGCTCACTCGACGCGTTTTCGCAATCTTCCGAGCCCTCATCGTCGCCCCCGCTTTCATCTCCCTCTGGACCTGGTTCGTTCCAAAATGGGTCGTCGGCGCTCATGCGTTTGACAGCCCCCGGCCGCTCGGCTGGATCGTCATGGCCATCGGCGCCGCAATCGCGCTGCCGTGCGTCTGGGAGTTCGCGTGGCGCGGTCTGGGAACGCCTGCGCCATTCGATCCGCCGCGCCGCCTGGTGGTCTCCGGGCCGTATCGCTGGGTCCGCAACCCGATGTACCTCGGAATGGGGATTGTGCTAATCGGCGAGGCGATCGTCTTCCCGAATCTGACTGTCACGATCTTGGTGATGGTCGCCCTGCTTTTCGTGATCGTCAGCCTGTTCGTTCTGGGGTACGAAGAGCCGACTTTGCGTCGAATGTTTGGCGCCGACTATGAGGCCTACACTCGCGCAGTAGGGCGGTGGATTCCCAAATCCTGAGCCGAAGGCGAAGGATTTGGGGATGAGTTTGACAACCCACAAACCCTGCCGTAGAGTCGCGTTACCTGGATCGATTTGGGGGCCGCTTGCAACCAGGTTAAAAAAAGCTAAAGAGCCGGCACGAGTTCGCGCTTTGCGATGGCCCCCCGCACTTGCGGGGTTTTTTATTTATGAAGAAGCTGATCGACGCACTCCGACAACGCATCCTGATCATCGACGGTGCGATGGGGACGATGGTCCAGCGCTACAAGCTGGACGAGCCCGCCTATCGCGGCGCGCAATTCGCCAATCACCCACGCGATCTCAAGGGAGCAGCGGATGTCCTCAATCTGACGCAGCCAAAGATCATCGAGGAAATCCATCGCGCGTACCTCGAAGCGGGCGCCGACATCATCGAGACCAACACTTTCAACGCACAGGCGATCTCGATGGCCGACTACGGTTTGGAGTCGAACGTCTACGACATGAATCTCGCCGCCGCAAAGATCGCCCGGAAGGCGGCCGACGCATTTTCGACAAATGAGCGTCCGCGATTCGTCGCGGGTTCACTCGGGCCGACAAATCGCACATCGTCGATGTCGCCCGACGTCAACAATCCTGCGTTCCGCGCGGTGTCGTTCGATGAACTGGTAGACGCGTACTACGAGCAGACCCGAGGACTCGTCGATGGCGGCGTCGACATTCTTCTGCCCGAAACGACATTCGATACGCTGAATCTGAAGGCGGCGCTCTTCGCGATTCAGAAACTCTTTGCTGATCGCGGCCTGAGCGTTCCGGTGATGGCATCGCTCACGATCACCGATGCCTCCGGACGCACGTTGTCCGGACAGACGGTGGAAGCAGCCTGGAACTCGATCTCGCACGCGCCGCTTCTGAGCGTCGGAATCAACTGTGCGTTAGGCGCGAAGGAGATGCGCCCGTACATCGAAGAGCTGGCGCGCATCGCGCCGATCTTCATCTCGTGCTACCCGAACGCCGGACTGCCGAATGCACTCGGCGAGTACGACGAAACACCGCAATCGATGTCGGCGCTTCTCCGCGATTTCGCCGAGAACAACTGGCTCAACATGGTCGGGGGGTGCTGCGGAACCACGCCAGAGCACATCCGCGCGATCGCGGAGGTGGTGAAGGATCTGCCGCCTCGCGTCCCATCCGCGATCGAAAGCCATCTGCGTCTCAGCGGCCTGGAGCCGCTGACCGTTCGTCCCGACTCCATCGGATCGAACTTCCTGATGATCGGCGAACGCACGAACATCACCGGATCGCCGAAGTTCGCGCAACTGATCAAGTCGGGCGATCTCGACGGCGCCCTGCGCATCGCCAAGCAACAGATCGAAGGCGGCGCGAACATCCTGGACGTCAACATGGACGAGGGACTCCTCGACTCGGAAAAGGTGATGGCGGACTTTCTCAACCTCGTCGCGTCCGAGCCCGACATCGCCCGCGTTCCGCTCATGATCGACAGCTCGAAGTGGAGCGTGATCGAGGCGGGACTCAAATGTACGCAGGGGAAGTCGGTGGTCAATTCGATCTCGCTGAAAGAAGGCGAAGAGAAGTTCCGACAACAGGCTCGCCTGGTGAAGCGTTACGGCGCGGCCGTCGTCGTGATGGCGTTCGACGAACAGGGACAGGCCGATTCGATCGAGCGCAAGCTCGCGATCTGTTCGCGAGCTTACGACATTCTCGTCAACGAAGTTGGATTCGATCCGACCGACATCATCTTCGATCCGAACGTGCTCACGGTCGCCACAGGAATCGAGGAGCACAACAACTACGGCGTCGCCTTCATCGAGTCCGTGCGACAGCTCCGTCAGAAGTTTCCGCTCGCCAATGCTTCAGGCGGCATCAGCAACGTTTCTTTTTCATTTCGCGGCAACAAGGTCGTGCGCGAGGCGATGCACGCCGCGTTTTTGTATCACGCGATTCAGGCCGGCCTCACGATGGGCATCGTCAACGCG
>DATBSF010000417.1:0-4453 GCA_036559905.1 Thermoanaerobaculia bacterium | reverse complement strand
CTGAAGAAGGTCGTGGACTACATCATCCAGGAGACGGAACACGGCATCCCGCTCGCATCGTGACCGAATCCATGCAGAAACGCGATATCCACGACACCTACGATTTCTTTGAGTACGCGCGGGTTATCGATTCGGCTCCGTCTGCCGATCGCGACCGCCTCGACATCGCCGTCCTCGACATGAACCATCGCTGGCCCAACCTCGGCCACGATCAGATCATCCACGCAATCCTCGATGCTGCCGGGCTCCAGCGCGATGTTCTCGTCGCCGCAGGCGTCAAAGTCCGCGCGATTTCTTACGATGTGAGGCGCAGCGGCCTCTTGCCCGCCGATCCCGATGGACGATTCAAGGTCTACGTCGCGACCGGCGGCCCCGGGCATCTGGATCCGAGGGAAAACGATGGAATCTCGTGGTGGGCGCAGGGGGTGAAGGAGTCGGCGAGTTGGGAAGCGCCGCTGTTCCGTCTCTTCGACGCGATCCAAAGCCATCCGAAGGCGAGTCTCATCGGCATCTGCCATTCGTTCGGCTTGATGTGCCGCTGGTCGGGCGTTGCGAAGCCGGTGCTTCGCGATGAGAAGAGCAGCGGTATCCCTACCAATGTCCTGACCGAAGTGGGGCTGCAGCATCCCTGGTTCTCGCAGTTCGCGAAGCAGTTGCCCGATCACCGCCATTACCGCGTCGTCGACAATCGTTTGTTCGATCTGGTCCTCGAAAAGTCATGCGACGTAAATTGTCTCGCGCTCGAGAGCGAGAACAGCGCCGCGGTCACGATGCTCGAGTGGGCACGCGATTCCGACGACATGCCGCGCGTGTTCGGAATGAATCATCATCCGGAAATCATCGACCGCGAGCACGTTCTGTACGTGCTCGATGAGAAGCGTCTCCACGGCGACGTCACCGAGAACTGGTATCGCGAACGCTCAGAAGCGATGGGTTCTCTGTTGCAGGGCGAGAACGAGCGACAGAGCCGCCTGACCTCCGAGTACACGTTCCTCAGGCCGCTGCAGCATTTCGTCGCGATGCAGATCGCAGAGCGATGTCAAACCCCGGTGTCGCGGGCGTAGCGCCGCATGGATCCGCGCTATCGCGACCTTTTCAATCGTCAATTCACGGAGGAGCGCTACGACGCGTATCAGGTCGACCTCGCGCGGCGGCTGAACTGCAAGTTCGAATTCCGCCTGGCCGAGACGCCGATTTTTCTCCCGGACGATTTCAAAGCGCGGATCGTGAAGAGCGGGAAGGAAATCATCGCGCAGCTTTCCGATGCGAAAAGGATCGAGCGGATGAAGCGCGCGATTCCCGAGCGATGGAATGTTCCGGGAATGGATCGCCTGCCGAGTTTTGCGCAGGTTGATTTCGCGGTGGTCGAGGAAAATGGACAGTACGTTCCGAAACTCATCGAGCTTCAGGGCTTTCCATCGCTGACGGCGTTGCAGGTCGTGCAGCGAGACGCCTTCGTCGAGATGCTGGCAAAAATGGACGGCCTCGATCGCGACTGGTCGTGCTGGTTCTCGGGTCTCGATCGCGCGGGGTTCATCGACCTGATGCGCCGCACGATCGCTGACAAACACGATCCGAAGGAAGTCGTTCTACTGGACATCGATCCGCCGACGCAGAAAACATCTCCCGACTTTCACGCGACAAAAAAGCTGCTCGACATCGATTCCGTCGATCCACGCGAGCTCACCAAGCGCGGGCGAAAGCTCTATCGCGGGAACGTGCAAATTAAGCGTATATATAATCGTGTTGTATTTGACGAGCTCATTCGCAAGGATGTACAGACCCCGTTCGACTATCGCGAAGAACTGGACGTCGAATGGTCGCCGCATCCGAACTGGTACTGGGTCTGGTCGAAATATTCGCTGCCGTTCCTCGACCATCCGGCAGTGCCGAAAGCGACGTTCGTCTCCGAGCTTCGCGAAGTCCCGAAAGATCTCAGCAGATACGTGCTCAAGCCGCTCTTCTCGTTTGCCGGCGGAGGCGTGAATGTCGAGCCGACTGCCGACGATATCGCCCGAATTCCAGCGAATGAACGGGATCAGTGGTGCGTGCAGGAGAAGATCGAATACGCGCCCGCGCTGAAGGCCGGCGATGGCGGCCGAGTGAAAATCGAGATCCGGATGATGTTTCTTCGGCCCGACGACGAACGCGAGCCGATCCTCGCGCAGAACCTCGTCCGCCTCTCTCGCGGCAAACTCCTCGGCGTCGCTTTCAACAAGGAATTCACGTGGGTCGGCTCGACGATCGCTCTGTACTGAGAACCATTCCACCGCGGTAGAAACAGTAGAGAGCCACGACGTCGACGACGTGATAGATGTCGTTGTGATTCAAAGGACCAACGCGGATCGAGCTCATTTGCAACGCCGAAGCAGCAAACGAGATGAGAATCGCCGTGGTGATCCATCGCACTGAGGCGTTTGACCAGCGCATCACGCAGATGATGAGGATCGCGACCATCACCGAGGCGTAGTCCACAATCACGATCCAGAAGTCGTCGCTGAGCAACACCGCAATCGCATACACACACAATTGAATGAGCAGGATGACCCGGACGAGCCTTGTTACTGGCGGCGAAAGAAATGCGACGGCGATCGACAATCCAAGAAAAAAACTGACTAGCCCGACGGAGAGCGCTGTCGCTTTCCATACCGCTTGACCGGGGAACGTGTGATACAGACCGCCAAACAGCGTTGACATTGCGGTCGCTGCGAGGGCCAGGGCGAACAGGCGTGACGCGCGTTGATCGGATGAACGAAAGACGCGAATCGCCCAGAACGCAGTGATCGCGGCGAGAACAAAATCCGTCAGCGCGGTGATCGGCTCGCTCACCATTCGGCGACCACGATAAATTCTCCGCTCGCTACGCGGCGTCCAGCAGCTCGGGCGGGAAGGGCAGCCCGGATTTCCTCGGCGCCATAGATCCGAAGAACGTGGAAACCGACCCGAGAGAGAAAGGCGGCGGCGGCGTCCGGCGCGAGCGCCCAGCGAAATGGCTCCCCTCGCCGTTTCAGCCACCACGTTGCCAGCCAGGTTGACCCGGCGAATCGATCGCTGTGCATCGCTGTGATGATCAGTCGGCCACTTTTCGCGGCACGACGCACCGATTGCAGTATGGCGATGACCTGTTCCTCGCTGAAGTACATCAATACTCCCTCAATAACGAGGGCCGTTTCCTTCTCGCGATCCATTGCGACATCGATCGTTGCGTTGCGAAGGTCTGCGGCAATGAATTCGATTTTCGATCGGTAGCGTTCAGCCACAACGCGCTTCGCGCCTTGCGTCGCCGGGTGATCCAACTCTTTGAACGCGACAAGCGGAAACTCCGCTGCCAATCGAAACGAAAGCACATCGAAACCCGCGCCGACGATCACGACCTGACGGCAGCCTTCGACGATCGCCTGGCGCACCTCGCGCTCGATGATCTTCTTGCGCAGGACGTAGTGCGTGCGAATGCCAGGAATCGAAAAACGCTCGACCAGAGTCGATCGCAACGACGACAAGACGCCGCGCGTCCATCCGCTGGCCTCGAGTACGCGACCGGTCCACTCAATCTGTTCAGGAGGCACTTCGAGGAGCGCGTGAATGCGGGGACCGAGAAGGACGATGTGCTCTGCGACGAAACGGGCTGTGGCGCTCGGCGCGTCTCTCATCCTGTCTGCATCAGGCGATTGGAATGTTCGTACCAGTCGCTGGTGAAGCGCTCGCTCGGATCGTATTGGCGCTTCAACGCCAGGAATGAGCGGAACTGCGGATAGCACGCGTCGAGTTGACGCGCCGAGGCGTAGCGGTGATAGGTCAGATAGAAACTGCCATTGCGGGCCGCTGCAAGATCGATCAGCCGGCGGAGATTATTGGCCGTCGCCTCGATTTTCTCCGGGCTGTGGACAACGTGAAGGTTCATGACGACGCATGCGTATGACTGCTTGGCCCACGCAAGAAAGGTCTCGTCGTCGCGCTCAATCAGCCGCACCGTTCCGTAAATCACGTTCACGTTGTTGCGGCGGAAATCGTCGGCCACCTCATGCATGAACGCCGCAAGCTGCGGCCGCGGCACGTACACCTCGGTGATGATCTCGGTCGCTTCCGGCGTGTGCATCGCCCGATCGAGTATGGCGTGATAGCCGCCGACGTAATAGCCGAGCTGCTGGAGATCGGACCAGTAAACCTGGCCATTAGTGGATAGGTAATACGCCGCATAGCGTTCGAACGCTTCCGTCTTACTGGTGTGTGCCAGAACAAGCAGCTTGTTCCAGTCGTCCCCCGACAATTCTTTCTGTCCATTCGGTACGGCCGCCGACTCGGCGAGCGGCTGGTAGCAGGAAAAGACGCCGCGGCGCAGAAAATCGTCCGATTGTGGATCGATGGCGAATTGGAAGTCGCCATACAGGAATCCGTCTCGGATGCGCTCGTCGAAGCGCGCGACGATGTCGTCGATCTGCTGGATTTCGACGAC
>DATBSF010000416.1:0-5248 GCA_036559905.1 Thermoanaerobaculia bacterium | reverse complement strand
ATTGACGTTTTTGCGAGCGCACCTTTTCCATCCTGGTCAATCACTGCGGACCCGCATCTTCCCGGCGTTGTCTTCGCCTCGAATCCCGCGGCCGGAACCTTGCGCACACGCGATGGCGGTAAAACGTGGAAGCCGCTGCAGCAGCCGGTCACGCAGGTCGTGATCGACCCGACAAATTCGAGCCGGGTCTATGGAGCATCTCTCGAATTCATGCGCAGCATCGATGGAGGCGAGACGTGGGTGTTTCCTCCGCCCATTCCCATACCGCCCCCGCCCGATCCGCCGCCGCTCGGGACATGGTCGATTGCGGTGGCGGCGTCGAAGCCGAATGTGATCTACCGTCTCGCGCGGTTCCAGGGAAGCGTTTCGGAGCTTTTTCGAAGCGAAGATTTCGGCGTGAGCTGGACCAGATTCAGCCATCCCGCGGAGTTTGATCTCGAGGCAAAGGTGCTCGTCGATCCGCGCGATGAACGGGACGTTTTCATCTTGTCACCGATTCGTGGCGTGCTTCGCTCCACCGACGGAGGAGCGTTGTGGCGATCGCTCAACGATGGTTTGCCAGCCACCCACGTCAACAGCGGGATCATCGATCCCGCCGGGCTCTATCTTCGCGTCGCAATCCAGAACCGCGGCGTGTGGCAGATTCCGCTCAATCCGCGCGGTCGCGCCGTCCGCGTGCATTGACTCGACCTGCCACGCGATGTATAAACCTTCGCGTGATGTCGCACTTCTCCGGATGCATGTGTCCTTGTCCCAACACGCATGCGGGTGAAGTGTCGCTGACGTAAGCCGAACAACATCGACTCAATTCAAACCCGCACGGCGCTCCGTTGCGGGTTTTTCTTTTCTTTTTCCATCCCGTTCACGTCGCGTCGTGCACCCGAAAGGAGATGCAAATGACGCGACCCCTTCTGATTTTCTACGAACATCCCGACTGGTTCCGCCCGCTCTTCGCGGAGCTCGATCGGCGCGGCACGCCGTATCTACGTGTGCACGCCGACGGTCATGCGTTCGATCCGGCGAGACAACCGCCGATCGTTTCGGCGGCGTTCAATCGGATGAGTCCATCCGCGTGGAGGCGCGGGCGGGGCGGCGCGATCTTCGCGACGCACGATTACCTCGCATGGCTCGAATCGCACGGCATCGATGTCTTCAACGGCAGCGACGCATTTCGCATCGAAACGAGCAAGGCTGCGCAGATCGCACTCCTCTCACGCCTCGGAATTCGAGCACCTCGCACTCGCGTGGTCAGCGACATCGAGTCGCTGCCGCAGGCGGCGGAGACGCTCGCGTTTCCGATCGTGGTGAAGCCGAACATCGGCGGCAGCGGCGCCGGCATCGTGCGATTCGATCGTCCGCTCGATCTCGTGAAGGCGGTTTACGAAAAATCGATCGCAACGGGCCTCGATGGCGTGCTGCTGGCGCAGGAATACCACCCGCCGCGCGGCAACAGCATCGTGCGCATCGAGACGCTCGAAGGGCGTTTCCTCTACGCCATCCGCATCCATCTGGGCGATACCGAGGATTTCAATTTGTGCCCGGCGGATGTGTGCAAGACCGTCGATGGGCGCGAACTGACCAGCATTGCGTGCCCGGCCGGCGCCGCGAATGCCGGATTGAGCGTCGAGCCCTACACGCCATCGGCCGAGCTGATCGACGCGGCCGAGCGCATCGCGACCGCCGCGCAGATCGACGTCGGCGGCATCGAGTATCTCGAATCGAATCGCGATGGCGCCGTCTATTTCTATGACATCAACGCGCTCTCGAACTTCGTCGCCGATCCGGTCGCTGTCATCGGATTTGATCCGACCGTCAAGCTGGTCGATGCGCTCGAAGAGGTGATAGTGCGGAGGGCGGTCGCATGAGCGCGCTGCGATTCGGATATTGGCTGCCCGTTTTCGGCGGATGGCTGCGCAACGTCGAGGACGAGCGCATGGAGGCGACCTGGCGCTACGTGCGCGATCTGGCCGTGCGCAGCGAAGAAATCGGATTCGACATCACGCTGATCGCCGAGCTCAATCTCAACGACATCAAAGGCGTCGATGCGCCGAGCCTCGATGCGTGGTCCACCGCTGCAGCGCTGGCCGCGGTGACGCGGCGCCTGGAGCTGATGGTTGCGGTCAGGCCGAATTTTCATCATCCGGGCCTGCTCGCGAAGGAGGCCGCGAACATCGATCACATCAGCGGCGGGCGCGTCGCGCTCAACGTCGTCTCGTCGTGGTGGCGCGACGAAGCGGAGCAGCAGGGATTGCCGTTCGACGTGCACGATGCGCGATACGCGCGCACGGAGGAGTGGCTGAAAGTCACGCGCGGATTGTGGCGCGAGCGGCGATTCTCCCACCACGGCGATTTCTATCGCATCGAGAATGCGATCGTGGAGCCGAAGCCGGTCCGCGTTCCGCCGATCTACGCCGGCGGCGAATCGGAGTCGGCAAAGAATCTGATCGCGCGCGATGCCGACGCGTACGTCATGCACGGCGATCCGCCCGAGCGGCTGGCGGCGAAGATCGCGGACATGCGCGCGCGGCGCGAGCGGCTCGCGCCCGATGCGCCGCCGCTGATGTTCGGCGTGGCGGGATTCGTGATCTGTCGACCTTCGATCGAGCAGGCGAATCGCGAGCTCGCGCGCGTCACCGATGTCCGCGCTTCGGCGGCCGGCTTCGCGAATTACGAGCAGTGGCTCGGCGGCACGCAGCTCGAGCGCGCGATGTCGGTCGAGGAGTATTCCGTCTCGAATCGCGGATTGCGGACAGGATTGATCGGAACCCCGGACGTGATCGCGGAACGTCTCGACGCGCTGCAGCGGATCGGAATCGATCTCACGCTGTTGCAATTCAGCCCGCAGGCCGAGGAGATGGAGAGGTTCGCGGCGGAGGTGATTCCGCTGTTAGGCGCGGATTGCGTTTCTCGCGCGATTTGTGCAGGGTGAGCGGGATGATCTTCGCACTTCTGTTGGCGTCGACAAGCGTGATCCACGGGAAGGTTCTCGAAATTGAAGACAGCGTGGAGCTTCCCGGTGTCGAGGTCTGCATCAAGGGAACGAACATTTGTACTTCAACTGATGCGAAGGGAGATTTCGATCTCAATGTTCCTGCCGATTCGCTGATCACGTTGACGGCCACGCTGGCCGGCACATCGGAACATCTCGTCAGCACGTGTGCCGATGGCCGCAGGGTTCAATTGCTCATCGACGATACGGCCACCATCCACGACTGCACCTTCATGGGCCCGCCAGAGGAAGAACGTTATGGCGTCCGCGGACGGGTCGTGTCGGGTGGCCGGCCCGTCTCACGAGCCGCCTTGACAATCCTCACGCTGCAACACAAGACAATCTCTTCAGGCAGGTCCGATCGGCGAGGGCGGTTTGCGCTGAAGGGCTTCCCGGAAGGTACGTACATTCTGCAGATCTCGAAGCCGGGTTACGACGAGCAGCGCGTTACTTTCCGCGTGCAGTACTGCGCGTCGGAAAAAAATATTACGGTTCCATTGCTCACAAAATGCGACAAGTGACGCGCGATCTGCTTTTTGCTGTCGTGTATCCGATCGTCGGAGTCACGTTCGCGATCCCGACGGCCTCCGCCGCCTCGCATAAAGTCGTCGTTGGATGGCGGCTCGCGGCGTGGCTGGTGAGCGCGCTGACGTTCGCGGCGCACATCGCGTACGAGCATTTTCGTGAGCGCAACGTGCCGCTTCGCGCCGCGCTGCATGTCGCGGGAGCGGTCGCGTTCGGCGCGTTCCTCCTGGCTGTGTGGATCAATGTTCACGGGCAGCACACAACTCGCGCTCTTCTGGCGCTCATCGTGTTTCCGGTTGTGACTGGAGTGCCGGCGTTTGTGATGGCACTTGTTACGCTTGCCGTTCTTGCTCGCGTTGCTGGTAGAGACCGATCACGTTACCCGCCGGATCGCGAAACCTCGCCGTGATCTCCGGCGCGTCGCCGCCGATCGGCTGAACGATTACGCCGCCGTTCGCGACAATCGCCTCACAAGTTTTGGCAACGCTGTCGACCATGATGTAGACCATCAGGCCGGGCGTGGCCGGTGTTCGTCCGGTCACCCATGTGCCGCTGACCTCTCCGGTTGTGTCGTTGAACGCAACGCTGCCGTTAGGGCGTTGCCGGATCTCCCACCCGAAGACCTTCTCGTAAAACGCGGCGGAGCGCTTAACGTCGAGCGCCGGCATTTCGATGTAGCAGATCTTCCCGTTCATGGGAATGCTGTAATGTAAACGAATTCGGTCCGACTGTCGTCAGTCAGTAACTACCGCATGAAGAGTCTCATCGTACTCATGGCGCCTGCGCTGCTCGCTGCAACCACTCACACGGTCAGAGTGAATGCAGACGGAACGTTCTCGCCATCCGTCGTCGTCATCTCGAGCGGCGACACGGTCGAATGGACTCTGAACGGAACGGGCGACTCGATCATCCCGGTGAATTGGGATGGTGTTGCGTCCGGCTTCTGCTCGGCAGTCAAGGCCTACTCTCCGAGTGATCCGAACGAATTCACCGGACCGATGCCGCAGGCAGCGTCCGGCATCTACGCACTCGGCCCGGCCGATTTCGGATTAGTCGTCGAGCCGGCAGCCACGCTGTGCGCCTCGGGCCTCGCTCCGCGGGCCACTGTCGGCAGTCAGATGCTGTGCCGAGGAGGAGCGATCAGCGCGACGATGGATTTGACGTGGCAGGAGCCGAGCATCAGCGGCGCTTTCGTCCGTCTTCGCTGGAAAGATGTGCAGGTTGCTCCCGGAACCGCGGATTCGAGTTTCAATTTCACTGCGCTCGATCGCGAGATGAACAACGCCGTGAAGAACGGCAAGTTTTTCAGCGTCGGCATCAAGGCCGGCGACGACGGTACGCCGACGTGGCTCTTCACGAACGGAGTCACGCCCTTGAGTTTTCAAGACAGCGGCAGTGACGGCAGTGCTGGAGGATGTGGCGCCAGGATGACGCTCGGCAGTCCAACCGAGATCGCATATCAGAATCACTATTTCGATCTTCTGAGAAAAGTGGCAACTCACATCAAGTCACGCGCTGATTGGTACAGAGCTCTCGCGTACATCAAGCCTTCGGGAGCCAATCTGTTCTCGGAGGAGAACCGCCTCCCAAAGCGCTGTGATCCAGGCTGCGTGTGCAATACCCAGCTCTTCGCGCAGCACGGTTACACGCCTGCAGGGCTGTATGCGTTCTATCAGGCTCAGACCGATCTGATGGTTGCAGAGTTTCCCGGTAAGACGATGGTCTACGCGCTCA
>DATBSF010000415.1:0-5829 GCA_036559905.1 Thermoanaerobaculia bacterium | reverse complement strand
CGTGATCGCTAGTTTGGCGTCGGGACGCGCATCGACGCTCACCATCCGAAGATCTTTGCGCTCGAACAGGTACGATCGAATCGTTGCCGCCGGCGGATGCATCACGCCTTCGATGATCGCGATGTAGATGCGATCGACGGTATGCGCCGCGACCTGCTCCTTGAGCTGCTCGCGCGCGTGAAAGTTCTTCGCGAATACGAGCACGCCTGAAGTCTCGCGATCGAGGCGATGGACGACGTGGATCCGCTCCTCGCGTCGGGCTCCGAGGTAGGTGTTGAGCCAGGCCTGCGCGGTGTTTTCGCGTTCGCGTTCGGTGGCCACTGTCAGCAGTCCGTTTGCTTTGAAGACCACGATCACATCGACGTCTTCATGCAGGATCAGCAGTCCTGGCGGCAGCGCCTGGCGATCCGATTTCTGCGCGATGTCGAGGACGTCGTCCGCGTCGAGCTGCAACTTCGCGTCTTTCTCGACCTCGCCGTTCACGCGCACGCGGCCGCTCTGCAGAATCTGGCGAAGCGACGTTTTCGACGAGTCGGGATAAACCTCGCCGACTGCATCGAGAAGAGAGACCGGCGCGGCTACAATTCGGCGCATGGAATACAAGATCGTAGGCGATGTGATGCAGGCGCTCCAGATCGAATTGAAGCGCGACGAAGAACTCTACGCCGAAGCGGGCACGATGCTGTACATGGGAACGGGCATCGAGCTGCAGGCCAAGATGCAGGGCGGCATCATGAAAGGCCTGATGCGCAAGTTTCTGGCGGGCGAATCGATGTTCATGAGCGTCTTCCGCTGCAACCAGGCCAGCGGACGCCTCGCGCTCGCCAATCCGATCGCGGGAAAGATCTTTCCGATTACTTTGAACAACACCACCGTCCTCGCGGAGCGGAACGCGTTCCTCTGTGCGATCGGCAATGTCGATCTGTCGATCGCCTTCACGAAACGTTTCGGCGCCGGGCTTTTTGGCGGCGAGGGCTTCATCCTGCAGAAGATCAGCGGACAGGGTCTGCTCTTTCTGCATGCCGGCGGCAACATGCTGGAATTCGACCTCGCGGCAGGCGAGCAGATGCGCGTCGACACCGGCTGCATCGTCTCGTTCGCAGAAACGGTCACGTACGACATTCAGTTCGTCGGCGGATTCCGCAACGCGCTCTTCGGCGGCGAAGGACTGTTCTACGCGACACTCACCGGGCCTGGACACGTCGTCCTGCAGACTCTCCCCTTCAGCCGCCTTGCGAATCGAATCGCGGCCGCCGTCGGGGGTCGCAAGGACGAATCGAAAGGCCTCGCGGGGCTGGCCACCGGCGTCCTGGGCGGGATCATCTCGGGCGACGACTAGTGTGGTGAATCAGAAATACGCGGCATTTCGCTGGTGCCGCTTGCGGCCGAGATGCAAGGAGCGAGGAGGAGGCGATGTGGTGACATCGTTGACGACGAGCGACGCCGCAGATCGGCCGCAACCGGCCCCAGCCCGAAGGGTTGCGGGCGACGACGGCGCCCGCAACGAAGTGCCGCGTATTTCTGATTCACCACACTAGGGCTACAATTGAGGTCTCTCCAGAGAGGGGCGTGGCGTCAATATGTTGCGGGTTCCGATCCGTTCGCGTTTAGGCAACGGCGTGCTCGGTTTACTGGGCGTCGTGTATTTCGTCTCCGCGACCGCGACACTGATCTACTACATCGTCACGTCCTGGGGCGCCATGAGTCTGACCGACAATGTGCTGCAGATGGGACTGATCGCGGTGGCGATCGGCGGATTGTTCTTCATCGCGATCGCGAGGCAGAATCTGATGTCGTCGCGCGCGGCTGCGAAATCTCACTCCGCTCGAGATCATCAAACAGCCCCTGCAACCGAGTCGTAATCTCGCCGCGGCGGCTGTTGCCGATCACGCGTCCGTCGATCTCCGTCACCGGCATCACCCCCATCGTCGTGCTCGTGATGAAGACTTCGTCGAGGTCGAAGAGCTCCGTCTCGCGAATGGGCCGCTCGTCGACGCGAATCTTCGCCGCCAGCGCCAGAGCGATTGCGCGATCGCGCACCACGCCCGGCAGAATGTGATGGTCGAGCGGATGCGTGATCACTTTCCCCTTGATCACGACGAAAAAGCTGGAGCTCGCGCCCTCGCGCACCACACCGTCACCGAGGAGCAGCGCTTCATCCGCGGAGGCGCGCTGCGCGCGCTTCTTGGCGAGCGCGTTCGCCAGCAGATTCACGGATTTGACCTGACACTGCAGCCAGCGCTGATCGGGCGTCGTGATCAATCGGATGCCGCGTTCTTTCTTGGCCTCGTCGGGAAATCGAAACTTGCGGGAGTACGCGATGGCGGTCGGCTTCATGTCATCGGGATAGAAATGCGCGCGTTCGCTCTCGCCGCGCGAAACCTGGATGTACACGATGCCGTCCTCGAATGCCGTGCGCTCGAGCAGCTCCTCGGCCATACGGGTGAATGACGACTCGTTCCACGGATTTCTTATGTCGATCTCGGCCAGGCCGCGTTCCATTCTCCTGAAGTGATCGAGGATGAAGATCGGGCGCTTGCGCGAGAATTTGAAGACCTCGTACACCGCGTCGCCGAACTGGAAGCCGCGATCCTCGACGCCTAACACGCGCTCGGCGGTGGTTGTCCATTTGCCGTTGAAATACAGAACGTCGCTCATGGCTACAATTCTTTTCACCACAGAGGCACAGAGATCACAGAGTCTCTGTGTCCTCTGTGTCTCTGTGGTGAAAAGCCTTTAAACCTGTACAGCCTTCACGATGACGATCGTACGATCATCCTCCCCTTTTCGCCCCCATCTTCCCACGCGTCCGAGGACTTCGCGACCGATCTCGGCGGCGGAGCGGCTGCGATGCTGCTTCACCACCCGCTGGAGGCGATCCATGCCGAATTCGCGATCGTGCCGGTCGTGCGCCTCGATGACGCCGTCGGAATAAAGGCAGAGCAAATCGCCCGGATCGAGCTTCGCAAATCCACGCTTGTACGTCGCGTCCGGCGTTGGACCCATGACCGGACCGCCGTACGCGAGCGCGTCGCACCGGCCGTTGCGCTTGAGCACGAACGGCGGATTGTGGCCGGCGTTCGAGTAGATCAGGATCCCGCCCGTCTCGAGCTCGCCGTAGAAAAGCGACACGAACTTCGTCGTCAGCCGGCTGCGATGAATGATGTGATTCAGCTTCTCGAGCGTGCGGATGATTTTAAAATCGCGGTCGGTCGCCATGCGCAGGCCCATGTAGATGTCGCGCACGACCAGCGCTGCCGGCAATCCGTGTCCCGAGCCGTCCGCGATGGCGATGCCGAGGATGTTGTCGGAGACCGGAATGAAATCGTAGAAGTCGCCGCTGACGATTTCCGCCGGCACCGTCTTCCCATAGATGTCGTAGCCTTCGTATTGCGGGATGCGCTGCGGAAGAATCGACTGCTGGATGCGCTGGGCCTCGACGATGATCGACTCGTAGTGTTCCGCGCGCAGGCGCTGGTTCATCGCGTAGCGGACGAGGTTGAGCGAGAAGAGGATGTCCTCGCGGCTCAGCTCCGGCGAGACGTCGAAGCCGAGGATGTACTGGTTGTCGTCGCCGGCCGCGATGGCGGCGAATCGCCGCGTGCCGAGCCTCTCCTCGAGCTCGCGATCGACGCCCGGATCGTTCGGGTCCATGACGACCACGCCGCTCTCCAGCGCGAGCTGCAGCGGCTTGTAATCATTGCTGACCGAAATGCCGAGCTCGCGCTCCTTCGACTGTCCGAAACGCCCGACCAGCTCATACGTGTTGTCGCCGGTGGCCTCGTAAATGCGCCCGCCGGTAATCCCGAGCTCATCGCGGAAATTGGTGGCGATCGTCTCGCCGATTTGCTCGATCGTCAGACGGCGCGTGCCGGCGCTCTCGATTTGGGCGAGAGTTTTTTCGACCTTGGTTAGGAGACTCTTGTAATCCATGAGGGGAAACGGGGAATGTTAAATGTTTAATGTTGAATGTTGAATGATTCCGGCGCTCTTGCATTCAACATTCAACATTAAACATTCAACATTCCCCGTCATTTGAGCTCCACGCCATCAACCTGATACGGCGCCTTCACGCCGAGCAATCCAAGGACCGTCGGATACACATCCGCAATATACGGCGCTCGGTCGGTCCCCAGTTTCCGATTGTAAAAAAATATCCCTTTGACGATGTCCGGATCGACCGAACAGTGATCTCCGCTCCACGGCTGCTTGTTCGGCTCGATCAGCGCCTTTGGAATTCCGCCTAACGACGTCTGCCACGACACGCGATAGCCGTCGTTGTTCGTGACGAAAAGATCGGGAATCATGTTTGGATCGAACTGGTGGTAGGCCTCCTCGCGGGCGATGACGCGCCGCACGGGATGCTCGCCGTTTTCCACGTCGACCATCGTCACGAGCCTCTGTTTCAGCTCTGCCTTGAGGGCGTCGTATTCCGCCCCCGGCTGCACGATCCCCTGCGATTCGCGGCCGCGCAGATTGACGTACATCTCGCCGAGGCCCATGGCGTACGCGCGGGTCTTCGACCAGTCGACGTTCTCCCAGAACTGTCCCTGATCGAAAAGCATCTCGACGTTCCGCTCTTTGACCTGCACGCCCGTCTTCAACGTCATGTAGCCATTCATCACCAGCCAGGTGTTGTAGTTCACCGATTTTCGGAACGACGCGAATCCGTGATCGGAAAGCACAATCAACGCAGCGTGATGCGCATCGGCGGCGCGCATCGCATCGCCGACGATCGCGTCCATCAACTGATATGTGCGCAGAAGCGCGTCGCCCCATTTCGGAACGAGCGCGGCGTTGTACGCCGGATGCTGCGGATCGATGATGCGCCAGAAGACGTGACCGACGCGATCGGGAAACTCGAACTGATGGACGAGCAGATCGTCGTCGCCTTCGAGGAACGCATCGAACATCTTGCGGTCCTGCGCCACCGTCCAGTTCATGTCATCCCAGAACATCTGTTCCGTCGCAAATCCCTCGGAAATCGCCCAGGTGTCGATCTGCCAGCCGAGCGTCTTGTACACGCCGAATTGCTTCGCGAGCTGCGGAGCCCATCCGGTCGGCGACGAGATCTTGAATCCGGGCGGCAGCTTCCGCGGATCGAAGTTGATCGGCGAGAGATAGAGCTTCACTTCGGGCTGCGATGCGATCAGATGAAAACGGCTGACGCCGTGCACCTTGATGAGCGGGTTGAACGGAAAGACGAACTCCGTCCAGCCGCTCCACTCGCCGGGCCGCAGCGTGAGTTTCTGACCGCTCACGCCAATCTCGATCGAGTTGCGATCGTTCGCCACAGTGATCGTCATCGGGATGGAGATGTACGGCGGATTTCCGAACAGCTTGTTAGGCGGGCCCTGAATGTGCGTGTTGATCACGCCCTTGTTGTCTTCGAGCTGCACGACGTCGATCGAAAACTCGTTCGAGCCTGCCCGATGGAAATCGAGCTCGGAGGTGAAATAGAAGGGCTTCCCGACTCGCCCCGACATGTCGGGGACGCCGAGTCCGGAGAGCATCTCGCCGCCCGGGAAATCGTGCGCCGGGAACGTGATCGGAATGTGCACGACTCTGGCTTTTTTTCCGGCGCTGGCCGCCACTTCCCAGAACGGAGTCCCCTGGCGGCGATTCACGACAGCCGGGCGTGTCATCGGCAGATATTTCTTGACCGCCAGGCCGACCGCAAATCCCAGGGCGATCCCAATGATGACCAGCGCGTAGCGCGGACCGCGGCTCAGAAATAGTGCGATCACCGTGATGAGAGTCGCGACGATGGCGCCGGCCGCCGGTCCGTTTTTCTCACCGAGGAGAAACGGCTCCGTTGCCTCATCAAAA